>JALYHO010000286.1 GCA_030776545.1 Pseudomonadota bacterium | reverse complement strand
CCCCTGACACGCCCGCTTCCGCGCCTGCGGGCAACGCGCACGCGCCGGCGACGCCCGCTTCCGCTGCGCAGTGAACCGTTCGGTGGCCTCGCGCGTTGTAGAGGCGCCGGGCGTGACCGGGCTCGTTCCGGCCAGGCGCGGTAAGCTTTGAATCTTGCGTGCTCGTCGCGACGCCGAACCCTAAGGAATGTCCATGTTCAACTCGAAACGTTTTCTCCCCTGGCTGACCGCCGCCATGCTCAGTGTCGGCGCGACCTTCGCAGGGGCCCAGGATGCCAAGACCCCCGAAGCCCTGATCACCCAGGTCTCGACCGATGTGCTTCAGTCGGTGAAAGCCGACACTTCGATCAAGCAAGGCGACGTGCAAAAAGTCATGGCGCTGGTCGACACCAAGGTCATGCCCTATGTCGACTTCGAGCGCATGACCGCCTCGGCCGTCGGGCGCTACTGGCGCCAGGCCACCCCGGAGCAGCAGAAAAACCTGCAGGAGCAGTTCAAGTTGCTGCTGGTGCGCACCTACTCGGGCGCGCTCGCGCAGGTGCAGGACCAGACAGTCGAACTCAAGCCCTCGCGCAACGCGCCCGGCGACAAGGAAGTCGTCGTGCGCACGGAGGTCAAGGGTCGCGGCGATCCGGTCCAGCTCGACTACCGGCTCGAGCAGACCGCGGCGGGCTGGAAGGTCTATGACATCAACGTGCTGGGGGTCTGGCTGGTCGAGAACTACCGCAACACCTTCTCGCAGGAGATCAGCAACGGCGGCATCGACGGCCTGATCGCCAAGCTCGCGGCGCGCAACAAGGCCGCGGCGGCGCGGACCTGAACCCGCCGATGTTGCTGCTGCCTGCGACCCTCACCGCCCGGGAGGCGAACGACACCCGGCGTTTGCTCGCCCAGGCGATGAGCGCGGCGTCGACCGAGCCCGCGGTGCTGGTCGATGCCTCCAACCTGAGGCACTTCGATTCGGCCGCACTGGCGGTGTTGCTCGACCTGCAGCGGGCGGCCGAAGGCTCGGGCAAGCCGTTCATGGTCCGGCGTCCACCGGCCAAGCTCTTCGCGCTGGCGCACCTCTACGGGGTGGACACGCTGCTGATGCCACCGGGTCCGGTGGTCGAGACGGCGGCCCCGCCCGCGTAGCTCACCGGGCCCTGGTCTTGCGGCCCCGGCCGCGGCACCGCCACCGCGCTACAAGGTGCCGTAGGAGTGCAGTCCGGAAAGGAACATGTTCACGCCCAGGAAGGCGAAGCTGGTGACGACGAGCCCGGTCAATGCCCACCAGGCCGAGACGTTGCTGCGCAGCCCTTTCATCAAGCGCATGTGCAGCCAGGCGGCGTAGTTGAGCCAGACGATCAGGGCCCAGGTCTCCTTCGGGTCCCAACTCCAATAGCCGCCCCACGCCTGCGCCGCCCAGAAGGCCCCCAGGACCGTGGCGATCGTGAAGAACGCGAAGCCCACCGCGATCGACTTGTACATGAGGTCGTCGACAATCGCCGCGCTCGGGGTGCGGACATTGATCCAGCGTCTCGACAGGATGGTCAGGGCGAAAAATCCCATCGTGCCGCCGACCATGCGACCGGCCTTGCCGACCGCGCCCAGCGAATCCGGCGTCAGGCCACCGAACAACGCCAGAACCAACAGGGGCAGCGCCACCACCACGGCAGGGACGCCCAGCAAGCCGGTCCACAAGGCCCGGGTCGAGCCGGTCTTGAGGACGGAGGCCAGGGCCACCATCGCGGCGAGCGCGAAGCTGCCGTAGCCGATGAAATTCGCGGGGACGTGCAGCTTCATCCACCAACTCTGCAGCGCCGGCACGAGCGGCTGGATCTCGCTCGCCTGGCGGGCGAACGTGTACCAGATCAGGAAGCCCACCGAACAGCTCACGATCGTCATCACGAACGCGCCCAACGATCGGGTGTTGTAGTGCTGCTCGTAGTAGAGGTAGAGGAGGGTGGTCAGCCACGCGAACAGCACGAACACTTCGTACAGATTGCTCAGCGGGATGTGGCCGATGTCCGGGCCGATCTGATGACTTTCGTACCAGCGCACGAGCGTGCCGGTCAGCGCCATGAACACGGCCGCCCAGGCCAGGCCCGTGCCGATCCGCACCGGCGCGTTGGTCTCGGTCTTGGCCGCGAATCCCATCCAGTAGAAGGCCGTGCTCATGAAACACAGCACGCTCATCCACATGATCGCGCTCTGGCTCGACAGGAAATACTTCAGCATGAAGACCTGGTCGCCTTGCGCGAGGTCGGCCCCGTCACTCCCCGGACGGCGCGCGTAGAGGGCGACTCCCCACAGCGACGCCAGCGCCACGCCGGCGATCAAGCCTCGCAGCGGATGCCAGGACCATCCGAGCCAGACCGCGACCGGCAGCGTCCCGATCAAGATCAGTTTCTCGTACGCGTCCATCGATGCCGCGAAGTGCGAGAACGCGACCGCGCCTGCGGTCAGGACGGCCGTGGCGAAGAGCCAATCCGCGAGCGTGCGTCCGGCAAAGAAGCCGCGCGGGCCGGGAGGTCGGCCCAGGGCCATCGTCTCGAGCGTGGTGGGGTTCATGAAAGGGTCAGTATCCGGGCCTTGAGGTGGTCGAACTCGGCGTCGGCGTCGAGGGTGCGGCGGGTCGTCGAGAGCGCGGTCGTGATGCGGGTGCCGCCATCGGCATGCACCAGCCAGACCCAAAGCCGCCGCTCGCGGATGCAGAGCATCGCGCAGACTCCGATGATCAACAGGACGGCGCCGACATTGAAGAGCGTTCTTCCGGGTGCGCGGGCCACCTGGAACACGCTCGCCTGCACCTGTTTGAAGTCGCTCAGCTCGAACAGCGCCGGCGCCGGGTAGAGAAAACTGTCGGACAGCGAGAGGACCGACTGGGTCATGAAGGCCCGGGTCGAGGGGCTCGGGGTCAACGCTGGCAGGCCGGCGTCCTCGCGCGTCAGGTTGAGCATTTCGAACAGACTGCCGTCGAGGATGCGCAGCAGCACCTCGGCGATGCGCGGCCGGTCGGGCTCGGGAACACTGCTCTCGATGAACTCCGAGAGCGATGCCAGACCCCCCGGCGCACGCTCCGAGCCGTTGCGGTCGTCCTGCCCGCTGGGCTCGGCGCCGGCGAAAAGCGCCAGTGCCTTGATCGCGGTGGTGGTGAGCTGCGCCGCCAGCTCCGGCTTGCCCGGGGGAGCCGCCGATGCGACGTAGCGGGCCGCGGCTCGCCGGCGCTTGGCCGGGTCCAGCAGGCCCGCGCGCAAGCGGGCCCAGCCGTCGATGTGGTCCTGGTCATCGGCGGGAATACGCAGGTACCGAAATGCCTCGTCCGGGTGGGCACGCGCACCGGCGAGGAACACGCGCTGGCCGTCGAGGTCGACCGGCAGCATGTAGTTGTTGAACTCGCGCGCCTGCCCCGAAGCGTCGCGAAGCTTGTAGCTGACCGAGGGACCGACGTTGTGGAGTTCCTTTTTCGGGCCGGCCTTCACGGCTGCACCCAGGTGCTCGGCCAGGGCGCCGGCCAGGTCGACCGTGCGCACGTCGGCCGAGCCGTCCGACAAAGAGGCGCCGAGATTTTCGACGTTGATCACGCGCAGGCCGCTGAATTCGAGCGTCATGCTCGCGTTGCCATCGGAGATCCGGGTGCTCCCCCCGACGACGCCACTGATCTCGAACGGCCGTCCCCCCGGGGTCATCGGAATCGCCTTCAACTGCAGCGACGAGCCACCATCGTCGAAGCTGCTCTGGTAGATGGCCACGCCCCGATGGAACGCAGGCGCGTTGACCTTGACGGTGACCGGGATCGCCTCGCCCGTGGCGCGGTCGTGGATCACGATGTCGCTCGCGAACAATTTGGGCATGCCGGTCTGGAAGTACTCGACGATGAACTTTTTCAACTCGATGTCGAACGGCAGGTCCTGCAGCACGACCCCGTCCTGCATGCTGATCACCGCGGTGCCGGAGCGCGCGCCTTCGGGCACGAGCAGGTGGGCGCGAAAGGTCGGGGTGCCCGGTCCGAGCCGGAAGCGCTCGGGCACGTCGCGCATCGCGCCGCCGCCGGCGTAGGAGCTCTTGCCTTGCAGCATCATCTGCAGGCGAACGATCAAGTCACCGTCGAGCAGGCCACCCAGGCATACCAGCACGATCGCCGAGTGCGCGGCGAGGTAGCCGATCTTGTGGGCGGCCCCGCGCCGCGCCGCGACCATGGTGCCGCCGGCGCGCTCCTGGACTTTCGTTCGCCAGCCGGCGTGCGTCAGGAGCCGGTCGATGCGCGCGAGGGCCTGCGATGGGGGCTCGGTCACGACCGAGGTGCCATGATGATGGAACGAGGCGAGCGATTGCTCGCGCAGGTGAACCTTGTCGCTTCGCAGCTCGACCCAGATCCTGGGCAGGTTGCGCGCGATGCACAGGCTCGTCGAAGCGACGAGGAATGCCAGGATCAGCAGGAACCACCAGACGCTGTAGACCGTGAACAGGCCGACTCGCGAAAACAGCTCGGCCCAGAACGGCCCGAACTGGTTGACGTAGTTGCCGTAGGGCTCGTGCTGCGTGATCACGGTGCCGATCACCGAGGCGACGCAGATCACGGTCAGCAGCGAAATCGAGAACCGCATCGACGAGACCAGCTCGATCGCGTCGCGCACCCAGCGCCTCGAGCTGCGCCCGTCGTAGCCGGAGGGAGTGACGCTCATGGTGATCGATTATCCGGGGCACCCCGCGGATGCGACCCATCGACGTGGAAAGGGCCGGTGCGCCACCGGCCCTTTCGACAAGCGTAAGCCGGTCAGTGCAAGCCGGCGATGTAATCGGCGACCGCCTGGATTTCCCGGTCGTTGAGCTTGGCCGCGACGCCGAGCATCGGCAGGCTGTTGGTGCGCACGCCGCCCCGAAACGCGACCAGCTGGGCGGCCGTGTAGTCGGCCTGCTGGCCCGCCAGGCGCGGGTACTGAATCGGAATTCCCGCGCCGTTCGGGCTGTGGCAGCCCGCGCACGCCGGCACCTGGCGCTCGGCGATGCCACCGCGGTAGATCTTCTCGCCCAGGGCCACCGTGGCCTTGCTCTTGGCGAAGCCCGGCTTGGGATCCTTGCTGGCGTAGAACGCGGCGACGTTGCGCATGTCGGCCTCGCTCAAGGTCGCGGCCATGCCGTTCATGATTGGGTTGACGCGCTTGCCCGCCTTGAATTCGGTCAACTGCTTGACGAGATACTGCGGGTGCTGACCCTGCAGGATCGGGTAGGCCGGGCTGCCGCGCGAGCCGTCGAAGGTGTGGCAGGCGGCGCAGACGTTGGTGGCGATCAGCTGCCCCTTGGCCGGGTCGGCTTTGGCGGTCGTCGCGGGTTTGGCCTCCTGGGCGAAAAGCGCGCCAGCAGACCCTGCCAGCAGCAGCGCGACAGCGACGACGGCCGAGGACTTCACAGCGGAGGCGAGAGACTTCATGTTGACGACGTGTTTCTTGTGCAAAACCCAGTGATTTTACAATGAGCGCTTTGGGCCCCCCATGGCAGAGCAAAACAATTCCTATCCCGGCCCTGAAGTCAGTGCCGAAACGCTCGACCCGGTCAAGCGCGCGCTCGCCTGGACCCATACCGCGCGCTTTCGCACCACCGCCAGCCAGCTCGACCAACTGCCGCCCACCGACCTGCCGGAAATCGCCTTCGTCGGCCGCTCCAACGCGGGCAAGTCGACCGCCATCAATACCCTGACCCAGCAAAAGCGCCTGGCCTTCGCCTCGAAGACACCGGGCCGCACGCAGCACATCAACCTGTTCGACCTGGGGCCGAAGAATGCGCCGGACGCACTCTTCGCCGACTTGCCAGGCTATGGCTACGCAGCCGTCGCACGAGGTGCCAAGCTGCGCTGGCAAAAAGTCATGGCCGACTACCTCGACGTCCGCCGCAGCCTGGTCGGGGTCGTGCTGATGGTCGACTCGCGGCTGGGGTTTACCGATCTGGACCAGCAACTGATGCGATTCGTCGCCCC
Organism: Pseudomonadota bacterium; assembly: GCA_030776545.1. Classification (GTDB taxonomy): domain Bacteria; phylum Pseudomonadota; class Gammaproteobacteria; order Burkholderiales; family Burkholderiaceae_C; genus LMDS01. Next base: position 16,684 of record JALYHO010000286.1, on the reverse strand, counting down.
GCGGCTCGGCAGCGGGTCGGTCAAGTTGCTGGTGTTGCTCACCAAGGTCGACAAGCTCAACCGCAGCGAGGCCGCTGCGGCGCTCGCAAGCGCCGGGGCCCTCCTGGGCGAGCTGGCGACCGACGAGTCCGACGCGCAGGTGGCGGCGTTCTCCGCCCTGAAGAAGACCGGCGTCGACGACGCCGCCCAGGTACTCTACGAATGGATCCATCCATGATCGACATCTTCGACGCGACGCTGCCTCACGGCATCACCTTGAATTGCCGCGCCAGCGGCCGGCCCGGCGCTCCCGTGCTGTTGTTCTTGCATGGGTTTCCCGAGGCCGCGTTCGTCTGGGATGCGCTGCTCGAGCATTTCGGCGACCGGTTTCGCTGCGTCGCCCCCAATCTGCGTGGCTACGCCCCCTCTTCGGCGCCGGCCGAAGCCGAGCAGTACCGGGTCAAACACCTGATGGCCGATCTCGACGCGTTGATCAGCCAGCTCGGCGGCGGTCCGCTGGCGGCGCTCGTGGCGCATGACTGGGGCGGCGCGATCGCCTGGTCGCTGGCGGCCCAGCGCCCGGAGCTGATGCAGCGGCTGGTCATCATCAATTCGCCGCACCCCGCCACCTTCCTGCGCGAGCTCAAATACAACCCCGAACAGCGCGCAGCCAGTTCCTACATGAACTTCCTGTGCCGGCCCGATGCGGAAAAGCGCCTCGCCGAAAACGACTACGCCCGGCTGTGGGCCATGTTCGAGAACATGGGCGCGACCGATCGGTCGCACCCTGGCGGCGGTTGGCTGACCCCCGAGGTTCGAGACCAATACCATGCCGTCTGGGGAGCGGGGCTCGGCGGCGGTTGCAACTACTACCGCGCGTCCCCATTGCGTCCCCCGACCGAACAGGACGACTCGCTGATGAAGATCGAATTCCCCGCGGAGTTCGTGACGGTCAGGGTCCCCACGCTGGTGATCTGGGGCCTCGAAGACAAGGCCTTGCCGAAATCCTTGATCGACGGCCTGGACGCCTTCGTCCCGGACCTGCGCTTGCTGCGCGTCCCGGGCGCGACCCATTGGATCATTCACGAGCGCCCCGAATGGGTGGCCGACGAGATCGGAAAATTTCTGGCGGCCTGAACGCGCCGAGAGGCCCGGCGCGTAGGCATGAAAAAAGGGTCGCCTAGGCGACCCTTTCGACGTGACAGGCCAGGCGCCGGCGAACCGGCGACGAGTGCCTTACATGTCCATCCCACCCATGCCGCCCATGCCGCCCATGCCGCCGGGCATGCCGCCGCCGGCCGGGGAGTCGTCCTTGGGCGACTCGGAGATCATCGCTTCCGTGGTCAGCATCAGCGACGCGACCGACGCCGCGTTTTGCAGGGCGGTGCGGGTCACCTTGGTCGGATCCAGGATGCCCATCTCGATCATGTCGCCGTAGGTGTCGTTGGCTGCATTGAAGCCGTAGTTGCCCTTGCCGTTGAGGACGGCATTGACGACGACGCTGGCTTCGCCGCCGGCGTTGTAGACGATCTCGCGCAGCGGCGCTTCGATGGCCTTCAACACCAGCTTGATGCCGGCGTCCTGGTCGGCGTTGTCGCCCTTGATCGTGCCGGCCGACTGCTTGGCGCGCAGGAGCGCCACGCCGCCACCGGCAACGATGCCTTCTTCGACCGCGGCACGGGTCGCGTGCAGCGCGTCTTCGACACGCGCCTTCTTTTCCTTCATCTCGACTTCGGTCGCGGCACCGACCTTGATGACGGCAACACCGCCGGCCAGCTTGGCCACGCGCTCTTGCAGCTTCTCACGGTCGTAGTCGCTGGTGGCTTCCTCGATCTGGATGCGCACTTGCTTGACGCGCGCCTCGATGTCGGCCGCGGCGCCCGAGCCGTCGATGATGGTGGTGTTTTCCTTGCCCACTTCGACGCGCTTGGCCTGGCCGAGATCGGCCAGCTGCACCTTCTCCAGGGTCAGGCCGACTTCTTCGGCGATGACCTTGCCGCCCGTCAGGATGGCGATGTCTTCGAGCATCGCCTTGCGACGATCACCGAAGCCCGGCGCCTTGACGGCCACGACCTTGAGGATGCCGCGAATGGTGTTGACCACCAGGGTCGCCAGGGCTTCGCCCTCGACTTCCTCGGCGACGATCAGCAGCGGGCGGCCGGACTTGGCGACTTGCTCCAGGGTGGGCAGCAGGTCGCGGATGTTGCTGATCTTCTTGTCGAAGAGCAGCACGAAGGGGTTGTCCAGAACCGCGGTCTGCTTTTCCGGGTTGTTGATGAAGTACGGCGAGAGGTAGCCGCGGTCGAACTGCATGCCTTCGACGACTTCGAGTTCGCTGTTGAGGCTCTTGCCGTCTTCGACGGTGATGACGCCTTCCTTGCCGACCTTGTCCATCGCGTCGGCGATGATCTTGCCGACTTCTTCATCGCTGTTGGCCGAGATGGTGCCGACCTGGGCGATTTCCTTCGACGTGGTGGTGGCCTTGGACTGCTTCTTCAGCTGCTCGACCAGCGCCGTGACGGCCTTGTCGATGCCGCGCTTGAGGTCCATCGGGTTCATGCCCGCGGCGACATATTTCATGCCCTCGCGAACGATGGCTTGAGCCAGCACGGTTGCCGTGGTGGTCCCGTCGCCGGCGATGTCGGAGGTCTTGGAAGCGACTTCCTTGACCATCTGGGCGCCCATGTTCTGAAGCTTGTCCTTCAGTTCGATTTCCTTGGCGACCGAGACCCCGTCCTTGGTGACCGTCGGGCCGCCGAAGGAACGCTCGAGCACCACGTTGCGACCCTTGGGGCCGAGGGTGACCTTGACGGCGTTGGCCAGGATGTTCACACCCTCGACCATGCGGGCCCGGGCGTCGCCGCCGAAAATGACGTCTTTTGCTGCCATGTTGATTTGCTCCGAAATTCTGAAAGTTGGACGGGATGGGTGAAGCGAGGGAAGTAGGGCTTACTTCTCGACAACCGCGAACAGGTCGTCTTCCTTCATCACCAGCAGTTCTTCGCCGTCGACCTTGACGGTCTGGCCGCTGTACTTGCCGAACAGGACACGGTCGCCGACCTTGATGTTGAGGACGACGAAGTCGCCCTTTTCGTTGCGCTTGCCCGGGCCGACGGCCAGCACTTCACCCTGGTCGGGCTTTTCGGCGGCGTTGTCGGGGATGATCAGGCCCGAGGCGGTCTTGGTTTCTTGCTCGAGGCGCTTGACGATCACACGATCGTGCAACGGACGAAGTTTCATAGCATCTCCTGGTAGTAGCGACTGGTTTGTTACGCGCCTGAGGCTCGCAGATAAGTGAGCACTCAATCACATGTGTGACGGGGCCGGCGTCACCCGGGGGGTCGGACGCCGTGCCGTCGTTAGCACTCACACTAGATGAGTGCTAGCAGCGCGAATTATAGGGTGGTGGCGAGAAGAATCAAGAGAGGGGCGTTCAAGGGACGTCGGAACGCTGATGGGGTCGTGGCGGGTCTCCGCCCCTCACCCCGTTCGCCCTGAGTTCGACGAAGGGCCGGTGACCGGCACGGAAGGCTCGACAAGTGCAGTCGAACCGTTTTTTGACCAGTGCCCCACCACCCCGTTCGCGCTTCGACGGGCTCAACCCGAACGGTATGATGAGGACACACCCCCACCCCCGTACGCCCTGAGCTGGGTCGAAGGGCCGGTGACTGGGCACGGGGACCTGCGTCAAGCTCAGGGCGAACGGGGCCAAGGCCAACGAGAAAAAAATGTCCCGTTCGGCAAGGCCTGCGTGCCTGGTCACCGGCCCTTCGACACGGTCGACACGCATGCGGTGCGAAAAATATTCCGTTTGGGCTGAGCTCGTCGGCCTGCTGTTTTCCGAACGCCATGACATCGACCCACGTTCTCGCCGATCGCCGCCACCTCTGGATTTTTGTTTCGGGATGCCTCGCGGTGACGCTGGGTGTCCTGCTTCACCTTCCGATGTTCTGGATGGGCCGAGGCGACGGCTTTCGCTTGGCCGACATGCCCATGGACACGCCGATGCGGGTCGGCATGGGACTCATCGTGGCGGGGATCGTGGCGGCTGGCTTCGGCCTGGTGCCGCGGGCGCAACCGGTGCCCGGACCGCTCCCGCGCGACCTGCGCATCGTTGCTCCCGAAGACGCCCCGCTCGGCTGGGCGCACTGGCGCCTCATGCTGGTGCTGACCGTCGCGCTGGTGATCGATGTCATGAAGCCGGCGAGCCTGGGCTTCGTCGTGCCGGGGATGACCCAGGAATATGCGGTCCCGAAAACGACCATCGCCTGGCTGCCGTTCGCTGCGCTGTGCGGGACGGTGGTCGGCTCGGTGCTGTGGGGATGGCTGGCGGACCTCTACGGGCGGCGCGCGTCCATCCTCCTGTCGGCCGTGATGTTCGTCGGGACGTCCATCTGCGGGGCGATGCCGTCGCTGTGGTGGAACGTGGGCATGTGCTTCCTCATGGGCGCAGCGGCCGGCGGGATGTTGCCCGTCGCCTATGCGCTGCTGGTGGAAACCATGCCGTCGCGCCATCGCGGCTGGGTGCTGGTGCTGGTCGGAGGCGTGGGGGCGGTCGGGGGTTATCTCGCCGCCAGTGGTTGCGCCGCTTGGCTCGAGCCGGTCTTCAGTTGGCGCATCCTGTGGTTCCTCAATCTCCCCACCGGCTTGGCGTTGATCTTTTTGAACGCGTTCATTCCGGAGTCACCGAAGTTCCTGCTGCGGCTCGGCAGGCTGGTCGAGATGCGCGAGACGCTGCGCGGGTTCGGCTGCGTCGTGCGCGCCGAAGGGGCCGACCCGAACGGGCACGTCGGGCTCGCCGGGGACGACCGCCGTGCACGCGTCAATCCGGCGCCGCGTGTCCTGCCGGGACTGATCGGGTCGACCTGGGCCCTGAGCATCGCGGCCTTTGCCTGGGGACTGGTGAACTTCGGGCTGTTGCTGTGGATGCCGGCGAACCTGGTCGCCAAGGGCTACAGCATGCGGTTGTCCAGCGAGCTGCTGGCGGCTTCGGCGCTGATCGCGCTACCGACGGTGTTCATTGCCGCGCTGCTCTACAGCCGCTGGAGCAGCAAGGGGTCGCTGCTCGGCGCGATCGTCCTGATGGCGGCCGGGCTGGTCGGTGTCGTGTACCTCGAGCTCGCCAAACCCGGCAGCGCGAATCCGGTGTGGTCGTTCGCGCTCCTGATCGTCGGAATCAACGGCATCATCGCGATGCTCCTGCCCTACGCCGCCGAGAGTTACCCGCACGGGGTGCGTGGCCGCGCCACTGGCTGGGTCGCCGCCTGCACGAAAGGCGGCGGCCTCGCGGCGCAGTTGCTGAGCTTGCTCGGCCTGGTGCCGACGCTGCTGGTCGCCGGTCTCGCGATCCTCGTCCCGGTGCTGCTGGCACTCTTGCTGGTGGCCCGCTTTTGTGTCGAGACGCGGGGTCTCGACCTGCGCGATCTCGAGGACGACGGCGGGTTGGGCGAGCCGCTCGCGTCGGCCTGAATTCACATGTCAGACGGCGGGTTGGTCAGTCGTACGCGGCGGCCGGGCCGGCTTGCCCAGATCGAACAAGTGCCCATCCACGGGGACGCCGTCCTGGATACGCAACGGCGCGCGGCGCACTTGCAGCACCTCGAAGCTCGCCCCTGCCGCCCAGGTCCTCACCCCGTTTTCGCTGTGCCCGTAGCGCAGCGTCGGCAAGAGGTCGTAGCCTTCGGAGGCACCGCAGGACTCGGTCGTGAAGGCGAACCGGCCCCCTGGTTCGAGCACTCGGTGCACTTCTCGAAATACCGCGCGCAGGTCGCCGATGTAGATGAACACGTCGCACGCCACGACCAGATCGTGGCGGCGCGGGGTGTTCCTCAGGTGGTCGAGCAGTTCGGCGGCCGAGAGCTGATCGTAAGCGCCCCCGGCGGCGGCCCGGGCGAGCATCCGGGGCGAGAGATCGACGCCTTCGAGGCGATCGGTCAGCGGGCGAAACTGCGTGCCTGCGAGTCCGGTGCCGCAACCCAGGTCGAGGACGCTGCGAAAGCGTGGCGCCCCTGGGGTGCCGACGAGCGCCGCCAGCCATTCGGGTCCGCGGTAGGCCAGTTGGTGTTGAAGGTGGTCGTCGAAGCGCGCCGCGTATTGATCGTACAAGGCACCGACGAACCCGATCGGAGCCTGTGGCGGCAAACGACCGACGCCGACCGCGCTCAGGAAAAACGTGTTGAGCTCCGGATCGTCGCCGAGCGCCAAGGCCCGCTCGAAACAGGTACAGGCCTCGGCAAGCCGTCCAGCGCGGCGCAGCAGATTGCCGAGTTGGCGCCAGGCGCGGGCGTGGGTGGGGTCGAGCGCGACGGCGCGTTGGAACGCTTCGAAAGCGGCCTCGTGCCGACCGGCAGCTTCGTGCACGTCGCCCTGGTCGAGTGCGATCCGGGAAGGGGTCATGCGTGCCGGGGTCGGCGGGTCGGGCGCGTCACCGGACCTGCTCGTCGAGGAACTCGGCGTCGAGCGCTTCGGCCCGGCGGCGCAGGTCTTTCAATAGACGCTTGGTCTGGGCGGGATTTTCGAAGCTGCGAATCTGGTCTTGCAGCCGCGCCGTCTCGGCAGCGATCCAGGCGGTTTCCCGGGCCAGTTCGGCCTTGAGCTGCCGGGGCCCCGCGGCCAGGTCCAGGTGCAGGTCGAATTCGACCGCCAGTCCCACGATCAGCGCGTCGGTTTCGAGCTGGAGTTCCTTGATCTGGTCGCTCAGCACCCGGTTGTAGTGTTTGAGACGCCGGGCGTCGGCCGTCGCGAGGTGCGCGCTGTCGATGTGCTCGATCTCGAGTTGCAGCTCCAGAAGCGTCAGCAGGTCGTTGGCGCCATAGGCCTGGTTGGCGCGTTGCATCAGCGCGGTCTTGGCTTCGCGGCGGGCCGGGTCGGATTCCCGATCGGGATGAAGGGCGCTGGCGAGCTTGCGAAACACGTCGCGAACCGACAAGGTGGCTTCGTGCCGCTCGGCCTCCTTGCGCTTTTGGGCGCCCGTCTTGCGCCGAGGCGGCGCTGCAGCCGCTTCACGGGCGCGCTCATGGACCTTTCGGTACACATCGTCTTCGTCCGTCAGATCGTCGACGTCGCCGAGGTCCAGACCGGTGGCAGCCTCCGCGAGATCCTTGAGCATTCGCAACCCTTCGGCCTTGTCGGCGTCGTAGTCGACGGGTGACCACCGGTTGAAGAGCGCCTTGAGCTCCGGGTCGTCGCCCTGCTCCAGGAGCTGGGTCGTTTGAACCAGGATGGTCTGGCTCACCGTGGTCTGATCGGACCGGCTCAGACGCTGCTTCCCGGCCGCGCCCTCCAGCGCGAGCAGCCATCGCTTGAGCGCGGCGTCCCGTTCCATGCGCAAGGGGAGATGCTGGCCGACGTAGGTGGTGCGAAAGGCGGATATCGCGCTGTGCCAGTCCGCAAGATGCGAGCGTGCTCGCTCGAGCCTGGCGATCAGGGTGTTGAAGCGCTTTTGCTCCGGGGTGAGCGTGGCGCCGGAAACGCCGACGCGCTTGGGGGTGAGTTCGAGGTCGGTCACTTGGCAGGGAATCGAAGCAGGGAAGTCTCTCGCGGAACGCTCGCCGAGACCTTGGGCCGGTGCAGCTTGCATCCAGGGAACGGGCGGCCGCGTAGACAAGCCGGACGCAGCATTTTCTGCGTTCTGCACGTACTTTCAAGGTACTTCAAGGAGACCTCATGCATTCGATCAAACTGTCCTCGCTTGCCGCTGCCCTGGCCGTTTCGCTCGGCGCGCTGTCGGCCTGTGCGCCGATGAACGGTGACAAGCCGATGGGCGGCGGCATGGCTGCAACGGCGAGCGTTCCGATGGTGGGCGGGGCGCCGATGTACCCGACCAAGGACATCGTCGACAACGCCGTCAATTCCAAGGACCACACGACCCTGGTCGCCGCCGTGAAGGCCGCGGGCCTGGTCGAAACCCTCAAGAGCCCGGGCCCGTTCACGGTCTTCGCTCCCACGAACGCGGCCTTCGCCGCGCTCCCCGCGGGCACCGTGGACACCCTCCTCAAGCCCGAGAACAAGCCCACCCTGACCAAGGTCCTCACCTATCACGTCGTCGCCGGCAAGATGGATGCGACGAGCCTGATGGCTGCGATCAAGGCGGGCGGCGGGCAGGCCACGCTCAAGACCGTTTCGGGTGGCACCCTGGTGGCATCGCTGTCGGGCGGGATGGTGGTCGTCACCGACGAATCGGGCGGCACCGCCCACGTCACCATCGCCGACGTGATGCAGTCCAACGGCGTGATCCACGTCGTCGACAAGGTGCTCTTGCCCAAGTAAGACGGCAGGGGCGCCCCGGGCGGGGTAGGCAGGCGGAGCGGAGGGGATTTCTTCTTCGGGTTCACGAGTCTTGTTGCATCGCAGCATAATTCGCCGAACTCGAAATCCCCTCGTCCATGACTTCAATCTCTACCGCCGCCGACCGCGTGACCGGTGGGCGGACCCGCCCGTCCGCATCCGCCTTCGGGCCGGCGATGCTGGCACTCGGTGTCGGTGGCTTTGCCATCGGCACGGGCGAATTCGTCATCATGGGGCTGCTGCCCGAGGTCGCCACCGACCTGGGCGTATCGATCCCGCGCGCCGGCCACGTCATCAGCGCCTATGCGCTCGGCGTGGTGCTGGGCGCCCCGGTGCTCGCCGTTCTGGGCGCGCACTGGCGACGCCGCCGCCTGCTGGTGGCGTTGATGGCCTTGTTCGCCCTGGGCAACGTCGCCAGTGCGCTGGCCCCGGGGGAACTGTCGCTCAACCTGTTGCGTTTCGTCGCCGGCTTGCCGCATGGCGCCTACTTCGGCGTCGCGGCACTGGTGGCCGCGTCGATGGCGCCGCCGGAGCGACGCGCCCATGCCGTCGGCCTGGTGATGTCGGGGCTGACGAGCGCGACCCTGGTCGGTGTCCCGCTGGCGGCGTGGCTGGGCCAGCATTGGGGCTGGCGTGCCGCGTTCGTCTTCGTCGGGGCGATCGGCGTCCTGGCGTGCGTCCTGGTGCGGCGCGCGGTGCCGGATCTGCCGGCCGCCACCGGCGCCAGCCCCTTGCGCGAACTGGGCGCGCTCGCCCGACCCCAGGTCTGGCTCACTCTCGGGGTCGCCGCCATCGGCTTCGGCGGAATGTTCGCTGTCTTCAGCTACATCAAACCCTTGCTGACCGAAGTGACCGGAATCGCGCTGTCGGCGGTCCCGCTGTTTTTGGCTCTGTTCGGGGTGGGCATGGTGGTGGGCAACCTGATCGGCTCGCGCCTGGCGGACAAGGCGTTGATGCGCACGATCGCCGGGGTGCTGGCCTGGGATGCGCTGGTACTCGGCGCCATTGTCTTCACCGCCCCGTACGCCCCGGCGATCGCGGTCAACGTGTTCTTGTTGGGGACCATCGTGGCGATCGCACCGGCGCTGCAGATCCGGCTGATGGACGTCGCCGGCGACGCGCAGACGCTGGCCGCGGCCTTGAACCATTCCGCCTTCAACATGGCCAACGCCCTGGGTGCCTGGTTGGGCGGGGTGGCCATCGCCGCAGGCCATGGCTGGACATCGACGGGCTGGGTCGGCACCTTGCTGGCCTGTGCCGGTGCGATCGTCTTTGCCGCGTCGGTTCGCTTGCAGCGGTCCGGTCGCGGTCGCTGATCAGCCCGAAAGACCGTGCCCGTAGGGCAGGCCGACGTAGTTTTCCGCCAGCGCGGTCGAGGCCGCCGTGGAATGCACCAGGTAGTCCAGTTCGGCCTGCTGCAGCTTTTGCCCGAAGTCGCCGGACTCGGGGAAACGGTGCATCAGCGAGGTGAACCACCAGGAAAAGCGCTCGGCCTTCCAGATCCGCCGCAGACAGGTGTCCGAATAGGCGTCGATGCCGGCGTCGCTGCGCTCCCGGTAGTGCTCGATCAGCGCGCGCGAAAGGAAGTGGACGTCGGCGGCGGCCAGGTTCAGGCCCTTGGCACCCGTCGGGGGAACGATGTGGGCGGCGTCGCCGGCAAGGAACAAGCGCCCGAAGCGCATCGGTTCGGCGACGAAGCTGCGCAGCGGGGCGAGACTTTTTTCGATCGACGGGCCGGTGCGCAAGGCCTGCGCCGTGGCCGGGTCGAGGCGGGCCCGCAACTCGTCCCAAAATGCCGCATCGCTCCAGCGCGCGATCGGGTCGTCCAGGGCGCACTGGATGTAGTAGCGTGAGCGCGTTGTCGAACGCATCGAGCACAGCGCGAAGCCGCGCGGGTGGTTCGCATAGATCAGTTCGTGCGAGACCGGCGGCGTGTCGCTCAGGATGCCGAGCCAGCCGAAGGGATAGACCTTCTCGTAGGTGCGCAACGCCGGCTTCGGCACGCTCGCGCGGCTGACCCCGTGAAAGCCGTCGCAGCCGGCGATGAAGTCGCAGTCCAGCGTGTGCGCGACACCGTCTCGACGCCAGCTCACGCTCGGGTGCGCGCTGTCGAACCCGTCCAGTGCCACGTCTTCGACCTGGTAGAGCGTCTCCAGCGCCGCGTCGCGACGGGCCTCCATCAGGTCGCGGGTGATCTCGGTTTGCCCATAGACGGTCACATGCCGCCCGCCGGTCAATTCGCGCAGGTCCACCCGGTGCCTTGCGCCGCCGAAGCCCAGCTCGATGCCGCCGTGCTCCAGGCCCTCGGTGTGCAGACGGGCGCCGACGCCGGCCTCGTCGAGCAGGTCGCAAGTGGTCTGTTCCAGCACCCCGGCCCGGATCCGACCGAGCACATAGGCGGCGCTCTGGCGTTCGACGATCACGTTGGCGATCCCGGCCCGGTGCAGCAATTGGCCGAGGAGCAGTCCCGCCGGTCCGGCGCCGACGATCGCGACTTGGGTGCGTTGACGGTTCATGGCGACTCCGTGGTGTGGCTGGCTCGACTTTGAACCAGCGGGCGGTGGCGGGTCGCCTTTGTTCTGATCTCTGTGCGTATAGCGGCACAGTTGTGCGAATGACGCACAAAGCTTGTCGCTACAGGCGGCCTCGGAGTTCGACCGCCGCGTCCTGGAGCAACGCGAGCAGCGACCGCTGCGCGGCCGTGCGCTGCAGGCGCGCGGGTGGCGCGATCACATTGAGCGCCGCCAGCGCGTGGCCCGCCATGTTGCGCAAGGGGACCGCGAGGGCCATCACACCGACTTCGTGCTCTTCGCTCGCGAAACAGTGGTCGGCGTGCCGGGCAGCGTCCAGCAAGACCCGAAACTGGGTGGCGTCGGTGGTCGTGTACGGCGTCAACCGCGGCAGCGGATGCGAAGTCAGCCAGGCTTCGAGGGCGTGGGGTTCCAGGGTGGCGAGCAGCATCCGACCGGTCGAGGTGGCGTGCGCGGGCAAGCGCGCACCCAGATGCAGACCGTAGGCCCGCAGCAGTGCCCGGGGGTCGCCTGTTCCGGCATCGGCCGGGCCGCTGCGGGCGACGATCACGACTTCGCGTTCGTCGAGCACGACGGCGGAAAACCACTCTCCGGTTCGCGCGGCGAGGCGGTCCAGGGTCGGCTGGACCAGCCGCGGCAGGCGCGCGCCCGCCAGGTAGCTGCCGGCCAGGCGCAGGACCCGTGGGGCGAGCCAATAATGGCTGCCGTCGCTCTCGAGATAGCCGAGGTGGGTCAAGGTCAGCAACTGGCGGCGAGCCGCGGCACGGCTGATTCCGGCTCGTGCGGCGGCGAGAGTGACACTCAAGCCCTGCCGCTGCGTGTCGAAGCACTCCAGCACGGCCAGTCCCTTGGCCAGGCTGGCGACGAAGTCGGCCGGGGCGATCGGCGACGTGCGCATGGTGGGCCCGGGGCGCGCGGACCGGACGCCGCCGCAGGCACGATCAGTTGGCAGTTTCGGTATCGGCCTTGCGTTCGACCGCGGTCTTGCTCACCAACACCGGTTTGCCCTTCAGCCGATTGAGCGCCTGAGCCAGTTGGAAGTCGTCCGTGGTACCGAACTCCGGAGGCGGCTTGAGCGGTGCGGCCGAGCGCTTGATCGCTTCTTCTTCGAGTTTCTTGCGGGCGTCTTCGCGGGCCTTGTCGCGAGCTTCGTCCTTGACCTCGGGGCCCTGGCCGCTCTGGAGGTGCTTGTCCAGATCGGCCTCGCGGGTGCGCAGCGCGGCGAACAGGTTGCCCTCGGCGGTTTCGTCCAGCATCACGTCGGGCACGATGCCCTTGGCCTGGATCGAGGCGCCGCTCGGGGTGTAGTAGCGGGCGGTGGTGATCTTGAGCGCGGTATCCGGCGACAACTGGCGCACCGTCTGGACCGAGCCCTTGCCGAAGGTTTGCGCGCCCATGATGGTCGCGCGCTTTTGGTCCTGCAACGCACCCGCGACGATTTCGCTCGCCGAGGCCGAGCCTTCGTTGACGAGCACGATCAAGGGCACTTTCTTCAGGCCCTCGGGGAGGCGACGCAACGGGTCGGATCCGCCGCGGCGCATGTAGTCGGAGGGCGACGCCTTGAAGGTCTGCTTGGAGTCGGCGATCTGCCCGTTGGTGGACACCACGGTGGCGTCGGTCGGCAAGAAGGTCGCGGCGACCGCTACCGCGCCTTCGAGCAAGCCACCCGGGTCGTTGCGCAGGTCCAGCACGAGTCCCTTGATGTTCGGATCTTGTTTATACAGGTCGGTCAGCTTGGCGACGAAGTCGTCGACGGTCCGGTCCTGGAACTGGCTCACCCGGATCCAGGCATAGCCCGGCTCGAGGAGTTTGGCGCGCACGCTTTGGGTGCGGATCTCCTCGCGCACGATGGTCACCGGAAAGCTGCGGCTCTCTGTCTTGCGGAAGATGGTGAGCTGAACCTTCGTGTTGGGGTCACCGCGCATCTTCTTGACCGCCTGGTCGACGCTCAGCCCCTTGACCATGGTGTCGTCGATCTTGGTGATGAGGTCGCCGCTTTTCAGGCCGGCCCGAAACGCGGGCGACCCCTCGATGGGGCTCACCACCTTGACCATTCCGTCTTCCATCGCCATTTCGATGCCGATGCCGACGAAGCGACCGGTGGTCGCCTCGCGGAATTCCTTGAAGGATTTCTTGTCGAAATACTGGGAATGCGGATCGAGGCCGGCGACCATGCCGCCGATCGCGTCGCTGATGAGCTTCTTCTCATCGACCGGCTCGACGTAGTCGGTCTTGATCATGCCGAACACCGCCGCCATCTGCTGCAGTTCGTCCAGTGGCAACTGGGACACGCCGTTGCGTGCCGTCGCCTGCAATTGCATGGTCGTCAGCGCGCCGGCGACCGCGCCGACCGCCAACCAACCCGCAACCTTGAGTTTGGCACCCATGAGTGACCCCTTCCCTTTCCCGGCGGCCATGGGCCCGTCGGCAACGTGACAAGTATTCAAATCCATTCCATCGTCAGTATATTCGCCGGGCCAAGCCCTTGGTGGCAGGGCGGCGGTCGAAAGTTTCACGTGCAAGCCGGTGTAGTGCGCAAGTTGGCGCTTCCAGCGCCGACTCGAAACCGTCTTTCCTCCGCCCGATCGGACGTTCGAGCGCCTGGCGCCGCCTTGTAAAGAATGTCCGACTTTCCGGCTGACGACGTCGGCGCCGGGCCGAAGGCCACTCAAGGCCGGACCGCCCGTGCCGAAAAAGGTGAACCAATGTCACCCAACGGGGGTCGCCCACACGCGGTCACCCGATCGACGGCGGCTTGGTGAATCCATCCTTTTTGGAGACCGCGTCATGCGCAAACCCTTCGTTTCCGCCGTCCTGGCCGCCGTCTTGCTCGCGCCCCTGGCGGCCCGCGCCGAAATCACCGAGGTGGGCGGCGTCAAGTTTCCTAGCACCTTGCAGGTCGCGGGCAGCACCTTGCAACTCAATGGCGCCGGCGTGCGCTACAAGGTCGTCTTCAAGGTGTACGCGGCTGGCCTCTACCTGACCCAGAAAGCGACCACGCCGGAAGCGGTGCTCGCGGCCCCCGGTCCGCGCCATTTGCAAATCACGATGTTGCGTGACATCGACGCGAACGAACTGGGCAAGCTGTTCGCCCGCGGCATGGAGCAAAACGCGCCGCGCGAGGAATTTTCCAAGTCGATCAGCGGCGTCATCCGCATGAGCGACATTTTCTCCAACCGCAAGCGGCTCGTCGCGGGAGATTCCTTCGCGATCGAATGGGTGCCGGGTACCGGCACGGTGATCACCGTCAACGGCAAGTTGGAGGGTGCGCCGATCAAGGAGCCGGAGTTCTACACGGCGTTGATGCGGATCTGGTTCGGAAACATGCCTGCGGACGCGCAGCTCAAGGAAGCGCTGCTGGGCAAGGCACCCGCCACCCACAACGGGGGCTAGGCGGGACCGCTCATTCCTTCGAGCGGCGGCACTTCTCGAACTTTTCTCGGGTCAGCCCACCCGCTGCTCGCTGACCGCGTCGAACACGTGCAGGTGGTTCGCGTTCCAGGCGAGTCGGACCGGGTCGCCGACGCGTTCGTGCACCTTGCCCGAGACCCGGGCGACCAGGCGGCCAACGGCGGTATCGACCAGGACGAACGTGTCCGGCCCGGTCGGCTCGATCATGACCAGGGATCCGGGCAGTCCCGTCTCGCCCAGATGCAGGTTTTCCGGTCGCAGGCCGACGACGTGGCTGGCGCCGGCGCGACCCTGCAGCGCGGCCTGCTGCGCAGGCGTCAATTCGAGCGTCGTGCCCTGCACGACCAGTCCGACGCCGTCGATGCCCGCCGAATCGGCTTTGAGCATGTTCATCGCCGGTGCGCCGATGAACTCGGCGACGAAGAGCGTCGCCGGTCGCGTGTAGATGTCGTCCGGCGTCCCGAACTGCTGCACCACGCCATCGCGCATGACCGCGATCCGGTCGCCCAGCGTCATCGCTTCGACCTGGTCGTGAGTCACGTAGACGGTGGTGGTGCGGGTGCGCTGATGCAGCAGCTTGATTTCCGCGCGCATCTCGACGCGCAACTTGGCGTCCAGGTTGGAGAGCGGTTCGTCGAACAAGAACAGTTTCGGGTTGCGTGCCAACGCTCGTCCCATCGCGACACGCTGGCGCTGGCCCCCTGACAGCTGGCCCGGCTTGCGGTCGAGCAAGTGGCCGATCTGCAGCATCGCGGCGACCCGTTCGACGGCTTTCGCACGCTCGGCCTTGGGCACCTTGCGCATCTCGAGCGCGAAACTGATGTTCTGGGCCACGTTCATGTTCGGGTAGAG
Organism: Pseudomonadota bacterium; assembly: GCA_030776545.1. Lineage (GTDB taxonomy): Bacteria > Pseudomonadota > Gammaproteobacteria > Burkholderiales > Burkholderiaceae_C > LMDS01. The sequence continues at coordinate 1,625 of JALYHO010000286.1, read as the reverse complement.
CGCGTAGCTCTGGAACACCATGGCGATGTCGCGGTCCTTGGGGGGCAGGTCGTTGACCACGCGGTCGCCGATGACGATCTGGCCGCCCGTGATGTCCTCGAGACCGGCGAGGCAGCGAAGCGCGGTGGTCTTCCCGCAGCCGGATGGGCCCACCAGCACCAGGAACTCGCCGTCGTTGATCTCGAGGTTGAGGTCGTTGACGGCGAGCATGTCGCCGCTGTAGCTCTTGTCCATGTGCTCGAACGCGATGCGTGCCATCAGGCCAGTCCTCCGCTCACTTGACGGCGCCGGCGAGCACGCCGCGCACGAAGTAGCGCTGGAAGGCGAAGAACACCCCCAGCGGAATGATCATGGAGACGAACGACGCGGTCGAGATCACGTCGATGTTGGCGCCGAATTGACGCAGCTGACTGAAGATCGCCACCGTGATCGGCACATGAGGGTTGCTGGCCAGAAAGACGAGCGACACCAGCAGGTCGTTCCACACCCAGAGGAACTGGAAGATCGCCAGCGAGGCCAGCGCAGGCTTGCCCAGGGGCAGCACGATGCGCCGGAACATCATCCACTCGTTGGCGCCGTCAATGCGAGCAGCCTCGAGCAGGTCCTTGGGGATGCCGGTGTAGAAGTTGCGCATCAGGAAGATGGCGAACGGCAGCCCGAACGCCACGTGGAAGATGATGACCCCGGCGAGCGTCCCGAACAACCCGACGTGGCCGTACAGTGACGAGACCGGGATCAGCGCCATCTGCAGCGGCACCACCATCAGCGCGACCACGAGCACGAAGACGGCGTCGCGACCACGCCAGTTGAGGAACACCATCGCGTAACCGGTGAGCGAGGCGATGACCACTACCAGCGCGGTCGAGGTGACGGTGATGATCGCAGTGGTGAGCAGCGCGTCCGGGATGCCGCCGGTCTTGAGGATGTTGGCGTAGTTGTTGAGGGTCAGGGTCAACGGGGTGGTCAGAGCGTGCCACCAGCCGGACACGAAGAAATCCTGGGGTGGCCGGAAGGAGGTCACCAGCAGGCCGGCGGTGGGCACCAGCCAGAACAGCGCGATGGCGGCGAGAACAACGTTGACCAGACTGCGGCCGAAGACCTTGCGCAGTCGCGCACGTTTGGGGGCAGCCACCGCACCCGCCGGCGCGGTCGTCGCGACCGTGGTCACTCGCGGATCCGCCGCACGTTGAGCGCAATGACGGGGATGACCAGGAGAAACAGAACAACAGCGATGGCGCTGGCGAGGCCGGTCTGCCTGCTCTGGAAGGCACGCCGGAACAACTCGAGCGCGATGACGTTGGTCTGCTGTTGCGATGACTCCGGGATCAGCGAGACGATGATGTCGAAGATCTTCAGGACGTTGATGATCATGGTGATGAAGACCACGATGAGCACAGGTCGAAGCAGCGGGAAGGTCACGTAGCGAAAGGTCTGGAGCTCACTGGCGCCGTCCATGCGCGCTGCCTCGAGCACCTCGCGGTTGAGCGCCGCCAGCCCGGCGCCGATGATGACCATCGCGAAGCCCGCCCACACCCACAGCATCGCGACGATGGCGGCGAGGTCGGCCAGCGGGATGGCCAGCAGCGCGCGCCCGGTGCTGCCCAGCCCGCTGACGGGCGTCAGCG
>JALYHO010000285.1 GCA_030776545.1 Pseudomonadota bacterium | reverse complement strand
CAAGCCGGTGGCTGCCGAGCAGGCGCTGCCGGACGCCGTGCCCGACCCCTCGCGAGATGCCTGACAAGGCGGCGGCGAGAGCCGCTTGAGCGTGGCATCCGCGGCGCGCCGCCGAACCGCCGCGCCGGTGACGGCGTATATCGGGCTCGGTGCCAACCTGGGCGACGTGCAAGCGACACTGGATGCCGCGTTCTTCGCCATCGCGAGTCTGCCGGGCACCACCGTGCTCGCCGCCTCGTCGCTCTATCGCAGCGCGCCGGTCGACGCCGCCGGGCCCGACTATCTCAATGCGGCGATGGCGATACGAACCCGGCTCGCGCCGTCGTCCTTGCTTGCCGCCCTGCAGCGCATCGAACGGCAGCACGGGCGCGAGCGGTCCTATCGCAACGCCCCCCGCACGCTCGACCTCGACCTGCTGCTGTACGGCGACGCGCAAATTTCCGAGCCGCGGCTGACCGTGCCGCATCCGCGCCTGGCGCAGCGCGCTTTCGTGTTGCGCCCGTTGGCCGAAATCGATTCCGGTCTGCTGATTCCCGGCTCGGGCCGGGTCGCCGGGCTGCTGGCCGCAGTGTCCGACCAGCCGGTATCGAGGCTACCCGCCCAGGCGAGCGCGGCGCCTGGCGCGTCTCAAGGGCTCGTGTTGCCGCGCTCCGAAAGCTCGGCCTGATATTCGAAATAGCGTTGCGCACTGAATGCGAGGGTCGCCATCAGCACCCCGCAGCCGACGATCAATGCCGCCGCCACCCCGATCACCGTGGCCCAATTCATCTGGTGCGCCGGGCCTTCGGGGTTGAAGCGGGCATTCCACTTGTCGTCAGGGCTGAGTCCGTAGACGATCGCCGTGAACATCGACAGGGCCAGCGTCACGCCGAGCAGCGGGATCAGCACCCACGCGAGGTGGTCGTCGGCCCCCAGGTGGCGCATGCGCTGGACCCCGTAGAGGCCGACCAGGCTGGGCGGGACGTAGAGCCAGCCCCCCGGGTCGCGCAGGCCGAAGAGGTAGAAGCGGTGCAGCCCGACCGCACCGCCCAGGAAGGCGAGCCAGGTGGCCCAGGTCTTGGACTTGTAGCCGCCCCGGACAGGAGGCGCGGAGGGGGCGGTCATGCGGCCGGCCCGGCCGGGGTCGAGGCGCCGGGGCCGAGGGTTTTTTGCATCAGCACGACGTCGAGCCAGCGGTCGAATTTCCAGCCCACCGCCTTGAACGTGCCGGTGGGTTCGAACCCCAGCGTGCGGTGTACGCCGACCGACCCCAGGTTCGCCGAATCGCCGATCACCGCCAGCATTTGCCGCACGCCGAGCGCTTCGCAACGCGCCACCAGTTCGGCCAGCAGCAGCCGACCCAGCCCCTGGCCCAAGGCCTGCGGCGCCAGGTAGATGGAATCTTCGACGCAGAAGCGATAGGCCAGCCGCGGTCGAAAGTGGTTCGCATAGGCGTAGCCCAGCACCGTGCCGTCGCGCTCCGCGACGAGCCAGGGCAGGCCCTTGGACGCGACCGCGGCGTGGCGACTCGCCATCTCGGCCTGGTCGGGCGGGTCGAGCTCGAACGTGCCGGTCCCGTTCTGCACGTTCCAGGCGTATATGGCCGTGATGGCAGGCAGGTCGGCAGCGGCGGCGGGTCGGATCAGGAGGGCGGGCCGGCTCATTTCGGGGGGACTTTCATGCTGCTCGTCGGGCCCGGCACGCGAGGCTGCCGGCTGGGTTTGCCGTTTCCCGGCGCCGTGAGTTTATAATGCGCGGTTTCGCGGCGGTCTTTCCAGGAGTGGATCGACCCACCTCACCCGCGCGGCCCCGCAGGGGACACTCGCTGCCTGAGCTTTGCACGGCTCGAACGGAGCTCAAGCCCAGACCGGTCGAGCGCGGTGCCCGCGGCCAGGCGGATGCTTCGAACATATCAGGAAACTAGGAACAGTCATGGTCGTGATCCGTCTTTCTCGTGGTGGCGCCAAGAAGCGCCCCTTCTTCAACATCGTCGTTGCCGACTCGCGGACCCGTCGCGACGGCCGCTTCATCGAACGCGTGGGCTTCTACAACCCGGTCGCCTCGGGTGGCGAGCAACCGCTGCGCGTGGCCTTCGACCGCGTCGAGCACTGGACCGGTACCGGTGCGCAGATGTCGCCCACGGTGGCGCGCCTGGTCGCGCAGGCCAAGGCCGCGACCTGAGAGAGACGCTCGGCGCGAATGTCCGGGTGGGCAGGGACGGGCGGCCGTGATGGCGGCTGATCGCCCGGCAGGCGCCGACCCCGCGTGGCCGGCGGACGCGATCGAAGTCGGCCGCATCGTCGACGCCTGGGGCTTGCAGGGCTGGATCAAGGTCCTGCCGTTCGCGGACGACCCGCAGGCGCTCTTTTCTTCACGGCGCTGGTTCGTGCTGCCTTCCGACAAGGCCGGCCCGCGACCCGCCACGCCTGTGGCGTCGATTCCCTCCCTGCTCAAGATCACGCAGGTCAAAGCCCATGGCGAGGTCGTCGTGGCCCTTGCTCAGGAAGTGGTCGACCGCGATGGTGCCGAAGCCCTGCGCGGAGCGCGCGTGTTCGTCGGGCGTGCGAGCTTCCCGACGCCGGACCCGGACGAGTTCTACTGGGTCGACCTGATCGGCCTGGCCGTGGTCAATCGCGAAGGCCAGTCGCTTGGCACGGTGACCGGGCTGCTCGATACCGGCCCGCACAGCGTGTTGCGCGTCGCGCCTGCCGAGGCGTCGGGTCCGGTGGCCGCCGATGAAGGCGTCGCCGCGGAACGCCTGATTCCATTCGTCGCTGCCTATGTCGATGCGGTCAGCCTGGAACAACGCCTCATCACCGTCGACTGGGGCCTGGACTTCTGAACGGCGATGCGCTTCGACGTCATCACGCTCTTTCCGGACTTGTTCGCGCCCCATCTGACGCAGGGCATCACCCGTCGCGCCTTCGAGTCGGGACAGGTCGACGTCCAGCTGTGGCCGCTGCGTGACCACGCCGACAACGCCTACCGGCGGGTCGACGACCGCCCCTATGGCGGAGGCCCCGGCATGGTGATGCTGGTCGAGCCCTTGACGCGCGCGCTCGAGGCGATCCGCAGCGCGCGCGGCGACGAGCTCCCGGCACCGGTGGTGCATTTCACGCCCACCGGCCGACGCATCGATCAGGCCGTGGTCCGCGAGTTCGCCGCCTCGTCCGGTGCGGTACTTTTGTGCGGGCGGTACGAGGGCATCGACCAGCGCTTCATCGATCGGCATGTCGATCTCGAGTTGAGCCTCGGCGACTTCGTTCTTTCGGGGGGCGAATTGCCGGCCCTGGCGCTGCTCGATGCGGTGGCTCGGCTTCAGGACGGGGTCCTCGGGGACGCGCAGTCGCACCAGCAAGACAGTTTTTCCGACGGGCTCCTCGATTGCCCGCACTACAGCCGTCCCGAACAGCTCACGCCCGACGAGGGCGGCGCCGTGCCGGCCGTGTTGCTGTCGGGCCATCACCAGGCGATCGCTGCCTGGCGGCGCGAGCAGTCTTTGGCGCTGACCGCGCGCCGGCGCCCCGACCTGCTGGCAGCGGCGCGCGCGCTCGGGCGGCTCACGTCGAGCGACGAGGCCTTCCTCGCCTCGCTTATGCCATAATCAAAGGCTAACTTCGATCCTCTGCCCCGTAGAGGCCGCGCGCGACCCGGAAATTCACGGGTCATGCCAGTGTCACGTCAGGTCATGGCCTTTCTTTAGCCCATGGCACCCGTGACCTTGCATGACTTTTCCCTGATCGCCTCGTCGGCCTCACCCTAACTCCACCCACCCCGGTGGCACGATCGACTTCGGAGACCCCATGGATTTGATCCAAACCCTCGAGCGCGAAGAAATCACGCGTCTCAACAAGACCATCCCCGAGTTCGCCCCGGGTGACACGGTGATCGTCAGCGTCAAAGTGGTCGAAGGCACGCGCAAGCGTCTCCAGGCTTTCGAAGGCGTGGTCATCGCCAAGCGCAATCGCAGCCTCAACTCGAGTTTCATCGTGCGGAAGATCTCGAGCGGCGAGGGCGTGGAACGCACCTTCCAGCTGTACAGCCCCTTGATCGCCACGATCGAGGTCAAGCGCCGCGGCGATGTGCGCCGGGCCAAGCTCTACTACCTGCGCAAGCGCTCGGGCAAGTCGGCACGCATCAAGGAAAAACTGGCCTGACCGCCTCCGCGGCCGTGGCCGCTTGACGCACGTTCATGGCCCTGCGTTTCGATCCGCAAGCCCTGCCGGTCGTCGGCGTCGACCGCCATTTGCCGGCGCTCGCTTCCTTCGATGCGAACGAACTGGCGCTGCGTTTTCGCTGCCCGCCGCGCTGGACTCCCGACGTTCATGTCGAGCTGCCGGTCGGCACCCGGTCGCCGGTGGCCGCCTCGGTGCTGATCGGCATCGTCCAGCGCACGGAGCCCACGGTGCTGCTGACCGAGCGCACCGCGCACCTGAACGACCATGCAGGGCAGATCGCCTTTCCGGGCGGCCGGGCCGAGCCCGAGGACGCCGACGCGACCGCCACCGCCTTGCGCGAGGCCCATGAAGAGATCGGCCTGGAAGCCACGTTCACGGACGTGCTCGGGGTCATGCCGCTCTACACCACCGGCAGCGGGTTCATCGTCACCCCGGTGGTCGCGCTGGTGCGCCCGGGCTTCACGCTTCGGGCCGACCCCTACGAAGTCGCCGAAGTATTCGAAGTGCCGCTGGCCTTCCTGATGAACCCCGCGAACCACCGCCATCATGCCGTCGAGATCGACGGTCGGATGCGCGAGTTCCTGTCGATGCCGTGGGAAGGGCACGACAGCGCGGGCCAGCCGCGGCGCTACTTCATCTGGGGAGCGACCGCGGCGATGTTGCGCAACTTCTATCGTTTCCTCGCGGCGTGAGGCCCTCGGCGCGTCGGTATCATCGGCGCGCATGAGTTTCTTCGCCGTCCTGTTCGCGCTGCTGATCGAACAACTCAAACCCTTGCCGCGTGGCAACGTGGTCCACGACTCCCTGACCGGCTGGATGCGTTGGACGGGCCGCAATTTCGACGCCGGGCGCGACCACCACGCCTGGGTCGTGTGGGCCATCACGGCCCTGTTTCCTGCGTTGCTGGCCTGGGGCATTCACGCCGGCCTGGCGCGCCTGAACCTGGTGCTCGCGCTGGCCTGGGATGTCGCGGTGCTTTATCTGACGCTCGGCTTTCGCCAGTTCAGCCACTATTTCACCGACATCCGCGACGCGCTCGACCGCGGTGACGAGCTCGAAGCGCGCCGCCTGTTGCGCGAGTGGCGCCACCTCGACGCCAGTGAACTGCCGCGCACCGAGTTGCTGCGCCACGTCATCGAGCATTCGCTGCTGGCGGCGCACCGCCATGTCTTCGGCGTGTTTTTCTGGTTCGTCCTGATGTCCACGTTCGGCTTCGGCCCGGCCGGCGCGGTGCTCTACCGCATGGCCGAATTCGCGAGCCGCTACTGGGCCTTCAAGAGCCGCACCATCGATGCACCGCTGAACGACCGCCTGCTCGAGCTGTCCCAACGCCTTTTCAACGCGCTCGACTACGTGCCCGCGCGCCTGACCGCGTTCGGTTTCGCGGTGGTGGGCAATTTCGAGGAAGCGGTGACCTTCTGGCGCCGTGACGCCGGGCTGTGGAAGCACCCGAACGAAGGCATCATCCTGTCGGCGGCGGCCGGCGCGGTGGGGGTGCGATTGGGAGGCAGCGCGGCCCCCGGTGTCGCGCCCGATCGCTCGGCCACCTTCGAGGCGGGAGGGCTGCCCGATGCGATGCTCGCCGACGGCTCGACGCCTGGAATGACCCCGGTGCTCGGCCACCTGCGCAGCGTGGTCGGGCTCGTGTGGCGCTCGATGGTGCTCTGGATGCTTTTGCTGGCGCTGCTCTCGCTGGCCAACCTGGTCGGTTGACCGGGGCGCCCCGTCATCCACCCCTACCGCCGATCGACCAGTTCGCCAAGGATTTCGGCGTAGATCCGAAACCGCGATTCGCTCACGTCGCCGCGCTCGACCGCGGCCCGCACGCCGCAGCCTGGTTCGTGCAGGTGGGTGCAGTTGTAGAAGCGGCAACCGGCCACGTGGGCGCGCAGGTCGGGCATCAGGGTCGAGAGTTGCCTGGCGTCGATCTGGCGCAAACCGAATTCCTGAAATCCGGGCGAATCGATCAGCGCGCTCTCGCGCTCTGCGCCGTCGATCCAGTACCACTGGGTGGTCGTGGTGGTGTGGCGTCCCGAATTGAGCGCCTGGGAAATTTCCCCGACCTGCGCCTTGGCATCGGGTGCGAGCAGATTGATCAGGGTGCTCTTGCCGGTGCCGCTCGGGCCGAGGACCAAGGTGGCCCGCCCGTGCAGCAGCGGCCTCAGGCGCTGCGCCGATTCGGCCGCACGGGTCTTGAGCGCGACCTCGATCACCTCCACCCCCATCGCCGCGTAGGGCTCGAGCCGCGCACGCGCCGTGTCGATGCCAGGCAAGTCGGTCTTGTTGAGGACGATGCGGGTCGGAATGTCCGCGCTTTCGGCCGCGATCAGCGCCCGCGCGAGTTGCGATTCGCTGAAGACCGGCTCGGCCGCGACCAGCACCAGCAACTGGTCGAGGTTGGCGGCGAACGACTTGGTCTTCCATTCGTCCTGCCTGAACAGGAGATTGCGGCGCGGCTCGACATGTTCGATCACGCCTTCGTCGCCGGAGACTTGCCAGCGCACCCGGTCTCCCACCACGCAGTCGCTCTTCTTGCCACGCGGATGGCAGACGATGCGCGCGCCTTCGAGGGTCTCGACGATGTAGTGGCGGCCGTGGCCGGTCACCACCAGGCCCAAGTCGAGGGCGACGAACTTGCTCAAGCCACGAACGCGATCAGCGCATCGGCCTTGGCGGCGCAAATGAAGTCGTTGATCGAGACGCCCCCGACCGAATGGGTGTTGAAGCGCACGGTGCAGCGGTCGAACGTCAGTCGCAGGTCCGGATGGTGGTCTTCGGTGTGGCAGACCCACGCGAGCGCGTTGACGAAGGCGATGGTCTCGTAGTAATTCTTGAACGCGTAGGTCTTTTCGATCGCGTCCTGGCTCAAATGCCAGCCGCTGACCTGCGCCAGGTGGTCGTGGATGACGGCCTCGCTCATGGCGTGACCGCTGTCGAGAGCCTGGCATTTCTGGTGCAGCAAATTACTCATGGTGTTCAGGCGGGTTGCACAGGGGAGGGCACGGAGCGAGCCAGCGCGGCCAGCCGCTCCGAGGCGGGGGGGTGCGAATAGTAGAAGCGCACGTAGAGCGGATCGGGGGTCAAGGTGGCGGCATTGTCTTCGTGCAGCTTGAGCAACGCGGCGGCCAGGTCCCGGGCATCGGACTGGCGACAGGCGTAGGCATCGGCCTCGAACTCGTGCCGGCGCGACAGCCGGGCGAAAAACGGCGACACGAAGAACGCGAACACCGGTGTCGCCAGGACGAACAGGAGCAGCGCGAGCGCGTCGTTCGGGGCGCCGAGCACCGGCCGAACGCCGAGCCCGGCGTAGAACCAGCTCTGGGTCGAGAGCCAGCCCAGCAGCGCGAAGCCGACCAGGCTCAGGCCGAACAGCGCGACGATCCGTTTGACCACGTGGCGATGCTTGAAATGCCCGAGCTCGTGCGCCAGCACCGCTTCGACCTCGCCGGGGGTGAGCTTGGAGAGCAGGGTGTCGAAGAACACCACCCGCTTGGCGGCGCCGAAGCCGGTGAAATACGCGTTCGCGTGGGCCGACCGGCGGCTGCCGTCCATCACGAACAGACCCTTGGCCGCGAAGCCGCAGCGCGCCATCAAATCCTGCACCCGCGAGCGCAACGAGGCGTCGGCGAGCGGCTCGAACTTGTTGAAGAGCGGCGCGATCACGGTCGGGTAGAGCACCAGCACCGCCAGGTTGAACGCCACCCAGGCGCCCCAGGCGAACAGCCACCAAAAGCGCCCGGCACTCCCCATGATCCACAGCACCAGCGCGGCGATCGGCAAACCGAGCACCAGTGCGACCACGGCCCCTTTGAGCTGGTCGGCCACGAACAGTCGCCAGTTCATGCGGTTGAAGCCGAAGCGCTGTTCGATGCGGAAAGTGCCGAAGAGCTCCCACGGCAGCTCGAGCAAGCCGCCCACGAGGGCGAAACCACCGAGGAGTGCGAGTTGGTAGCCCATGCCGCCGAGGCGCGGCCCTGCCCAATCGCGCGCCAGGTTGTCGAGCCACTCGATTCCACCGAGGAGGGTCCAGCCCAGCAGCAGCGCGGCCCCGAATGCCATGTGGAGCAGACCGAAGCGACCTTTGGCGAGGGTGTAGTCCGCGGCACGCTGGTGCGCCGCCAGCGAAATGGTGGTGTCGAACGGCGCCGGAACGGCACCGCGATGCTGGGCGACATGGCGCATCTGGCGCGTCGCCAACCAGAACTTGACCCCCAGGGAGAGCGCCAGGGCGGCGGCGAAGGTCAGCGTCAAAAACAGGGCTTGCATGGCGCCAGTGTAGGGTCTGCGAAAATCCCCCGTGCCCCCATCCCCCACCCGAGCGACCGCATGACCGATACCCCCGCCCTGGCCCGCGCCGACGACAACCTGATCTGGATCGATCTGGAGATGACCGGCCTCTATCCCGACACCAACCGCATCATCGAGATCGCGGTGGTCGTGACCGACCCGCAGCTCGGGTGCCGGGTCGAAGGCCCGGTGCTGGCCATCCACCAGAGCGAAGCGACGCTGGACGCGATGGACGCCTGGAACAAGGGCACCCACGGCAAGAGCGGCCTGATCGAGCGTGTCCGCGCGTCGACCGTGGACGAGGCCGAGGCCGAGGCCCGGACGATCGAGTTCCTGCAGCAATTCGTGGCGCGCGGCAAGTCACCGATGTGCGGCAACAGCATCTGTCAGGACCGCCGCTTCCTGGCGCGCACCATGCCCGCCCTCGAAGCCTTCTTCCACTATCGCAACCTCGACGTGAGCACCCTGAAGGAGCTTGCCAAGCGGTGGAAGCCCGAGATCCTGGCCGGGTTCAGGAAAGCCCAGGCGCATACCGCGCTCGCCGACATCAACGAATCGATCGACGAGCTGGCGTTCTACCGCGAGCATTTCCTCGTCAAATGACGGTCTGGCGGTGCGAGGTGCCAGGCCCCCTCGTTCGGGAGGAACGAGCGGGCATGGCGGATCGGTTCACACCTTCTCGATCGTCTCGGCGCCGCCAGGCCTGCATGAGACCCTGGACCTCGGGGTCCGGTCGCGCCGGCAGGCGCCGATGGTCGGTGCCGTTGCCGCAAGGACGGCCCTCGAGCCCACCGAGAATCTCGGGCCACTGCCCTTGTGGGAAAACCCGTATTGCTCTAGAATCCCGCTTTCGCCGTTAAACGCAGCATGCGAACAACACGCAGCATGTGAATAACAGCGTTTTCGCTCATCCCTCTGACCTCATCGAGTCTTCCCGCAGCGCGGCCATTTGGCCTCCAAGCGCTGCGTGGCTTGTTCGAAGCCCATTTCGGGAACGGTTGGCGGCGATGCCGTCGCTTTGACTGTTCTTGAGGCAAGGCACCGCACCTCGCGGCGCCCTTTCGGACCTTCTCCCCAGCGACCTGACTGGCCCTGCACGGACGTCCGCGTCCGCACGCGGGTCGGCGCGTTGATGCTTTTTGCCCCCGGGCGGCATCGCGCGCCAGCATGAGAAAGACTTGACCATGAGTTTCGAATCCCTCGGCTTGCCCGAAGCCCTGACCAAAGCCGTCACCGCGAGCGGCTATGAAATCGCCACCGAAGTGCAGTCGCAGGCCATTCCGCCGGCCCTGGCAGGCGCCGACCTGATGGTCTCGGCCAGCACCGGCAGCGGCAAGACCGCAGCCTTCATCCTGCCGGCGTTGCAACGTGTGCTCCTGGCCCGCGGCGACAACACCAAGCGGCGTGACAAGGGGGTCATCCACGGCCCGCGCATCCTGGTGCTGTGCCCGACCCGCGAACTCGCCATGCAGGTCGCCAAGGCGGCAACGGTCTACGGCCGCTTCGTGCAGGGCCTGCGCGTCGCGACGGTGGTCGGCGGCGTGCCGTATCCGGCGCAGATCGCCGCGCTGCGCGGCCCCCTCGACATCCTGATTTCCACGCCGGGGCGCCTCCTCGACCACCTCCAGACCGGCAAGGCCGTGCTGGAGAACGTCGAGATGCTCGTCCTCGACGAGGCCGACCGCATGCTCGACATGGGCTTCATCGACGACATCAACACCATCGCCGAAGCGACCCCCGCGGCACGCCAGACGGTGATGTTCAGCGCGACCTTCGCCGGGCACGTCGGCCGGCTCGCCCAGAACCTGCTGCGCGACCCGCAGCGCATCGACGTGTCCTCGCACACCGACACCCACGAGAACATCGAGCAGCGTCTGCACTGGGCCGACAACGTCAACCACAAGAACGCGCTGCTCGACCACATCCTCACCACCAAGGAGATGGAGCAGGCGGTGGTGTTCACCAGCACGCAACGCGACGCCGACTGGCTCGCCGACCGCCTGGCCGACATGGGCCACCACGTCGCTTCCCTGCACGGCGGCCATCCCCAGGGACGTCGCAACCGGGTCTTGCAAGGCCTGCGCAACGGTCAATTGAAGATCCTGATCGCCACCGACGTCGCCGCGCGCGGCATCGACGTGCCGACCATTACCCACGTGTTCAACTACGATCTGCCGAAGTTTCCGGAAGACTATGTGCACCGTATCGGCCGCACCGGCCGTGCCGGCCGCAATGGCGTGGCGATTTCGCTGGTCAACCATGCCGAAGGCATGAACGTGAAACGGATCGAGCGCTTTACCAAGCAACTGATCCCGGTCGACGTGATCGAGGGTTTCGAGCCCAAGCGCAGCGCAGCCCCGCGTCCGCAAAAGGCTGGCTGGAAGCCAGGCGACAACCGTAGCGCCAAGCCTGGCCAGCGCAGCTTCTCGAAGCCGGCCGCACCGCGTCGCGACGGCACCGCAGGCGCCGGCTACAGCAAGGGCCCGCGTGGCGCCGACAGTGGCGCGCGTCGCACCTTCGCCGACCGTTAATGTTGTGCCGGCTTAGCCCGGCTGGCAATTGAACGCCCCTGGAATCGTCATGATTCCAGGGGCTTTTTTTTGGCC
>JALYHO010000284.1 GCA_030776545.1 Pseudomonadota bacterium | reverse complement strand
GCGCTGACTCCCGACCCGGCGGCCCACGCGAGGCGCGGGCGCCACGGGCGGCGCGCCCGGGCCTAGCACACGTCACGCGCGCTTTCGAACACGCGACCCCGGTAAACTCGCGACCTTTGCCGATGTTTGCGTCCATGGCCGTCGTGACCCCTGCGTCTTCCGCGTTCGAACTGAAAAGCGCTGCGCTCACCCTCGTGGCCGTGGTGCTCAAGACCGTCGACCTGGACGTCCTGGAACGCGCATTCCAGGACCGGTTCGCCGACGCCCCGGAGCTGTTCGCCAACGACCCCGTGGCCATCGACCTGACATCGGTGTCGGATGCGTGCGATCCCATCGACTTCTCCCGGCTGATCGACTTGCTGCGCGGACACAAGATGCTGCCCGTCGCGGTGCGCGGTGCCAACCCGACGCAGCTGGAGCTGGCGGTCGCCGCCGGATTGGCCGAAGCGCATGGCCACGCAGGGCGGGCGCCGGCACCGGAAGCGGCGGCGGCCCCTCCGCGGCCCGATCTTTCGGCCGACGCGCCGGCGGTTTTTCGTCAGGCACTCGTCGTCGACCGGCCGCTGCGCTCGGGCCAGCGCGTGTACGCCAAGGGCACCGACCTGATCGTGCTGGCGGTGGTGAGCCACGGCGCCGAGGTCATCGCCGACGGCAACATCCACGTCTACGCGCCGCTGCGCGGGCGCGCCCTGGCCGGGGCGATGGGCGACGCGGGCGCCCGCATCTTCACCACCTGCATGGAGCCGCAACTGCTCTCCATCGCGGGCATCTACCGCACCACCGAGACCGAACTTCCACCCTCCGTGCTGGGCAAGCCGGCCCAGGTGCGACTCGAGGGCGAAAAGCTCGTCGTCGAGGCGTTGAAATCCGACTGATGGCAGTCCAAAGGATCTGAGACATGAGCAAAATCGTCGTCGTGACCTCCGGCAAGGGCGGGGTCGGCAAGACCACCACCAGCGCCAGCTTTTCCGCGGGCCTGGCCCTGGCCGGGCACAAGACCGCGGTCATCGACTTCGACGTCGGACTGCGCAACCTCGACCTGATTATGGGTTGCGAGCGCCGCGTGGTCTATGACCTGATCAACGTGATCCAGGGCGAAGCGAACCTCAACCAGGCGCTGATCAAGGACAAGCAGTGCGACAACCTGTTCGTGCTCGCCGCCTCGCAAACCCGCGACAAGGACGCGCTCACCCAGGAGGGGGTCGAAAAGGTCCTGAACGACCTGGCGGCGATGGGTTTCGACTACATCGTCTGCGATTCGCCCGCCGGTATCGAGACCGGCGCGTTGATGGCGATGCACTTCGCCGACGAAGCACTGGTGGTGACCAACCCCGAAGTCTCGTCGGTGCGCGACTCGGACCGCATCTTGGGCATGCTGTCGTCCAAGACCCGACGCGCGATCGACGGCAAGGAGCCGGTCAAGGAGCACCTGCTGATCACTCGCTACAACCCGAACCGCGTGGAAGGGGGGCAAATGCTGTCGCTCGGCGACATCAAGGACATCCTGCGGATCGAGCTCATCGGGGTGATTCCCGAGTCCGAAACCGTGCTGGACGCTTCCAATCAGGGCGTGCCGGCGGTGCACCTGAAGGGCACCGACGTGTCCGAAGCGTACAAGGACGTGGTCGCCCGTTTTCTCGGCGAATCGCGGCCGATGCGCTTCACCGAGGCGGTCAAGCCGGGCTTCTTCAAGCGTGTCTTCGGCGGGAGATAAGCATGTCCTTGCTCTCGTTCCTGCTCGGAGAAAAGAAAAAGACCGCCAGCGTCGCCAAGGAGCGGCTGCAGATCATCCTCGCGCACGAGCGCAGCGGCCGCGGCGCGAGCCGCCCGGACTATCTTCCGGCCCTGCAGCGCGAACTGATGGCGGTGATCTCGAAGTACGTCTCGATCCGGCCCGAAGACATCAAGGTTCAGCTGGAGAAGCAGGACAACCTCGAGGTGCTGCAGGTCAAGATCGAATTGCCCGAAGCCCTGCGTTGAGCCGGGCGCGGGCCGACCGGAGCCTCAGGTCTCGGGGCAGTCGTGCTTCATGTTCGCCATGGCGTCGCGAATCTGCGCCTCGGTCAGGTCGCGGGTGTGGGTCGCGATCGACCAGCAATGACCGTAGGGGTCTTCGACCTGACCGTACCGGTCGCCCCAAAACATGTCGGCCACGGGCATCTTGACGGTCGCCCCGGCGGCGATCGCCTGGGCGAAGGCGGCATCGACGTCGGGCACGTAGAGATGGATGACGACCGGGCTCCCCTTCAGCGCCTTGGGGCCGAGGGCGCCCCACTGCGGCATTTCGTCATAGAGCATGACGACCGAGTCGCCGATGCGCACCGCCCCGTGCATCAGCTTGCCGTCGGGCCCCGCCAGGCGCGACACCTCCACGGCGCCGAACGCCTCCTTGTAGAAATCGATCGCCGCGGCGGCGTTGGCGCAGCACAGGTGCGGGGTGATGGAATGCATTCCTTCGGGAATGGGCTTGACCTGGGTGGATGACATCGGAGCTTCCTCGGGTGGGTTCGGACGGTTCGGGACGCCCCTGGCGCCCCGCACTCGTACGACGATCGAGGAGGCACCGAATCGACAGGATGGCGACGTTTATCCTCGATCGAGGAAAAACCGCACCATTTCGACGGAGGCGTCGGGACCGTCCGACTCGGTGTAGGAGCCCTTGGCGCTGCCGCCCGACCAGGCATGCGCGCCGCCACGAATCATCCACTTCTCGGCCTGGGTCTGGCCCTGGAGGTCGACGTAGCGGGTCGTGGTGTGGGCGCGCGTTCCCGGTGCGCCGGGCGTGGCCCGTGCCGAGGTCCGCGCGCCATCGACGGCGCCCACGGACTGACGTATCACCGCGTCGGCGTTGGCCGCGACCACGGTCGCGTCCTGATCGCCCTGGAAGACGATGGTGGGCACCCCGCTCCCGTTGGCCGCGAGAGTGCGCCCCCGGGCGCCGCCGTGCATGGCGCCGAATGCCGAGGCGACGTCGTGGGCCGCCCCCAGGGCCAGGCCGGAATGAACGCCAACGGCTTTGAACACGTCGGGATAGGTGGCGCCCAGAATGACCGCCATCGCGGCGCCCGCGGACAGACCCGCGACGAACACCCGCTCGGGATCGATCGGCCGCAGCGTCATGACGTCGGCCACGATGCCCGCGATGATGGAGGGTTCGCCCTGGTCACGCTGCTGGTCGGTGGGTTGGAACCAGTTCCAGCAGTTCGAACCGTTGGCGTTGCGCGACTGGGCCGGGTAGGCCACCAGGAAGCCATGCCGTTCGGCCAGGTCGTTCATGCGGGTACCCGCGGCGAAATCGTCCGGGTTTTGTTTACAGCCGTGCAGCATCACGATGAGCGGCAGCGGGCGCGGCGTGACCGTCGTCGGCACGTAGAGCTTGTAGGTTCGCGACCCCGCCGGCCCTTTGAAACGGTGGCTGGTGAAGCTGCCTGGGACCAGGGTGCGGTCCCCCGCGGGAGGGCGGGCCGGCCCTTCGCCGGGCTCAGGTCGCGGGCGGCGCGCTTCGAGGTCGGACCCGATCCCGGCCAGCGAGCGCCGGATCGATGCGGTCACATTTTTGAGCACGCCGGCGCGTGGATTCAGGCCGGCGGAAACGAGCGCTCGCTCGATGGTGTCTGAAATCGAATCGATAGACATGGTGCCCTTCTTTGTTGCAGCGCAGCATAATGCGCCTTTTCACGCCTGGCTGCACGTCCCAAGGGCTACACCTCCGGTGGGATTTCCCCTACGCGCACGGTCCTCACCAGGCCAGCGGCTGCTGGACCGCGGCCACCCGCCGGGCCGGGTGCGACACGTTGGCGACATGTGCGACGTAGCCCCGGTGAGCGAGGTTCCAGCCTTCGACGGCGGCGTGCGCGGGAACTTCCATCACGACCGTGGTCGCCAGGCCTCGCGCAGCGGCACGGGTCAGCAAGCGCTCGCATTGCACCGGCGACAGTTGCAGTGCAAAGCGCGCCCACCGCTGCTGGACCAGCGGGACACACCAGGCATCCTCGACCGCCCAACGGGGTGTGGCTGCACCGCGCTTGGCACCGGTCGCCCCGGATTCGATCACGCGTGCCAGAAGGGTCATGAAAAACGTCTTGAAATCGGCCCTTGTCGCCGCGTCGGGCAACAGCGTTTCGAAGCGGCTCAGCCGCTGGCTCCAGCCCGGCCTGAGAAACTGCCGGCTCACGAAGGCTTGCAAGGCCTGCACCGGATTGAAGAGCCGCAGCCGGTTGGGCGGCAGCACCCGCATCGGAATCCGGGACGCCTGCGCATGCGGCAGGGGCTCGACGAAGCTGCACAAGGTGGCCACGCGCAGCCACTCGGCAGCATTCAAGCCGCCGACTTCCGCCAGGTGCTCGGCCTCGACACGCGCCGCAAACGCCGTCGCGTCGGCTCGACCCCAGGCGGCCTTCGCATGGTTGGCGCGCAGGCTCATCAGCGCCAGGTTGCCGGCCGCATAGCCCGCGTCGTTGCGGACCCGGTCGATCGAGGCGTCGGAGGTCTGCAGGGAGTCGCTGGCGATCGGCGCGCGGGTGATGGGGCAATGGGTGGCCTCGAGCTGCTGCAGGTAGTTGGGCGTGACCTGGATCAATTCGACACTGCGCCCGCGCAACCAGGCCCGCAGACGCAGCTGCAGCCATTGCCGCACGTAGCGGCTGGCAGGGAGGACCCGCGCACCGACCGCCGCCTGGCCTGCCGCCAGACCGTGGCGCAGCACCGACACCTCGGTGTCGTAAGGGGCCGGCGGCACGACGCCATACCGGGCGTAATCCCAGCCGAGTTCGAACCCGATGTGCTCATGCGCCGTCAGGCCGGTGTGCGCAAGTCCGGTTTGCAGGTCGACGAGGTGCAATGCTGGGGTCATGGCGATCTCCGTGAATTCGACGCGACGGTTTCGCGGCGTATGAAGAGGAGTTTCGACGCCAGGTCGCTCATGGCATGAGCCAGCTCGAGCCGTGGACGAAAAATATCGTTCGGGTATGCTGACGGCGACTGGCTCACCTCCTGAGCCACCTGCATGGCACGCCTCGCGATGGACCGCACCGAACGCTTCTACAAAATGGAACTGCTGCTCAAGCACCGCGGTTGCGTGAGTTTCGCGACATTGCAGGCCGAACTCGACGTCTCCCCGGCCACCCTCAAGCGCGACTTGCAATACCTGCGCGACCGGCTGAACGCCCCGATCGTCTACGACCCCCTCGAGAACGGGTACCGCCTCGCCGATCGCCCGGGCGGCGGCGCTGCGCGCCACGAACTGCCGGGACTGTGGTTCAGCGAAAACGAGATCCACGCGCTGTTGACCATGCACCAACTGCTCGCCGGGCTCGACGACGACGGCGTGCTCGCGCGCCATCTTCAACCGCTGACCGACAAGTTGCAGGGAATGCTGGGCACCGACGAGAGCGCGCAACGCGAGCTGATGCGACGTGTCAAGGTGATCGGGACGGCAAGGCGGCGGGTACCCAGCCGGCATTTCGAGCTGATCGGCGGCGCGTTGTTGCAACGGCGGCGCCTGCGTCTGCGCTACTACAAGCGCAGCAACCGCAGCACCAGCGTGCGCGAGGTGTCGCCGCAGCGCCTGATCAACTACCGCAACACGTGGTATCTCGACGCCTGGTGCCATGCCAGCGAAGGGCTGCGCCGCTTCGCGCTCGATGCGATGCAGACCGCCGAGCTGCTCGACGCCAGAGCCAAGCACGTGGCGCTGCGCGAACTCGAAACCGAGCTCGACGCCGGCTATGGCATCTACGGCAGCGGCGGGTCGAAGGTCCGATGGGCCACGCTGGTCTTCGACGCCGACGCCGCGCAGTGGGTCGCCAACGAGGAATGGCATCCGCGACAAAAGGCGCGTTGGGTCGACGGCACTCCGGGCGAAGGCCGCTACGAACTGCAGGTTCCCTATAGCGACCCGACCGAACTCGCGATGGATATCCTGCGCCACGGCGACAGCGTGCGCGTCATCGGCGACAAGGCGCTGGTCGGGATGATCGGGGATCGCCTGCGCGCGGCGGCGGCGGTCTACGCCTGAGCCGCGAGCCCCCACTCCGGTCGCGGCCTCGGGGGCTGGCTACGATGGCGACCCCTTCTCATACAAAAGGACTCCGATGAAAGCCACCTGGAACGGCGCGACCATCGCCGAGAGCGACGACACCGTGATCGTCGAGGGCAACCACTACTTCCCGGAGGCGAGCCTCGACCGCGCTTATGTCACGTTCAGCAACCACCGCAGCAGCTGCCCCTGGAAGGGACAGGCGCACTATCACAGCTTGTTCGTCAACGGCGAGCTGAACGAGAACGCGGTCTGGTACTACCCCGAACCGAGCGAGGCCGCAGCCCAGATCAAGGGACGCGTGGCGTTCTGGAAAGGTGTCCAGGTCGCCTGAAGGGCGCCGCGTCATGCGGCGCCGGTCGGCGCCTCCTTATTTGCCCGCCTTGAAATTCGTGAAGATCCGGGTCTGAACCCGGCGCACGTCCTGAGGCACCGCGTCCGGCGGCGTCAGCGCCTTCTTGTCGGCGTCGGACAGGAATATGGTCTTGTTGTCGGCCACGTCTTTCTTGACGAACTTGAGCGAGGCCGCGTTCGGGTTGGCGTAGAAGACCTTGTTCGTGAGCGACGCCGCGACCTCGGGTCGCAGGATGTAGTTGATCCAGAGGTGCGCGTTGTTCGGATGCGGGGCGTCTTTCGGGATCGCCATCGTGTCGAAGAAGAGCGTCGCGCCTCCTTTCGGAACCAAGGCTTCGATCGCCGGAGCCGCTTTCGGTGCGGCCTGGAGCGCCCGGGCGCGCGCGATGTTGATGTCGCCCGAATACCCCATCACCGCGCACAACTGGCCACTGGCGAGGTCGTTGATGTAGCCGCTCGAGGAAAACCGGGTGACGTAGGGCCGCACCGCCTGCAGCATCTTCGCGGCGCTGTCGTAGTCGGCGGCGTTGGCGCTGTAGGCCGGCTTGCCGACATACAGCATGGCCACCGGCAGCACCTCGGACGCCGAGTCGAGGAAGTTGACACCGCAGCCCTTGAGCTTGGCCGCGTACTTCGGATCGAAAATGAGGCTCCAGGCATTGTCCGGCATCGGCATGCCGCCGAGCGCCGCCTTGACCTTGGCGGTATGGATGCCCACCGTCACGTAGCCCCACAGCCAGTCGACCAGGTACTGATTGCCCGGGTCGACGTGGCCCAGTTGCTCGAGCAGGCCCTTGTCGAGATTGCCCCAGTTGCTCAACTTGCTGCGGTCGAGTTTTTGCAGCAGTCCGCCGGCGATCTGGGTCTTGGCGAAATGCGAGCCCGGCACCACGATGTCATAGCCGGTCTTGCCGGCCACCAGCTTGGCGTGCAGGATTTCGTTGGCGTCGTAGTTGTCGTAGTTGACCTTGATGCCGGTTTCTTTCTCGAAGTTGGCGATGGTGTCGTCGGCGATGTAGTCGGACCAGTTGTAGATGTTGAGCACTTTGGGCTCTTCTGCCGCTTGGGCCCCGTTCGCGAGCACGGCGATGGCAAGGCAAAAGGCGGTTCGGGTCGGCACGGACTTCATGGCAGGGACTCCTCGGGGGGACGGGCGGCGGAACGAAAATGCAAATGCTAACGGCAACGCCGACAGGGGCGGTCCCCGGTCGACGCGGGTCGTGACTCGCCCCAGGCAGGCATGATGCAAGGTTCAATCCCCACGACAGCGGACATGCGCGAGATCGTCGTCACCGTCTCCCACCGCCGCCGCCTGCGCGAGGTCTATCGCTCAGCCGGCTGGCCCTGCCAGGACACGCTCGAGGTCGAGTTGCTCGCGGCCGGGCTGCTCGAGCGGCGCACCGGGGCGCTCGGTCACGAGACGCTGCGTGTCACCGACGCCGGCATCACCGTGATCGCCGAGACCTTGCAGCGCAACCGCGCCCGTCTCGCCACCCACGAGTGCCTGGTCGAACGCGTCGCGCGCGCCATGGTCGGCAGTGGCCGCCTGGCCTGGCGCGGCCTCGCCCTGCGGGCCAAGGTCGAGGACCGCTGGTCGATGGCGATGCCGGACGTGTTTTCGATTCGTCACACCACGGTCGAGGCCTGGCTCGAGCCGATCGTCCACGAAATCAAGGTCCGTCGCGCCGACCTGCTTTCCGACCTGCGCAACCCCGCCAAGCGCGCCGCCTATCTCCAGTTCAGCAGCGAGTGCTGGTACGTGGTCCGGTCCGGGATCGCGGCGCCGGAAGAAATCCCGCCCGAGTGCGGCTTGCTGGTGGCGCACGACTCGGGCGCGCTCGAGGTGGCGCGCGCCGCCCCCAAGCGCCCGATGCAGATGTCGCTCGGCCTCTGGATGGCACTGGCCCGGGCCACGCCGCTCGACGGTTGGCGGCTGGACGACGCTCAGGGCCTGCTGGGCGAGGACCGCGAGGGTTGCCGAGCGGCCGGGTGAAGGCGCCTGACTCTTCGTACACTGAGGGCTCGTCATCGCGGCTCGCCCACCATGCCATCATCCACCCGGCCCGTCTGGTCCAGCGTGTTCCTCGCGGCGCTGCTGGTCCCTTGCGTCAAGGCGAGCGAGGCGCCGCCCGGGGCCCACGCGCCGGCGGTCCCGACGGCGGCGTCGGCTCCGGCCGAATCCGGAATCGCCTGGCATCATGCCGCCAGCGATGCCGACGTCGACGCGGCCTTCGCGCAAGCCAGGGCCGAGTCCAGGCCGCTCTTCCTCTATTGGGGCGCCACATGGTGCCCGCCTTGCAACCAGGTCAAGGCCACGCTGTTCAACCGGCAGGACTTCATCGCGCGCTCGCGCGCCTTCGTCCCGGTCTATATCGACGGCGACAGTCCGGGCGCGCAGAAGCTGGGGGCTCGTTTCAAGGTCAGTGGCTACCCGACGATGCTGCTGTTCAACCCCCAGGGCGTCGAGATGACCCGCCTGCCAGGCGAGGTCGAGCCGGCCCGCTATACGCAGGTGCTGACTCTCGGCATGAACGCGCAGCGTCCGGTCCAGGCCGTGCTGGCGGATGCCCGGGCGGGAGGCGCCGGGCTGAGTGCCAACGACTGGCGGCTGCTGGCGTTCTACGCCTGGGACACCGACGAGCAACAGCTCGTGGCCAAGGCCGACCTTCCGCAGCTGCTGGGCCAGCTCGCCGCCGCGTGTCCCCCCGAGCCCGTCGACACGGCCGATCGCCTGCGTCTGAACGCACTGGCCGCCGTCGACCCGGCGCCATCGGCCGGGCTCGGCCCCGAGCGCCAGTCCCGGCTCGTCGGGCTTTTGAAGGACCCCACGCGCGCCCGCGCGCAGATGGATGTCCTCACCAACTCGGCGCCCGAGATCGTTCGCGCGGCGAGCGGGCGCGGCACAACCCAGCGCATGCAACTCCTCGCCGCCTTCGACGCCGCGCTCGAGCGCTTCGCGGTCGACCCCACGCTGTCCCGGGCCGACCGCCTGAGCGCCCTGATCGCACGGGTCGACCTCACCACGCTCGACGCGCCGCCGCAGAAAAAAGGCAAACGTCCTTCGCCGTCGCTGACCCCGGCCCTGCTCGATGAAATTCGCACCGCCACCGCCCGCGCCGACCGGGAAACCGTCGACGGCTACGAGCGACAGTCGGTCATCACCACCGCGGCCGATCTGCTCGAGCACGCCGGGCTCGACGCCGAATCCGACGCCTTGTTGGAAGCCAACCTCGGCAAGAGCCATTCGCCGTACTACTTGATGAGCGAACTGGCGAGCAACGCGAAGGCACGCGGCGACAACACCGCCGCGCTGAAGTGGTACCAACAGGCGTTCGAAACGAGCGAGGGCCCGGCCACTCGCCTTCAATGGGGGACCAGCTACGTCAATGCCCTGGTCGATCTGTCGCCGCAGGACGACGCCCGCATCGAACAAGCCGTGGGCACGCTGCTGGCCGATGCGGGGCGCCAGCCAGACGCCTTCTACGGGCGCAGCGGTCGTTCCATGCAGCGTCTGGGCGGCAAACTGGTCGCCTGGAGCCACGGCGGCCAGCACGCGTCGACCCTGCGCCGGCTCCAGGAGCGGCTCGATGCGGTGTGCAGCGGCCTGCAGGCCGACGACGCCAAGCGCCAAAACTGCGAATCGCTGCTCAAGCCGCGCCCCGGATCGGGCGCCTGACAGTGCGCGCCCGTCGGCCGGGTGCCGATCTCACGTCGCCAGGGCCAGGCGCACCTCATCGAGGCGGTCCTGACCGAAAAACATGTCGTTCGCCACGAACATCGTCGGTGCGCCGAACACCCCGCGCGCCACCGCCTCGTCGGTGGCGGCGCGCAATGCCGCCTTGATGGGCGGGTCGTTGGCCCACCCC
>JALYHO010000283.1 GCA_030776545.1 Pseudomonadota bacterium | reverse complement strand
GGTCGGGGCCGACCGCACCGCCGTGGATGGTCAAGGAACGCTTGAGATCTTCGAGTTCATCCTGGGAGAAGCAGACAGTGACGGCCGGGGATTGCATCGCACCTTGCTCCTGCTGTGGGGTCCGTGTCGGCAGGCCCGGACTCGGCGGCGCCGACGCCCGTGACGTGGCGCGTTCGTCACCTCGGCGGATCGTACACCCCACGTCTCGGGCGGTGGCTCGCCGACCGCGCATCGCCGGACGAACCGCGGGGCCAACTGTCGAAACGGCGTGCGGGGGAAAACGATCAATCGCCCGAGCCGATCGCGCCATAGCGCGCCAGCGTGCGCTGGCGCGCCGCATCGTGGTCCACCACCGGGCGGGGGTAGTTGCCTCCGAGGGTCACGCCGGCGGCGTCGAGGTCGGCCGGTCGGGCCAGCCAGGGCGCATGGATCAGGCGGTCCGGCAGCCCGGCCAGTTGCGGCAGGTAGCGGCGAATGAACCGACCTTGCGGGTCGAACTTGCGGCTCTGGGTCACCGGGTTGAAGATGCGAAACCACGGTTGCGCGTCGCAGCCGGTCGACGCGGCCCACTGCCAGCCGCCATTGTTCGATGCCAGGTCGTAGTCGTTGAGGTGGCGCGCGAAGTAGTCTTGTCCGCGACGCCAATCGAGCCCCAGGTCCTTGGTTTGGAAGCTCGCGACCACCATGCGCAGGCGGTTGTGCATGTAGCCGGTCTGGTTGATCTGGGCCATGGCGGCGTCGACCAGCGGGTAGCCCGTACGTCCGTCGCACCAGGCGCTCCAGAGCGACTCCGCCGCCGGGCCCTCGTCCCAGCGGATCCGGTCGTAGGCGGGCTTGAAGCTCGCATCGACCACGTGGGGGTGGTGATGCAGGATCTGGTGGTAGAAATCGCGCCAGATCAGCTCGGAAAGCCAGGTCGCCGCGCCCGCCGATGCCCCCCGGCCATGCGCCGCGGCGGCCAGCCGGCGGATCGAGACCGTGCCGAAGCGCAGGTGCACCGACAGGTAGCTCGGCCCCCTTTGCGCCGGGAAATCGCGCGCCTCGGCGTAGTGATCGATGCGCGCCAGGAAGTCGTCCCACAGCGCCGTGCCGCCGTGGGTCCCGGTGGGGATGTTCAGGGCCCGCAAGTTGGTGGTCTCGAAACCCAGCGCTTGCAGCGACGGAATGGCGTGCCCCACGCCCGGCGGAGGGGGCGCCAGCGCCGCCGCATGCCGCTCGACCGGGTAGGCCTCGAGAAAAAACGGCTCGAGTCTGGCGAGCCAGGCGTTCTTGTAAGGGGTGAACACGGTGTACGGCGTGCCGGCCCGGGTCAGCACTTCGCTGCGCTCGAAGACGACGTGGTCCTTGCTCGTGTGGAACGCCACGCCGGCCTCGGCGAGTCGGCGCCGG
Source organism: Pseudomonadota bacterium (assembly GCA_030776545.1). Lineage (GTDB taxonomy): Bacteria > Pseudomonadota > Gammaproteobacteria > Burkholderiales > Burkholderiaceae_C > LMDS01. The sequence continues at coordinate 4,102 of JALYHO010000283.1, read as the reverse complement.
ACGGCGGTGTCGCGAGCCAGCGCGCCGGGGTCGTCGTCGTGGTTGGCGTAGACCGCCTGGACGCCCAGGTCGGCTGCCAACTGCACGATCTCCTGCCGCCCGGGACCGTGCCGTACCAGCAAGCGCACCTCGGGCCCCCCCAGGCGGCGCAGGTCGGTCACGAGGTCGGGCAAGCTCGCGTGGATGAACTCGACCCGGCGGTCGGCGCGCGGCAGGGGGTCCAGGATGTCGGTGTCGAAGACGAACGCACACCACACCTGCTCGGCCGAACGCAGCGCGTGGTAGAGCGCTGCATTGTCCTCGGCGCGCAGATCGCGGCGCAGCCAGACCAGGGCGCGTTTCAGGGGTTTTTCCATGTCGCGGCAGAGTCTGCCTCAAAAAATCCCGGGCCGTGGCCGCGCCCGAACCGTGACGCACGCCCTCGCGCGGGCATGCCGCGGACGCGTCGCTGATCTAGAATCAGACATGGCCCGGGAACCCGTCAATTTCACCAACCAGTTCCTGATCGCGATGCCCAGCGTGCGCGACGGCACGTTCGCGGGCACCGTGATCTACATGTGCGAGCACACCGAAAAGGGCGCGCTCGGCCTGGTGATCAACAAGCCGATCGACATCAAGCTCAAGAATCTGTTCGAAAAGGTCGAGCTCTCGCTCGACCGCGAAGACCTCGCCGACGAGCCGGTCTATTTCGGCGGTCCGGTACAGACCGAGCGCGGTTTCGTCTTGCACGAGCGGCTCGACGGAAAAGCCGGCGAGGGCGGCCACTACAACTCCTCGCTGCAGATACCCGGTGGCCTGGAAATGACCACCAGCAAGGATGTGCTCGAAGCGCTCTCGAACGGCGCGGGCCCGAAGAAACTGCTGGTGACGCTGGGGTACAGCGGCTGGGGCGCCGGGCAGCTCGAAGACGAAATGAGCCGCAACGGCTGGATCAACGTCGGCGCCGAGCCCGGCATCATTTTCGACACACCGGTCGAGCAACGCTACGACCGGGCGCTCTCCTTGCTCGGCATCGATCCCAACATGCTCAGCGGGGAGGCCGGGCACGCGTGAGCTTCCCGGGCCCTCCCGAGAGCGAACCGATTGCACGGCAAGAGGGGTCGCGTTCCTTTCTTGCATTCGATTTCGGAACCCGGCGGGTCGGCGTCGCCACCGGCAATACCCTGACCCGGCGCGCGCATCCGCTGCGCACCATCGCCGCCGAGGGCGAAGCCCGCTTCGACGCGGTCGGCCGGGTCATCGCCGAGTGGCAGCCCGACGCGCTGGTGGTCGGCATCCCGTTCCATCCGGATGGCGCGCCGCACGAGAATACGGCGCGCGCCCGGCGCTTCGCGCGCCAACTGCACGGGCGTTTTCGGCTCGTGGTGCACGAGGTGGACGAGCGCTACAGCACGACCGCAGCCGCTGCCGGCCGCCCGCGCGACCTGGATGCCGCTTCGGCAGCCATCATCCTCGACCAGTTCCTGAGCACGCCCGAATGAGCCGCATCAACCTCGACGCCGAAGCGCTCTACACCGACCTGCTGACGGGCGTACGCCCCTTGCTGCAGGCCGACACCCTGCTGGTCGGCATCTGGTCCGGGGGGGCGTGGCTGGCCGAGCGGCTGCACCGCGACCTGCAGCGCCCGGGTGAGCCCGGCACGATCTCGAGTGCCTTGCACCGCGACGACTTCGGCTCGCGGGGACTGGCGGGCGGTGCCGATCCCACCCGGCTGCCTTTCGATGTCACCGACCGGCCGATCCTGCTGATCGACGACGTGCTCTACACCGGCCGGACGATCCGCGCGGTCATCAACGAGCTCTACGACTTCGGGCGCCCGGCGAGCGTCACGCTGGCGGTGCTGGTCGACCGCAACGGTCGCGAACTCCCGATCTGCGCGGCCGTGTCAGCCGCGCGCATCACCTTGCCGAAGGAGCACAAACTGGCGCTGATCCGAAACCCGGCGGGCCGGTTCAGCTTCGACGTCGAAGAAGGCGAGCGATGAGCTTGCGCCGCAACCCGCAGCTCAATGCGCACGGTGAACTGATCCACCTGCTCTCGATCGAGGGCTTGCCGCGCGCGGTGCTCCAGCACATCCTGGACACCGCCGGCACGTTTCTCAGCGTCAACGAGCGCGATGTGAAGAAGGTTCCCTTGCTGCGCGGTAAAAGCGTCTTCAATCTGTTCTTCGAGAACAGCACCCGGACCCGCACCACCTTCGAAATCGCCGCCAAAAGGCTTTCAGCCGACGTCATCAACCTCGACATCGCGCGCTCGAGCGCCGCCAAGGGCGAGAGCCTGCTCGACACCATCGCCAACCTCTCGGCCATGCACGCCGACATGTTCGTGGTCCGGCATGGCGAAAGCGGCGCGCCCTACCTGATCGCACAGCACTGTGCGCCGCACGTGCACGTGGTCAACGCCGGCGACGGGCGCCACCAGCACCCGACCCAGGGCCTGCTGGACATGTACACCATCCGCCACTACAAAAAAGACTTCACCGGCCTGACCGTGGCCGTGGTGGGCGACATCGTCCATTCGCGCGTGGCGCGCTCGGACATTCTCGCGCTCACCACCCTGGGCGTGGCCGAGATCCGCGCCGTCGGACCCAAGACCCTGGTTCCGGCGGACCTGGCCGGCATGGGCGTTCGCGTTTGCAACGACATGAAGGAAGGCTTGCGCGACGCCGACGTCGTCATCATGCTGCGCCTGCAAAACGAACGCATGAGCGGGGCGATGCTGCCGAGCGCGGCCGAGTTCTACAAAAGCTACGGCCTGACCCCGGAAAAACTCGCGCTCGCCAAGCCCGACGCCATCGTGATGCACCCCGGCCCGATCAATCGTGGGGTCGAGATCCACTCCGACGTGGCCGACGGCTCGCAAAGCGTGATCCTGCCCCAGGTCACCTTCGGCATCGCGGTGCGCATGGCGGTGATGTCCATCATTGCGGGCAATTCGGCCTGAAGAAATCGCCATGAAAGTCTTGATCAAGAACGGTCGCCTGGTCGACCCGGCATCGGGCCGGGACGCGGTCGGTGATCTCGCGCTCGCGGCAGGCCGGATCGTGCAGATGGGCCAGGTGAGCCCGGAATTCGATCCCGACCGGACGCTCGACGCGAGCGGCCTGGTGGTGGCCCCGGGCCTGGTCGATCTGTCGGCGCGGCTGCGCGAACCCGGCCACGAGCACGAGGGCATGCTCGAGTCCGAGATGGCCGCCGCGGTGGCCGGCGGTGTCACCAGCCTCGTGTGCCCCCCCGACACCGTGCCCGTGCTTGACGAACCCGGCCTGGTGCAGATGCTCAAGTTCCGCGCCCGCAACCTGAACCTGGCGCGGCTCTTTCCGCTCGGCGCCCTGACGCGCGGCCTGGCCGGCGAGGTCCTGACCGCGATGGCCGAACTCACCGACGCCGGTTGCATCGGCTTCTCGCAAGCCGAGGTCGGGCTCAAGGACACGCTGGTCATGCACCGCGCCTTGCAATATGCCGCCACCTTCGGCTACACCACCTGGCTGCGCCCGAACGATGCGTGGCTGGGGACCGGCGTGGCCGCCAAGGGCGCGCTGGCGACCCGCATGGGACTTTCGGGCGTGCCGGTGGTGGCCGAGACGATCGCGCTGGCGACCCTCTTCGAGCTGGTGCGCGACACCGGCGCCCGGGTTCATCTGTGTCGGCTCTCGAGCGCTGCCGGCATCGAGCTGGTGCGGCGCGCCAAAGCCGAAGGGCTGCCCGTGAGCTGCGACGTGAGCATCAATTCCTTGCACTTGACCGACGTCGACATCGGCTACTTCGATTCGGCCATGCGCGTGACACCGCCCTTGCGGCAGCAGCGTGACCGCGACGCGATCCGCCACGGCCTGGCCGATGGCACCATCGACGCGCTCGTCAGCGACCACACCCCGGTCGCCGCCGACGCCAAGAACCTGCCGTTCGCCGAAGCCGAGCCCGGCGCGACCGGCCTCGAACTGTTGCTCGGCCTGGCGCTGAAGTGGGGCGAGACCGACGCGGTGCCCTTGCGCCGCGTGCTCGGCGCCGTCACCCATGCGCCGGTGGCCGTGATCGGTCAGGCGCTCGGCTCGCTCGGCGCGAGCGCCGGCCGCCTGGTCGAGGGCGGGGTCGGCGATGTC
>JALYHO010000282.1 GCA_030776545.1 Pseudomonadota bacterium | reverse complement strand
CGGTTGCGCCGTGCCGCGCCGAGGTGGGCGCCGCGGCCGGCTCGGTTCGGGGCCCTCGGCGATGTCATCGAGCGTCCGATGGACCTTGCGATCGGGCCAGGCCTCCGGCGTGGGGGCCGGCGCGCCGGAGAGATTCTGAATCACGTTGGACCATGGATCGTTCATGGCAGCCAGCGTAGCGGCGAAGCGGACCTCGGCACCCCCCGCGACCCGGTGGCCGAGGCGCGCCGTCTGCGCAAAAAGTCACGCCTGCGTAACATTCCTCACGTCGACCGCGTGGCGTTTTCGCTCGGTTGCTTGTCCCCGAGGGTCGGTCCGCCGATTCGAAAAGCCCCGGGATCTTTCGGCATTGGACGTGACCGCCCCCGGGTGGCTAAACTGCGCACAAGCCACCCCGGGAGATATTGCATGGACGAACACACCATCTCGCTGATCCGGGAGAGCTTCGATTTGGTCGAGCCGATCGCGCCGCAGGCCGCGGTCCTGTTTTGCAACAACCTGCTGGCGATCGATCCCACCCTGCGCCCCTTGTTCGCCGATGACCTGGAGCCGCAGGCCAACCGGATCATGCAAGGCTTGGCCTCCCTCGTGGCCTGCCTCGACCGTCCCGAAACGCTCGACCCGCTGCTCGACCGCCTCGGTCGTCGACTCGCCGCCACCGGGCTGGGCGTCCAGCAGTACGACGCCGCCCTTCGCGCCTGGCTCCAGACGCTGCACCATGCGTTGGGGGTGGCCTACAACGACGATGTCGAAACGGCCTGGATGGGGGCGTTCAACGCGCTGGGCGAGCACGTTCGGGCGGCGGCGCGCTTGCCCAGGGAAACCACGTCCGTCTGAGGGATCCGGAGGCGGGCCGGCGCGGGCCGGAGGAAGGCTGTACATTTGTACAGTACTTACTCCTACGCCGTGGATACCCAACGCAAACTTGCTCTCCTTGCGGACGCCGCAAAATACGACGCCTCATGTGCTTCGAGCGGGACCTCCACGCGTGATTCGCTCGGCGGCCGGGGCCTGGGGTCGACCGAAGGCGCCGGCATTTGTCACAGCTACGCGCCGGACGGTCGCTGTATCTCGCTGCTCAAGGTTTTGCTGACCAACCACTGCCTTTACGACTGCCTCTATTGCATCAACCGGGTCAGCAGCAACGTGCCGCGCGCCCGTTTCCGCGTCGACGAGGTGGTGGACCTGACGCTGGATTTCTACCGCCGCAACTGCATCGAGGGCCTTTTCCTCAGCTCCGGGATCATTCGCAACGCCGACTACACCATGGAGCAAGTCGTCGAAGTGGCGCGGGTGCTGCGCGAGGACCACGACTTTCGGGGCTACATCCACCTCAAGACCATTCCCGAGGCCAGCCCCGAGTTGTTGGCGCGCGCCGGGCGCTATGCCGATCGGCTCAGCATCAACATCGAACTGCCGACGCCCGCCGGCCTGCAAGCGCTCGCTCCCGAAAAAGACGGACAAGCGATCCGGCGCTCGATGGCTCGCCTGCGCCTGCACATCGATGACGCGAAAGAGGCCGCTCAGCCGCGCGCGCCGAGATCGCAGGCCGCGCTGCCACCGCGCCGGTCGACCCCGCCCGGGTTCGCGCCCGCGGGTCAGAGCACGCAGATGATCGTCGGCGCCGATGCTGCCGACGACCGAAGCATCCTGGCGACGAGCGCGACCCTTTATGGGTCCTATCGCTTGAAGCGCGTCTACTACTCCGCGTTCAGTCCGATACCGGACGCTGCCCGATCGCTGCCGCTGGCGCCGCCGCCGCTGATGCGTGAGCACCGCCTCTACCAGGCCGACTGGCTGATGCGCTTCTACGGTTACGCGCACGAGGAGATCGTCGGGGCTGACGACGGCATGCTCGCGCTCGACGTGGACCCGAAACTGGCGTGGGCGCTGAGCCACCGTGAACGTTTCCCCGTCGATCTCAATCGTGCTCCCAGGGAAATGCTGCTTCGCGTGCCTGGACTGGGCGTCGGTTCGGTCAAGAAACTTCTCGCCGCGCGGCGCGGGCGGCGCCTGCACATGGACGATCTGGCGCGACTCAACGTGCCTTTGAAAAACGTCCTGCCTTTCGTGACCCTGCCGGGACATGGGGCGCGCGCCGGCCTGGACTCGTCCGACCTGGGCGCCCAGCTGCGACCCGCCCCCGTGCAAGCCGCCCTGTTCGATGCCTGAACGCAGTGTCCGGCTGGCGTCGCAAACGGATGCCGAGTGCTTTCGCCGCGAAGCGCGCCGGCTGCTCGTGGAAGGCGTGGACCCGGCCCAGGTCACATGGGGTGTCGCCGCGGCGGCCGAGAGCGATCTCTTCGACGACCGCCCGTCCCCGACCCCCGTCGCCGCCGACGCGACAGCGATCAAGGTGCCGGCGTTTTTCGTCCCGCTGTGCGAGGAAGCCGTGCTCCATGCCGACCCGGCTCGCTTCGGTTTGCTGTATCGGTTGCTGTGGCGTCTCCAGGCGGACCCCGCCTTGCGCGGCGACCCGCTCGACCCGGACCGGCAGCAGGCCGAACAGATGGCCCGGGCGGTGCGACGCGACATGCACAAGATGACCGCGTTCGTGCGCTTTCGGCCCCTCGCGGACCGGCACGTGGCCTGGTTCGAGCCCAGCCATCACATCGTCGAAGCGACCGCACCGTTCTTCGTGCGTCGCTTCGCGCAGATGCGCTGGTCCATCCTCACACCCGAGTGCTGCGCGAGTTGGGACGGTGCCGTGCTGCGCTTCGGGCCCGGCGCGCGGCGCCAGGACGCGCCCCCGGCCGACGCGGCGGAACAGTTGTGGCTGACCTACTATGCGAGCATCTTCAATCCTGCGCGGTTGAAAGTCGCGATGATGGAGAAGGAAATGCCCCGCCGGTACTGGAAAAACCTGCCCGAGGCCGTGCTCATCCACCCGCTCACCAGCGCTGCCGCCGAGCGCAGCGGACGCATGATCGAACAGGCCCCGGCGGAACCCGCGCGGCGCCGGCCTGCCGCCTCCGCCGCCTTGCGTGGTGCCAGCGCGGCGGCGACTCACGCACCCGGTTCGCTGGCGGCGCTGCGCGCAGCGACCGAACGTTGCCGCGAGTGTCCGATCGGCGCTCAGGCGACCCAGTCCGTTCCCGGGGAAGGCCCGCTCAAGCCGCAACTCATGGTGGTCGGCGAGCAGCCCGGCGACCAGGAGGACTTGCGAGGTCGTCCCTTCGTCGGTCCGGCCGGGCAGATGTTCGACCGGGCCTGCCTGCGACTGGGCTGGCGCCGCGAGGACTTCTACGTGACCAACGCGGTCAAGCACTTCAAGTTCGAGTTGCGCGGCAAGCGCCGCATCCACAAGACGCCGGCCCAGCAGGAGGTGGCCGCCTGCCTGCATTGGCTGGAGGACGAAATTGCCCTGGTCCAGCCGCGCGCCGCACTCGCCCTGGGCGCGACCGCGGCTCGCGCGCTGTTGGGTCGCCCGGTCGCGGTCATGGCAGAACGCGGCCGCTGGGTGACGCGGGACGACGGGTTGCGGGTTCTCGTCACCCTGCACCCCTCGGCCCTGCTGCGCGTGGATCCGTCGCAGCGCGAGGCGGCGTTCGAACGCTGGCTGCAAGACCTCGCGCTGGCGCGGGGAAGCGAGGGCTGACGCCCTCGCTCAGCCACCTTTGGGCCACAACACCCACAGCCGCAGCGGCTGCTTGGTCCGTCCTGCCGCGTTCTCGGCGTCCTCCCCGACACCCCAGAAATAGTCCGCCCGCACCGCCCCGACGATCGCGGTCCCGGTATCTTGCGCGACCACCAGGCGGCGGAGCGGCGTGCTCGACAACGGCTCGGAGCTGTCCAGCCAAAGCGGCGTGCCGTAGGGAATGCTGAGCAAGTCGACCGCGACCGATCGGCCCGGGGTCAGCGCCGCGCCGAGGCCGCCCCGGGGTCCTGCTTGCGGATCGGTGAGCGGCTCTTCGCGAAAGAACACCACGCGCGGATTGGCCCACAGCAACTCGTTCAGGCGCCGCGGATGACTTTTGGCCCAGGCCTTGATCGCAGGCCAGGACGCCTGTTCCGGCGTCAGCTCGCCCTGCTCGATCAGCCAGCGGCCGACCGACTTGTACGGCTGGTCGTTGTGGCCTGCAAATCCGATCCGGACCCACCGGCGCCGGCCATCGGCCTCGGTGATGACCAGGCGCCCCGACCCCTGGATCTGCAAGATGAGCGCGTCCAGCGGGTCGCTCACGTAGGCCAGGACGTGGTTGCGCAGACTCGCCTTGGCCGCCGGCAGGGTGTCGATCTGCTGGCGGGTCCAGTAGGGCTTGCGAGTCGCCAGGTCGCCGGGCAGGCCGTACAGCGGCACCCGCGAATTCGGACGCTGCGCCCGGGTGGCTTCGACCTGGGGTTCGAAGTAGCCGGTCAACAGGCCGTCTGCCGACCCGGTCATCGATTCGACCCGATACGGCTGCAGGCGCTGACGCAACCAGGCGCGCGCCGCGTCGTCGCTGAAGACCGCCGTGGCCTCGGCACGCGCCTGCTCGCACAGGGCCGCCCAGTCGAACGCGGGCCGCTCGCAGCCGCGCAGGAAGGCGGCCCAGAAGTCGCTCGCTTTATCCGCCTCCCAGCCCTGCAAATCGCTCCAGTCGACGGGGATCCAGCGCGCCCGCGCGCGCACCAGGGTCGGTCGCACCATGGGCACCGTGGGCCCGTGCGCCTGCGCCGTGCCGTTCCCGTGGTCGTCGACGGGCAGGGGGCTGGAGCAAGCCGCCAGCCCTCCTAGAATTGCCGCAGGCAGCCAGCGCTGCAGGACCTTTTTCATGTGGATACTTTTTCTCGAAGCGTTCGGCGCGGCGGTTCTGCTCGTGGTCATCGTTTGGTGGACGATGTTTCACGGGCGCCATAAAGGCGAGCGCGAACGCGATTGACGACGGGATCAGCCAACGGTCACGGGGCCGGTCGGCCAAACGAAAGACCCAGGTTGGCGCGTCAGACGCCGCCGCACGGCCCGGTAGATGCGGCTGCGGTCGGCCAGGCGGATCCCGCGCGAGCGCAGCGCCACCCGAAACGCGAGGAAGAAACTCACCGTGACGTTGAGCACGCCCGTGGCGACGGTTCCCGCCACGCACCACCAGAACGGCGCATGGCGCAAGAGCTCGAAGCCTTCGGAGCCCGCCGCCGCGGCGAGCTGGCCGGTCGACAAGGTGATGTGCCGAACTTCCAGCGGCAGCCCGAAAAACTGCGCCACCACCGGCAGCACCCCGAGCATCATGCCGAGCGAGATATTGGACGCATAGCCCGAGACGTGGGCGCGCCAGTAGACGCCCCAACGCTGCGCCCGTGATGCCCCCAGGCTCGCGACGATGCGGGGGTTCCAGGCGATCGCACTGTCCAGGCGGTGCCAGACGAACCAGTTCTCGACCCAGCCGGCGATCAGCGAACTGGCGAACAAGAGCACGCCGGTGAAGGCGGCGAACAGCACGGTCGGCCCGAGCAACGTGAGGGTCTCAAGCACGTGCTCGGCGTCACGGTGCGCCACCAGCGGGTGGCCGAACGCGGCATTCCAGCCGTACTGGATCGCCAGCACGACCGGCGTGACCATGGCCACGTTGCCGAAGATGCCGGCCGCCTGCGAGCGAATCAACTGAGCCACCTCGTCGACGAAACCTTCGACATTCGCGTCGGTCGACAGGTCGGTGAGCTTGTCGGCCATGGCCGGGGCGGTCATGGCCGGTTGCTTCGTCGCCACCGTGAAATGCAGCAATTGCACCAGCACGAAGCTCGCGGCGTAGTTGACGCCGGCCCAGAAGCCCCCCCAGAAGGCCGACAGCGCGAGCGCCACCACGGCGAACTTGATGAACGTCGTGAAGGCGAGGACGAGCCCGCCGCCCGCCGCCGCGCGCAGCATCTGGCGGTATTCCTCGAGGTTGCGCGTGATGTAGTGCTGGCCGGTCTCGGCGCTGCGTTCGGCCACCTTGCGCGCCAGCAGTGAATAGTGGCTCGAGAGCAGCCGGCGGACGCTGCGCCGTTCATCGGCGGTGCGCACCAGCTCGGCCATCAGGCGAGTGATCTCGGCGGCCGGTTCGGGGCTGACCACGCAGCTCAGCAGCGAATCGATGCGCAGCGTGCGCTCGCGCAGTTGATCGACCTCGAACACGACATCGACCGAAACGCCGTGCGCCTCCAGGTGCTCGTTCACGCTTTCGGCGCAGCGCCGGCAGGTGTCGAGCAGGGCACGCAGGTATTGGACCTCCTGCAACAACGCCGCTTCGGTTTCGGGGGTGGCGTGGCCGACCGACGCCGTGGGCGGCGCGCCGGCCGGGTCGGCATCGATTGCCCGCGCGTGGTCGCTCACTTGTTCGGCCACTCGCGCGAGCTGCCAGAACGGATGATCGACCAGCAGCTCCGGGCTCATGCGCTGGCGGATCGACGGTGCGAACCCCGATGCCCGCACGGCACTCGCCAGAAACACGATCGCGTCCAGGAAGGGTTCGCGCCAGGCCAGACTCGGCTGCGGCCTGGAAATGAGGGCGCGCAGTCGCTCGACGGTCGCAGGGTCGATCGCGAGCAGCCAATCGGCGTCGTCCGCGTGCGGGAAAAGGAGGGCGAACAGTTCACCCAGATCGGTGGTGGCCGGCGTCAGGGGCAACACCCGGGCGCGCAAGCGCCGGCCGAGTTCGCCCCACAGATCCATGCGCGGGGCGAACCCGAAATCGGCCAGCAGCGCGGCGTTGTCGACCTCGGCCCAGATCCGGCGCAGCAGATCGGCGACGCGCTGATGGTGCTCGGGATGCCGGTCGAGCACGCCCAGCAGGTGGCGCAGCCGCAGGACCGGGCGGGGCGTGGCCGGCGCCTCGGCCGCGGCGCTGTCGAGCGGCGCATGCCGGAGCCACTCGAGCAAGCGAATCAACCAGAGGTGCCGTTCCGGCAGGGTCGCCTTCGGGTCGGCCGCGTTGAGGAGAGCCGTCAGGTCCCACGGTGCCAGGCGAAGCTTGGCCATCAATGCAGGGACGAGGCCAGCGTCAGACCGAATTCGCGCACCGGGGCCTCGAACCAATGGGCGTCTTCCGTCATGCAGAAGAAGGTGCCGCGCATCGTGCCTTGCGGCGTTCCGAGCCGGGTCCAACTGGTGTATTCGAACGTCTCGCCCGGCTTGAGCAGCGGTTGGTGGCCGACCACCGCCAGGCCACGCACTTCCTCGGTGCGCCCGGCGGCGTCGGTGATGACCCAATGGCGGCCGATCAATTGCGCGGTCACGTCGCCGCTGTTGCGGATCGTGACCGTGTAGGCGAAGGCGTACTGGTCGTGCGTCGCATCGGATTGCTCCGGCAGGTGGCGGACCACGACCGTGCTGGTCAGTTCGGCTTTGGGCATGCGCTCGATTCTGGCAGCAAAGAAAGTCGCGCATCCGGGAAATGCCGCCACCATAGAATCTCGCCAGCCTAGCGAGGGCGCCATGACCAATGCACGAACCTATCGTATCGCCCCGAGCATCCTGTCGGCAGACTTCGGCTTCCTGGCCGATGAAGTGCGGCGCGTGATCGCCGCCGGGGCCGACTGGATTCACTTCGACGTGATGGACAACCACTACGTGCCCAACCTCAGCTTCGGGCCGATGGTCTGCCAGGCGCTGCACAAGCACACGGTGCGGGACGACGGCAGCCGCGTCCCGATCGACGTCCACTTGATGGTGCAACCGGTCGACGCACTGGCCAGCGCCTTCGCGCGCACCGGCGCCGATCGCATCAGCTTCCACCCGGCGGCGAGCGCCCACGTCGATCGAACCATCCAGGTCATTCGCGACGAAGGCTGCATGCCGGGGCTGGTCTTCAATCCGGCCGCCTCGATCGACGAACTGGAGTGGACCCTCGACAAGATCGACCACGTGCTTGTCATGAGCGTCAATCCCGGCTTCGGTGGACAAAGCTTCATCCACGGCGCGCTGCGCAAGATCGAACGCATCCGCCGCCTGATCGACGCCAGCGGCCGGGACATCCGCCTCGAGGTCGACGGCGGCATCAAGGTCGACAACATCCGCGCTGCCGCCGACGCGGGCGCCGACACGTTCGTGGCCGGCAGCGCCATCTTCGGCCGGCCGGACTACAAGCAGGTGATCGACGCCATGCGGGCCGCCCTCCTCGCATGAAGCCGGCCCGGCCCTCGACCTCGGAAGCGCGCGTTTCTGAGTCACACTGAACCATGGGTCAGGCGCACTCCGAACATCTGCACGATCATGATCATGCTCACGGGCATGGGCATGGGCGTGGGCATGGGCATGGTCATCATGCCCCGGCGAGCTTCGACCGCGCCTTCGGGATCGGCATCGTCGTCAACATCCTGTTCGTCGCTCTCGAGGCGTTCTTCGGCTGGCGCGTCAACTCGCTGGCCTTGCTGGCCGATGCCGGTCACAACCTGGGCGACGTCGCGGGCCTGGTGATGGCCTGGGGCGGGGCCCTGGCCGGCAGGGTCCGGCCGGATGCGCGCTACACCTACGGCTGGAAGCGCGCTTCGATCTTCGCGGCGTTCGTCAATGCCGTGCTGTTGCTCGTCGCGATGGGGTCGCTCGCCTGGGAGGCGATCTTGCGTCTGCAGGCGCCGGAGCCGGTGCGGGGCATCACCGTGATGGTGGTTGCTGCGATCGGCATCGGCGTCAACCTCGGCACCGCCTTGCTTTTCATGCGGGGCCGCAACGACGATATCAATATCCGCGGGGCCTACCTGCACATGGCCAGCGACGCCCTGGTCTCGGCCGGCGTGGTGGGGGTGGGCGCGCTGGCGCTGTGGACCGGCTGGGCCTGGCTCGACCCGGCGGCCAGCCTTCTGATCGCGGTCCTGATCGTGGCGGGGACCTGGGGGCTGTTTCGCCAGTCGCTGCGCCTGATGTTCGACGGCGTGCCGGGGCACATCGATCTGGCCAGCGTGCGCCACTCGCTGGAGCGACTGCCGGGCGTGACGCGCGTCCACGATCTGCATGTCTGGGCCACCGGTACCACCGAAGTCGCCCTCACGGCGCATCTGGTCATGCCGGGTGGCCACCCGGACGATCCGTTTTTCGAAGGCGCGACCACCCACCTGCGTGAGCACTTCAAGATCGGCCACGTGACGTTGCAGGTCATCCGTGAACCCTTCATGACCTTGTGCGAGAGCGCGTTGCCGCCACATGACCCCCTGCGGCATGCCCACGACCATTGAGCCGCGGAGCCACGATGGAATTCAAGGACTACTACAAGACACTCGGCGTCGCCCGCGACGCCAGCCAGGACGACATCAAGAGCGCCTACCGCAAGCTGGCTCGCAAATACCACCCCGACGTCAGCAAGGAAAAGGACGCGGAGGCGCGATTCAAAGACATCGGCGAGGCCAGCGAGGTCTTGAGAGACCCCGAGAAGCGGGCCGCCTACGACGCCGCGGGAACCCAATGGGAGCGCCAGCAGGCCAGCGCCGGCGCGCGTGCCGGCCCGCAGGACTTTCAACCCCCGCCGGGCTGGGACGCGGGTTTCGAATTCAGCGGCGGTCCGGGCCCGGAGGGCCCGTTCGGTGCCGGTGACCACAGCGACTTTTTCGAAACCTTGTTCGCCCGCAGCCGTCGCGGCGAGGGCCGACGCCCGGACCGCCACATGCCGGGCCAGGATCACCACGCCAAGGTCGTCGTCGACCTGGAAGACGCCTATCGCGGCGCCCAGCGCAGCATCGAACTGCGCATGCCCGCGCTCGACGACCACGGGCAGGTCGTGCTTCGCGAGCGCACCATCGATGTCAACATCCCGAAAGGCATCCGCGAGGGACAGCACCTGCGTCTGGCAGGGCTGGGGGGGCCGGGCGCGGGGCAGGGGGCGGCGGGCGACCTGTTCCTGGAAATCGCTTTCAGACCGCATCCGCGTTTCCGGGTCGACGGTCGCGACGTCTACGCCGACTTGCCCGTGTCCCCGTGGGAGGCCGCGCTCGGCAGCCAGGTGAGCGTCGCCACGCCCGATGGGTCGGTCGAGATGACCGTTCCCCCCGGATCGGCCGCCGGCCGCAAGCTCCGTCTCAAGGGCAAGGGCATCCCGGGTGGCCCCCCGGGTGACCTGTACGTGGTGCTGGCCATCGCGCTACCGCCGGCCGACAATGATCGCGCGCAGGCGGCCTACCGCGCGTTCGCGGCGGCGTTCGAGCCGTTCGACCCGCGGGCCGCCTAGGCCCCTTCTCGCGTCCTTGTGTAGCCCCGTTGATGCAGGATTCCTTTGCCATGACCGACTACTTGACCGCCACGGTCGTCGAAGACGATGCGCCGCTGAGCCTGGCCGAATTGGCGCGGGCCTGCCGGGCCGCCGAAGATCAGCTCCACGTCTGGGTTGTCGAGGGCGTGCTCTCGCCGATCGGCAACTCGCCCGATGAATGGCGTTTTACCGGCTCCTCCCTGCGGCGCGCCCGAATCGCACTCACGTTGACGCGTGAGCTGGAGGTGAACCCGCCCGGCGTCGCCTTGGCGCTCGATTTGATGGAGCGGATCGACGCCCTCGAGGCGCACCTGCGCCGACGCTGAATCAAAAGCCCGGCGCAAGCCCGTCGAAAACCCGGGCAGGTCGATGAGCTTTCCGCCGCCTTGAACGGGTGGGCCGAGCGAAATTCGCGGGCAGGCCGCAAAATACGACCGATCGGTCTCCCGGGGAAGCGACATGTTCAAGTCCTGGCTTTGCTACCTGGCCCTTTGCGTGCTGCCCCTTTGCGCGGCTGCGGCCGACCCCGACGAGGTCAGCGCAACGGATGCCAAAGCGGTCCGCGCCCTCGTCGAAAAGCAGCTCGGCGCGCTCGCTCAAGGGCGTCCCGCGGAGGCGTTTTTGTATGCCTCGCCGTCGATTCAGGCCCAGTTCAACGATGCGACGGCTTTCGCCGACATGGTCGAACGCAGCTACCCGATGCTGATCCGGCCCGCGTCGATCGGATTCTTCAAGCCCGCGGCGCATGAGGGAGAAGTCTTTCAGGCGGTGCACTTTCGCGACCGTGACGGTCATTTGTGGCGCGCGGTGTACGAGTTGCAGCGCCAACCGGATCGAAGCTGGCGCATCAACGGGTGCGCCGTGGCGCCGGACGACGAGGCGTCCACCACCTGAAATGCGGCCGGACGTGCCACGCGGTCGCGGCAGTCGGCGGCGCGGTCAACGGCAAAAGCACGTTTGACGTTGAGACACTCTCGGAAGGTGCGACCTTCCGAGCGCGTGTCGCGCGGCACGCTGTTTCGCCGAATCTCCCGCCCCGGATCAACGAATGGACCGCCCATGAAGAGATTTCCCACGCCCGCGTTGCGCTTGTTGACGGTCTTGGTTGCCACGCCGGTGATCGGCGGCTGCGTCTACGAGGCGCCGCGCCCCGTCCAGCGCGTCTATGTGCAGCCCGCGCCGGTGCCGGCGTACACCGCACCGGCTCCCCAGGCCGTGGTGAGCGTCTATGTCGAGCCCCCGGTGGCACAGCCCGAGCCGATCCTGGTCGGCTGGGCACCTCCCCCGATGCTGGTGGAAGTGCCCGAGCCCGCGCCCTATGGCGGGGCGGTCTGGGTCGGCGGCTACTGGGTCTGGGAGGGCAACTGGGTGTGGGCCGCCGGGCGCTGGGCGGCGCCGCCGCGGCCCGACTACGTCTGGGTGCACCCGTACTACGAGCACCGCAACGACGGGGTCGTCTTCATCACGGGGCACTGGGGCGCGGCCGGCGTGGCCTTCGTGCCTCCGCCCCTGGGGTTGAGCCTGACCGTGGTCGCTGCGGCCCCGGGCGTCATCCCCGGTCCGCGCCCCATCGGACCCCTGGGCGTTTTCGTTCCGCCACCTCCAGGGTCGCGCGTGGGCATCATCGTGCCGGCCCCGATCGGCACCCCGCCGGCGGTGGTGACGAGCGCGGCCCCGGTCGTGAATGTCGGCATGCGCATCGAAAACAATTCAAGAACCACGACCGTCAACAACACGAGCAACGTCACCCATATCACCAACGTCACCAACATCACCAACGTGAGGATCGTCGCCCCGGCCAGCGCCACCGCGAGTGGCACGGCTTACGAAGGCGTGGTGCCGGCCCAGGCCCACCTCGCGGCCGCGCTGCCCGCTACCGTCCATGCCCAGGCGCCGGTGCCGGCGTCGCCCCGCCC
>JALYHO010000281.1 GCA_030776545.1 Pseudomonadota bacterium | reverse complement strand
GGCTCGATCTGGGTGCATGCGGTGTCGCTCGGCGAGACGCGGGCCTCGAGCGCGCTGATCGACGCGCTGCGCGAGCGCCGCCCCGAGATGCGCCTGCTGCTGACCCACGGCACGGCGACCGGACACGACGCTGGAGCGGCGCTGCTGCAGCCCGGTGACCACCAGACCTGGCTGCCGGTCGACACGCCAGGCGCGACCCGACGCTTTTTCGCCCGTTTCCGGCCCGCGATCGGGGTGCTGATGGAAACCGAGGTCTGGCCGAACCTCATCCTGGCGGCCCGGCGCGCCGGCGTGCCGGTGGTGCTGGCGAACGCCCGCCTGAGCGAGCGCAGCTTCCGGCGCGGGCGGCGCATCCGGGCCTTGTTGCAACCAGCGATCGACAGCGTCGCCCTGGCGCTGGCGCAAAGCGCCGACGACGCTGCCCGCATGCGCGCCTCGGGGGCCCGAGCCGTCGAGGTATGCGGCAACCTCAAGTACGACCTGACGCCCGATGCACGACAGCTTGCGCTGGGTCGGGCCTGGCGCGCGCAGGTCGACCGGGACGTGGTCGTGGCCGCGGTCACTCGGGAAGGCGAAGAAGCCCGATTGCTCGCCGAGTGGACCCGGGCGCCGCGCGGTCCCACGCTGCTCGTGATCGTGCCCCGGCACCCCCAGCGCTTCGACGACGTCGCCGCCCTGATCCGCGCCGCCGGGTTGACGCTGGCGCGGCGCAGCGCATGGGGGGACGAGCCGCCGGCACAGGCGCTTGCCGCCGAGGTTTGGCTGGGCGACTCGATGGGTGAGATGCCGCTCTACTACGGCTTGGCGCGGGTCGCTCTGCTCGGGGGCAGTTTCGCGCCCTTCGGCGGCCACAACCTGATCGAGGCAGCGGCCTGCGGATGCCCGCTGGTGATGGGCCCCAGCACGTTCAACTTCAGCGATGCGGCGAGGCGATCGCTGGCGGCGCAGGCGTCGGTGCAGGTCGCGGACATGCGAGAGGGCGTGAGCACCGCCACCGTGCTGTTGCGCGAGCCCGAAGCGCTCGCCGAGCTCTCGGCCCATGCAGTGCAGTTCGCGGGGGCGCACCGAGGGGCGGCGCATCGAATGGCGCTGCGCATTCTGGCGCTGATCCCAGCCCGTCAGTCGGAGCCGGGCACGAACTGAATCGCACGACGACCCCGTTCGAGGCGGATCGATTGGAAGACCCCACACGAAACTAAACTCCCGTGGCAACTTCGCCGCATCGGAGCCTGTATGAGCGACCTGAAGTCATTGCTGCAGGGCTGGCCCGCGCTGAGCCGTCATCTGGACGAAGCGCTCGAGCTCGACGCCGGCGAACGCCTGGCCTGGATCGACGCGTTGACCGCACCGCCGGACATCAAGCGAGCGCTTCATCAGCTGCTCGCGGCCGGCGAGCCCAGCCCCGGCGAGCCGATCGACGCGCCGCCGCGGCTCCCGGACGGCTTCGAAGGCGAGGCCGCGGAGGCACCCGCCTGGCGGGTCGGACTGATGGCCGGCGCGCGGGTGGGGACCTATCGGTTGCTGCGCGAAATCGGCCGCGGCGGGATGGGGGTGGTTTGGCTCGCCGAACGCGACGACGGGGTCCTCAATCGCCGGGTCGCGCTCAAGTTGCCGCACATCGAATGGTCGGCCGACCTGGACGATCGCTTGCAACGCGAACGCGACATCCTCGCCAGCTTGGCGCACGAGAACATCGCCCGGATCCACGATGCGGGTTTCGACGGGCAAGGCCGGCCCTTTCTCGCGCTCGAATACATCGAAGGTCAGCCCATCGACCTCTATGCGCGCGACCAGCGACTTCCCACCGGGGAGCGCCTGCGCCTGCTCTTGCAGGTGGCCCGGGCGGTTGCGCACGCGCACAGCCGCCTGGTGGTTCACCGCGACCTCAAGCCGGCCAACATCCTGGTGACCGCTGCCGGCGAGGTGCGCCTGCTCGATTTCGGCATCGCCCAGTTGCTCGACGGCGGGCGGGTGATCGAATCCGCGCTCACCCGCCGGGCCGGACCCGCGCTCACCCTCGACTACGCCAGCCCCGAGCAGTTGCTGGGTGGGGCGATCGGCACCGCCAGCGATGTCTACAGTCTCGCGGTGGTCGCCTACGAGGTCTTGACCGACGAGAAACCCTACCGGCTGCGGCGGCCGACGGCGGCCTCCCTGGAAGAAGCGATCATCGCCTTGGATGTGCGGCCCGCCAGCCTGGCGGCCGCCGACCCGGCCGCGCGGCGGGCCTTGCGGGGCGATGTCGACGCGATCCTCAACAAGGCCATGAAGAAGGATCCGCAGGAACGCTACTTCAGCGTCGATGCGTTCGCGCAAGACATCGAGCGGCACCTCGCCCGCTTGCCGGTGACGGCGCGCCCCGACACGGTGGCGTATCGGGCGCGGCGCTTCCTCGCTCGCAACGCCCTGGGTGTCACCGCAGCGGCCGCGGTGATCGTGGCGTTGCTGACAGGCACCGCGGTCGCGTGGTGGGAAGCGGGTGCGGCGCGGTCAGAGGCCCTGCATGCGGAACAGGTCAAACGTTTCGCACTGTCGATCGTCAACGGCGCCGATTCCGAATCCGGAGCCAATCGCGCGACCACCGCGGTCGAACTGCTGCTCGCGGCGCGCAACCGGGTCGAGCAGGAGCTTGGCGACAGCCCGGCCACCGCGGTCGAGTTGATGACGGCAGTCGGCACTGGCCTGCAGTCGCAAGGACGCGTGCAGGAGGCTTTGGCGCTGTTGGCCGCAGCGCGTGACCGGGCGACGCGCACCCTGCGTCCCGCCCATCCGCTGACGCTCGGCGCGACGATCGCCTACGGGCTGGCACTGGTCGGGGCAGACCGTCCCAAGGAGGCGATCGCGGTGCTTGCCCCTGCGGCCGCGGAGGCCGCAAGACAGGGCAATGCGCATGCGCGTATCGAGGCCTTGTTCGATTTGAGCACGGCCCAGCTCGCCGCGGCCCAAGGTGCAGAGGGGGTTGAGTCCGCGCGGGCTGCGGTCGCGGCGCTGCAGGCCAGCGGAAAGAACGCCTTGCCGCTCGACGCCCTGAATGCCTGGGGCCAGCTGGCCAACGCATTGAATGCGACCCAACAGCCTGGCCTCACCGACGCCGCGAGCCACGCCGTCGCGGTGGCTCGCGGCCTGTACGGCGAGCAAGTGACCGGCAACGTCCTTGGCATGCGACTGCTGCTCGCCCGCGGCTTCAGCGCGGATGGGCGCGACGCCGAGTCCCTCGCGGAACTCGAAGCGGTCTATGCGGATGCGTTGCGGCTGTTCGGGCCGGACCAGCCTCGCCTGGAGCCGATTGCCAATTTCCTCGGCCTGGCGCGCGCCGACGCGGGCGACCTCGACGGCGCGATCGCCGCGTTTCGTGCCGCGCTGCACGTCGGCGAGCTGCTGCAGACCGGCACCGGCGGCAACCGGGGGATCGACCATTTCACGCTCGGTCGTGCGCTGGCGGCCAAGCGCCTCGACGAGGAGGCACTCGGCCACCTGCAGGAAAGCGTTCGTCTCCTGACCGAGGCGGTCGGCCCGGCAACACCGCAAACCCTGCGGTCACGGTCGGTGCAGGGCGCGGTCCTCACGCGCCTTGGCCGACTCGCCGAGGCGGAGCGCAGCTTCGCCGGGCTCGACGTCGCGGCCTGGCCGCCGGCCGAAAAAGCCCAGAACGGGGGTCGGTTGGCTGTGCTGCGCAGTCTGCAGGGTCGACCTGCCGAAGCCATCGCCCTGGCGCGTTCCGCGCGCGATGCGCTGGCCGCGCACCCGTCGAAGGTCGTGCGGGCCACCGCCGAATCGGTGCTCGGCCGGGTCCTGCTCGCAGCGGGCCGCCCCGAGGATGCCCTGCCACCGTTACGGGCGGCGAGTCGGCTTTTCGCCGAGCGCCAGCCCGTGCGCACGCCCGACCGGGCCGACGTCGATGCAGCGCTCGCGACAGCGACGCTCGCCATGGCGAACCCGGCAGCCCCGGGTTCTCGATAACGCCGGGGGGTTTTCCAGCGCAGCGCTTCGGCGTGGAGTTCCTCGGCACCGCTCAGCTCACCGACATCCGCCTTCTCGATCGCATCCGGATCCGAAACCCTGCTCCGGGATGGCGGGCCGGGCTCGCCTGCCGAAGGCTGCGCAGGTACCGGCCCACCGGCGCTGGTGAGGGTTCATGGTCGTTGGCGCGGGTGTCAGGGCCGCAGCGAGTCCGCGGCGATCGCGACATCCCCCGCGGCCGGAAGGAACGGCAGCCCAGGGCCGTCGAGCGCACGAGCCGCGCGGGCCGCCCGCACGATGGCCACTGCCATCGTGTCCGCGGCCAGCGCGCCCAGGAGGGTGAGGTGGGCGGTCCGTCCGCTCGCTCCGGTGGCGAGCCCGAAGATGGTGTCGCCATCGCTCTGGGTATGGACGGGATTGATGGCACGGGCGTAGCCGTCGTGGGCCATTTGCGCGAGCTTGCAGGCCTGGGACTTCGTCAGGATCGCGTCGGTCGCGACGACGCCGAGCGTGGTTGCGGCTCCCGCCTGGATGGAAGCGGGCACGACGCCGTGTCGCAGGGCCTCCATGGTTCCCAGCAACCCGCCGTCGGCCCCGCGTGCCCCGGCGATGGGCCGACCGCTCTGCGGGTCCACCACGTCGCCGCTGGCGTTGACCGCAACCAGCGCGGCCACCGTGATCCCGTCGACCGTGACCGATGCGCTGCCCAGGCCGCCACGCATCGCCCGCTCGATGCCGAAAAGTTTGCCGACCGAGCAACCCGCGCCCGCGCCGACGTTGCCTTGCACGACCGGGGCGTCGCTCGCGGCGGCGCAGGCGGCATAACCGGCGGCGGCGTCGGGTCGAATGCGCCCGTCGCCGACCCAGAGATCGAACAGGATCGCCGCCGGGACGATGGGAACCCGCGCCGGACCGACCTGCACGCCGTGCCCGCGCTCTTCCAGCCAGCGCATCACGCCGGTGGCCGCGTCCAGACCGAAGGCGCTGCCACCGGCGAGCATCAAGGCGTGCACCTCCTGGATCGCATTGAGTGGCGAGAGCAGGTCGGTCTCACGCGTTCCGGGCGCCGCGCCGCGCACGTCGACCCCGGCGACCGCGCCGGCGGGGGTCAGGACGACGGTACAGCCGGTCGGGCGGCGCGGATCGGTGTGGTGGCCGACACGCAGGCCACGCACGTCGGTCAGGCTGTCGCGCGCCGTCATGACGCTCGGCAGGGGCCCGACCGCGGCCGGCGATTCAAGCGAAAACGCCCGCCGTGTCCTGCATCCGCGCCGACACCTCGCCCAGTTGATGCAGCGAGTCGCCGTAGGTCATTTCCATGACCGTCAGACGTTTGAAATAGTGGCTCGCGATGTATTCGTCGGTCACCCCGATGCCGCCATGCAGTTGGATGCATTGCTGGCCGACGAAGCGCATCGACTGCCCGAGTTGCAGTTTGGCCTGTGCGAGTGCGAGACGCCGTGCGGCTGGGGCCTCGTTGAGCTTGAGGCTGGCGAAGTAGCTCATCGAACGCGCGAGTTCGAGTTGCATTTTCACGTCCGCGATGCGATGGCGCAACGCCTGGAAACTCGCGATGGCCACGCCGAACTGCTTGCGGGTGTTCATGTACTCCACGGTGACCGCGACCAGTTTGTCCATCGCCCCCACGGCCTCGGCACAAAGCGCGGCGATCCCGACGTCGATCGCGTGCTCGAGGGCCGGGAATGCGGCGCCGGGAGGCAGCAGCTCGATCGCGTCGGCCTTGTCCAGGGTGAGGTCGGCGGCACAGGCGCCGTCCTGCGTCGGGTAGCCCCGCACCGACACGCCTGTTTGCCCCGCCGAGACGAGAAAGAGCGCGATGCCCGCCGGGTCGACCGGGTCGCCGTGGACGCGCGCCGGGACGATGAAGGCGCCGGCGTGCTGGCCCGCCGGGACGACCGTCTTGGCACCGGCGAGTTGCCAGGTCCCGCTGCTCTGGGTGGCGGTGGTCTCGACGTGGGCCAGGCGATAGCGCGCTGCACGTTCCTGATGGGCGAGCACCACCCGCTCCCGGCCCTCGGCGATGCCTTGCAGCCAGAGCGAGCCCGAGGGCGCATGGCCGACATTGAGCAGGCTGGTGGCCACCAATGCGACCGGAGCGTAGGGCTCCAGCACGATGCCGCGGCCCAGTTCTTCCATCACCACCATCGCGTCGACCGGGCCGAACCCCATGCCGCCGTTTTGCTCGGAGACGTACAGGCCCAGCAGTCCCAGCTCGCCGAGCTCTTTCCAGGCCGCCTTCGAAAAGCCGCCCTCCTTGACGATCCCGCGGCGGCGTTCGAAGGTGTAGGCCTTGTCGACCCAGCGACGCACGGTGTCGCGCAGCATCTCCTGGTCGTCGCTGAAGTCGAAGTCCATGGTGAAGTCCTTTGTTGTCCGGTGTCTCAGCTGAGGACCGTCTGGGCCACGATATTGCGCTGCACTTCGTTCGAGCCGCCATAGATGGTGGTCTTGCGAACGTTGAAGTAGGTGGTCGCGAGCGGCGCCAGGTGGGCGGTACCGGCGTGGTCGCCCTGCCAGCCGGCCTCCATCGCTTCGGCGATGTAGGGCACGCTCGAGGGACCGCCCGCAAGCATCATCAGTTCGGTGTAGCGCTGCTGGATCTCGCTGCCGCGGATCTTGAGCAGGCCGGCCACGTCGAGCGCGGCTTTGCCGCTCTTTTCGGCCGACAGGACGCGCAGCACCATCATCTCGAGTGCGACGATGTCCACTTCGAGCCGGGCGATCTCGTCACGCATCCGTCCGTCCGCGTAGACCCCCTCGGCCTTGGCGATGCGTTTGAGACGCTCGAGTTCGCGCTTGGCCCGGTTCACGTCGGCGATGTTGGTGCGCTCGTGGGCCAGCAGGTGCTTGGCGTAGGTCCAGCCCTTGTTTTCCTCGCCGATGAGCTGGTCGGCGGGGACTTCGACGTTGTCGAACCAGACCTCGTTGACCTCGTGCTCGCCGTCCATCGTGATGATGGGGCGCACCGAAACGCCAGGGCTCTTCATGTCGATCAGCAAGAAGCTGATGCCGGTCTGCGGTTTGCCTTCGTTGCTGGTGCGAACGAGGCAGAAGATCCAGTCGCCGTACTGACCGAGCGTGGTCCAGGTCTTTTGGCCGTTGACCACGTAGTAATCGCCCTTGCGTTCCGCGCGGGTCTTGACCGATGCGAGGTCGGAGCCCGAACCGGGTTCGCTGTAGCCCTGGCTCCACCAGACCTCGCCGCTCATGATCCCGGGCAGGAAACGTTCTTGCTGCGCCTTGGTACCGAAGGCCATGATGACCGGTGCGACCATCACCGGGCCGAAGGGGATCACGCGCGGTGCGCCGGCGAGTGCGCACTCTTCCTCGAACAGGTGTTTCTGGATCGCGGTCCATCCCGGGCCGCCGAACTCCTTGGGCCAGCCCCACCCGTGCCAGCCCTTGGCGCCGAGGATGCGGGCCCAGCGTTGCAGGTCGTCCTTGCTCAGGCGCAGGGCGTTGTGGACCTTGTGGCTGATGTCCTTGGGGAGGTTGGCGGCCACCCAGGCGCGTATCTCCTCACGGAAGGCTTGCTCTTCGGGCGTGAAATTGAGGTCCATGGGCGGTCTCCGAGGTTCGGCGAATTGTGCGACTCACGCGCTTTTTAGCACGATCGTGCGATTTTTTTCTGTCCCAGGGGTGACAGGCCACCGGGTGCCAGGGCGGCCGCCCGAGGCGTCAGTCGCGAAAATTGGTGAACGACACCGGCGCATCGGCGATTTCCTGGCGTATCAAGGCCATCGTCGCCTGGAGGTCGTCGCGTTTGGCCCCGGTGATGCGCACCACGTCGCCCTGGATCGCGGCCTGGACCTTGATCTTGCTCTGTTTGACGGCGACCTGGATTTTTTTCGCAGTCTCGGTGTCGATGCCATTCTTGACGGTGATGGCCTGCTTGACCTTGTCACCGCCGATCTTCTCGATCTTGGCGCTGCGGTCGAGAAAGCGGATGTCAACGCCGCGTTTGGTCAGCTTGGCCACGAGGATGTCCATGACCTGGCCGATCTGGAAGTCGCTGTCGGCCCAGACGGTCAGGTCCTTGTCCTTGAGCTCGACCTTGGCAGACGAGCCTTTGAAGTCGAACCGCGTACCGATCTCCTTGGCCGACTGGTCGACGGCATTGCGCACTTCCACGAGATTGGGTTCGAGTACGGTATCGAAGCTGGGCATGTTCGCGAGGGCTCTGGTGAAATGGTGAATGGTGCCGAGCGGCAATCGGTGAAAATTGTGGCATGCAAATCGAGCGCGGCGTGAGCCTCAAACCCTACAACAGCTTCAGCCTGCCCGCGGTGGCCGGCGTGCTGGTGCGGGTGGCCAGCGACGCCGACGTGCGCCGAGTCGTCGATCACCCGCAACTCGGCATCGCGCCCAAGTTCGTCCTGGGCGGCGGCAGCAACATCATTCTCACCAAGGACATGCCCGAGATCGTGTTGAAGGTGGAAGTGCGCGGCATCCGGCTGGTCGAAGAGCGCGACGACGCCTGGATCGTCGAGGCTGGCGCCGGCGAATCCTGGCATGACCTGGTCGCGCAATCGCTCGCACGGGGCTGGCCCGGTCTGGAAAACCTGGCGCTGATTCCCGGAACCGTCGGCGCCGCGCCGGTGCAAAACATCGGTGCCTACGGCGTCGAGCTGAAAGACCGCTTCGAGTCGCTCGACGCCGTCGACCTGGTGACCGGACGCACGGTCACGCTGCGCGCGCCCATCTGTGCCTTCGGCTACCGGGACAGTGTCTTCAAGCACGCCCTGGCCGGCCGCACCGTGATCACCCGGGTGAGATTTCGGCTGCCCAAGCCGTGGCAGCCGGTACTCGGTTACCTCGATCTGGAACGCAAGATGGCCGAGACCGGCGTGTCGGCACCCGATGCGCGCCAGGTCTTCGACTGGGTCTGCGCCATACGCCGGACCAAGCTGCCCGATCCCCAGGTCCTGGGCAACGCCGGAAGTTTCTTCAAGAATCCGGTGGTCACGCCCGAGCAGTGCCGCGACATCATCGGGCGCGACCCGGAGATCGTCCACTACCCTTTGCCCGACGGCAGCGTCAAGCTCGCGGCGGGCTGGATGATCGACGCTTGCGGCTGGAAGGGCAAGTCGGTCGGGCAGGCGGGCGTCTACGAGAAGCAGGCGCTGGTGCTGGTCAACCGGGGCGGGGCGATCGGTTCGGAAGTGATGCTCTTGGCCGGCGCCATCCAGGAAAGCGTGTATGGGCGCTTCGGCATCCGGCTCGAACCCGAACCTCTGGTGGTATGAACGGCGCGTTCAAAAGGTGAAAGGAACGCTCATCCCCAGGTAGACGGTGCGCCGCGGCCCGTATTGAGGTGCGCCGACCCCGATGCCGCTGCCGTCGCGCATCTCGTAGCTGCGGTCGAACGCATTCAACACCGACAGACGCAGGTCGAACCGGCCCACGCCGTCGATACGAAATCCCCGCGCCAGCGAGGCATTCACCTGGTAGAACGACGGCAGCCGGTCGGTGTTGGCAAAGCCCCGCCGCAGGCCGCTGCCGTAGAGCACGTCCGCGCCCGCCAGCGTCCCCTCGCCGAAGCGATACGACAACCCGGCCGAGGCGGTGACGGCCTGCTCGTGGTCCAGATGGACCCAGTGGTCACCGATGGCAGTCAGTTCGGTCGGATCGAAATTGAATTGCCCCGATTCGACGCCCTTGCCGCGCGCCGAACCGAAGGCCAGGTTGGCATAGGCCGACAGGGAGTCGCCTCGGTAGGAGCCCGACAGCTCCAGGCCGTAGATGCGCCCTTGCCGGTAGTTGAAGGCCGAGTAGATCAGCGCGTTGCCGAACTGGCCTTCGTCCTGCAGATGAGCGACGCGCCGATAGTAAGCGTCGGCACCGACCGTGATGCGCGGGGTCAGTTGGTGCGAGATGCCGGCATCCAGGTAGTGGGAACGTTCCGAGCGCACGGCGGTGTTGCCGTCCGAAGGCAGCGCGTTGGTCGTTCCGAGGAAATCCTGAACCGAGGTGGTGTCGATCTTCTCGGTCGGTGGGGGAGTGAAATAGCGTGCATATCCGAGGTGAACACGGGTGTCCGGGCCGGTTTGATAGACCAGCCCCAGGCGCGGACTCCATTGGGACTCCGCGACCACCGTGTCGACCTTGTCGTAGCGCAGGCCGTAGTTGACGGTCAACGCCGCGGTGGGCTGCCACTCGTCTTGCACATAGACGCCGTAGAGGTTGCCGCCGATCTGTTTGTTCTCTGCGATCGTCAGCGGCACGTCGCTGGTCGGGGTGCCGGCGTCGTCGGCCGCGAACACGGCGCTCGAGGCGACGACGGTGCCGCGCTCGTGCTGGACGAACAGGCCGCTGCGCAGCGTGTGTCCCGCGCCCAGGGGCTTGCTGAAGTCGGCCTGCAGGCCCGACGCCAGGTTGCGCCTCTGGACGTCGGCGGCGACCCCTCGGTAGGTGAGGTCGCCCACGGTGTCCGGCACATAGTGCACGCTGCTCAGCCGATTGAACGCCGCCACCTGGTAGTCGACCCCGTTGTCGAGGGTCGATTGGAAACTCAGCACCTCGAAGGTGTTGGACTCACGCTGGTTCGCGTCGAGTGCCGCCGAAGGGGGCGGGGTGGCCCCCGCCAGCACGAAGGCCGGCATCTCCCCCGGCAGGTCGGGGATCTGGAAGCGGCTTTGCGCGCTGCCCAGCATCAGGTTGACGCGGCTGCTCTCGCCGACCAGGGTGCTCAGATAGGCAAAGCCTCGGGACTGACGGGTGGCGTCGTGAAGTGCGTCGCTGGCCGGCGTCGGATTCTCGACGCCGATCTGGTTTTGCAGCGCGGAGCCGGTCACGAAATACTGGAGTGAACCCGACGTTCCGCCGACATTGAGGCTGAGCTCGCGGTGCCCACGCGAACCGAGCAACAGATCGACGCTGCCTGCATTGGGAAGGTCGGCGCCTTTGCTGCGGATGTCGACCACGCCCGCGGTGCGGTAGCCGTACTGCGCCGGCAAGGCGCCGGTCAGGATGTTGACGTTGTCGGCGAAGCGCGCATCGAGTGCCTGCCCGAAGCCGCTGATCGATTCGGGAATGACCACGCCGTTGACCCGGTACTGCAAGTTGCCGTGGTCGCCGCGCACGTGCAACTGCCCGTAGGCATCGCCGACCACGCCGGGCGCTTGCAGCAGCACCTGGTTCAAAGGGGTCGCATCGCCCAGGGGCAGCTTGCCGATGTCCGATTTGTCGAATCGGTAGACGCTGCTGCCGGTCTCCGGTGACAGCGAGCTGCGAGCCTGGTCGAGGCGCTGGCGCACCCCTTTGACCTCGACGCGTTGCAGTTGCGCGGCGTCGGGTGCGCTGGCCGCGGGGAGGGGGGCCGCCGCGGCGGCTGGGGCTTCGTCGGCCATGGCGCGGCCGACGACCAAAGCGAGCGCCATCGCGCCGGCCAAGGTGGAAGAATTGATCATGCTGATCCTGGCGGAGGACAGGTGGCGTCGCATGCGCCGAGAGGCGTGCGCGTGGCCACGGGCCGTACAAGTGCAGAGGCAGTGCGCAGAACGCCGGCCCGTCCCGCGTCGACGCGTGGGCGTCGATCGGGGACCGGAACGTCATCGCGTTGCCGCGGGGTGACTCAGGACCGGGCCGGAGGCGCCCGTGAGCGGAATGCGAGGCGGACCGGCACCTCGGCAGGCTGGCGGTGCGGCGTTGCAAACAGGGAGTGACCCGCAGTGGCCAGCGCCAGCGCCGTGCTCGCCGATGTGGCGCCGGCCCCGAGGGCGCCGAGGGTCACGCACTCGTCGCACTGATGACCGGGCAGGCCGGCGTCGGGTTTGGCGTGGGTGGCCTCGATCGCATGCGACAGCCAGTGCAGCGCCGCGGTGTTTTGCGCCAACAAGAATGCCAATGCCAGCAGGCCGCGGGCGGCGAACCGCGAGAGACGGGGCAAGGGCGAGCGCATGGGCTGGGAGTCTAGTACGACATCCTCTAAATACCTTTCATCGCCCTGGTGTTCCGGGAAAAGGCGACGGGTCGCGACGGCCAGTCGCTTGCGACAAGTGTTCTAGTCCGCCGCGTCCAGGCGCAACAGGTCGGCCGCGCCGCCCGCCGCCAGCAGGCCGGAGGCCGCATAGATCCCGAGCTTGTCGCGCGTGTCGGCGATGTCGAGATTGCGCATCGTCAACTGGCCGATGCGGTCCTGGGGGGAGAAGCTCGATTCGCCCTTTTCCATGGTCAGGCGCTCCGGCTTGTACGTGAGGTGGGGCGACTCGGTATTGAGCAGCGAATAGTCGTTGCCCCGGCGCAGTTCGAGCGTCACCTCTCCAGTGATGGCCCGCGCGATCCAGCGTTGCGCCGCTTCGCGCAACATGATGGCCTGCGGGTCGAACCAGCGGCCCTGGTAGAGCAGTCGGCCGAGCTTGAGGCCGTTGACACGGTATTGCTCGATCGTGTCTTCGTTGTGGATGCCGGTCACCAGGCGCTCATAGGCGATGAACAGCAGGGCCAGGCCCGGGGCTTCGTAGATGCCTCGACTCTTGGCTTCGATGATGCGGTTTTCGATCTGGTCGCTCATGCCCAACCCGTGACGACCGCCGATGCGGTTGGCCTCGAGCATGAGCTCGACGAGCGATGCGTGGCGCTGGCCGTTGAGTGCCACGGGAACGCCCTCTTCGAACCGGACGCTGACTTCCTCGCGCCGGACGTCGACGTCGTCGCGCCAGAATGCCACCCCCATGATCGGCTGCACGATCTGCATGCCGCTCGAAAGGTGTTCCAGGTCCTTGGCCTCGTGGGTCGCGCCCAACATGTTGGAGTCCGTGGAGTAGGCCTTGTCGGCCGCCATCTTGTAAGCGAAACCCGCCGCGCTCATGAACGCCGACATCTCGGCACGGCCACCCAGTTCGTCGATGAACCGCTGGTCGAGCCATGGCTTGTAGATCTTCAAGGCGGGATTGGCAAGCAGCCCGTAACGGTAGAAACGTTCGATGTCGTTACCCTTGTAGGTGCTGCCGTCACCCCAGATGTGAACGTCGTCCTCGCGCATCGCGGTCACGAGCATGGTCCCGGTGACCGCGCGACCCAGCGGGGTCGTGTTGAAGTAGGTGATGCCCGCGGTGGAGATGTGGAAAGCGCCGCTCTGCAGTGCCGCGAGGCCCTCGGCCGCCAGCTGCGAGCGGCAGTCGATCAGGCGCGCCGCTTCGGCCCCGTAGGCGATCGCCTTGCGTGGAATTTCGTCGTAGTCGGATTCGTCGGGCTGGCCCAGGTTGGCCGTGTACGCGTAGGGGACGGCGCCTTTCATGCGCATCCAGTGCAACGCAGCGCTCGTGTCCAGACCGCCACTGAACGCGATGCCGACTTTCTGTCCGAGGGGCAGATGCTGAAGAATGCTTGCCATTTGAATCGTTTTGAAAAGTATTCGGTCCGCCCAGGCGGGAAACTGGCATTTTAGGTGCAGCGCCACGTTACACGGTGTATTGCGGAGCCCCCGGGCGCGTTCTGCAGGT
Organism: Pseudomonadota bacterium; assembly: GCA_030776545.1. Lineage (GTDB taxonomy): Bacteria > Pseudomonadota > Gammaproteobacteria > Burkholderiales > Burkholderiaceae_C > LMDS01. The sequence goes on along the minus strand of JALYHO010000281.1, from coordinate 1,218 downwards.
GGGTCTGCGGTAAGCTTGTCCGCCGCTGCGAACCCTTGCGCGTTATCCCTTCCATGAGCGTCGATCCCAACGTACTGACACCTCGCGTTGCCGGGCTCGCGCTGAAGGAACACGACGCGTTGCCAGCGGGCACGCGCTTCGGCGAATTCGAGATCATCCGGGCGCTCGGCGTCGGTGGTTTCGGCATCGTCTACCTGGCACAGGATCACTCGCTCGAGCGCCAGGTGGCCTTGAAGGAATACATGCCCGCCGCTCTGGCGTCGCGCGGTTCGGGGCCGATGATCGCGGTGCGCGCCAGCTCCTTCGCTGAAACCTATGCGATGGGACTGCGCTCCTTCATCAACGAGGCCCGCCTCCTCGCGCGCTTCGATCATCCCTCGCTGGTCAAGGTATACCGGTTCTGGGAGGACAACGGCACCGCCTACATGGTGATGCCCTATCTGCAGGGCCGGACCCTGCGCGACGCGCGTCGCGCGCTCGCCCAGGCGCCGGACGAGGCCTGGATCCGGGCGGTGCTCGACCCGATGCTCGACGCGCTCGAGCTGCTGCACCGGGAAGGTGTGTTCCACCGCGATGTGGCACCCGACAACATCTTGCTGCCGCCCGAGGGGCCGCCGATCTTGCTCGACTTCGGCGCCGCGCGGCGAGTCATCAGCGACCGCAACGACAACCTCACCGCAATCATCAAGCCCAGCTACGCCCCGATCGAGCAGTACGCCGAGATGGCCACGATGCGGCAGGGCCCCTGGACCGACCTCTATGCGCTCGGTGCGGTCCTGCACTTCCTGGTGTTCGGGTCTCCGCCCGCGCCCGCGACGGCGCGGGTGGTGGAGGCCGAAGTCGAGCCCATCGCGGGACGCGCGGTGCCGGGCATTTCGCCGCAGTTCATGCGCGTGATGGCCTGGATGCTCGGGGTGCGACCACTGGAGCGGCCGCAGAATGTCGGCGCCGTGCGTGCGGCGCTTGCGGGTCGAATCGAACCGCCCGAGGCCGTTCGTCACGAAACCACCCGGCCGATGGTCGCCCAGGCGGTGCCCAGCCCCTTCGATGCCACGACATTCGATGCGGCCTACGCACCGACCTTGGTGGCCGGGCGGCCAACCCCGGCGTCGGAACTTCCGGCATCGCCGGAGACCGCTCGGGGTCTTGCCACCGGGGCCGCGCAGTTGCCGCTCGGCGCCGAAAGCGGGGGAGGCGGGGCCCCGATGCGTTCGACAC
>JALYHO010000280.1 GCA_030776545.1 Pseudomonadota bacterium | reverse complement strand
GGCGCATCGTCTACGGCAGCACCAGTGGCGTCTATGGCGACTGCGCCGGAGCCCGGCTGGACGAAACCCGGACCGTGGCCCCGGCGACACCGCGCGCCGTCCGGCGCGTCGCCGCCGAGCAGCGCCTGCGCTGGTACGGGCGCGCCTTCGGGGCTTGCGTGACCGTGCTGAGGATCCCGGGCATCTATGCCGACACGCGTCATCCGCGCCAGCGTCTGGCCCGCGGCCTGCCGGTGCTGGAGGCGCACCACGATGTCTACACCAACCACATTCATGCCGACGACCTGGCCCGGGCTTGCGCCGCCGCATTGTTCCGGGGCCGTCCGCAGCGCATCGTCCATGCCTGCGACGACAGCGAACTGCGCATGGGCGAGTATTTCGACCTGGCCGCCGACCTCGAAGGGCGACCGCGGCCGCCACGCGTGACGCCCGAGCAGGCACGGGCGACCCTCTCGCCCATGCAACTGAGCTTCATGGGCGAGTCGCGCCGGCTCTCGAACCGACGCCTGAGAACGGAGCTGAAATTGCGCCTGCACTACCCGACCCCGGTCGAAGGCCTGCAGGCGTGCCGGCGCGTCGTCCCGACCGTGCACCCCGCACCCGCTCGTCCTGAAGGATCATTCGCGACATGAAAACCTTGCTGCTCGTCGACCCGATCCCCGCCGCGCCTTTCATCGAGGCGGTCCGTGCGATTGCCCCCGACGTCGAGATGCTGGCGTTTCGCGCCGACCTTTCCGAGGCCGAACTCGCCTCGGTCGAGGCGGTGTTGGCATGGCGCATCCCGCCCGATCTCGCGGGCCGGCTGCCGCGCCTGCGCTGGGTGTGCTCGGTCGCCGCCGGCGTCGAAAAATTGCTGGTGCCAGGGTTGCCGGCCGAGGTTCCGGTCTCGCGCATCGTCGACACCGAACAGGCCGAGGGCATCGCGCAGTTCGTGGTCATGATGGCATTGCGTCACGCCCGCGACCTGCCGACCTACGAGGCCCAGCAACGCGAGCGGGCGTGGCGGCGCCAGCCGGTCACGACGGCACGCCACCGGGTCGCGGTGCTCGGCACCGGCACCATGGGAGGCGCCATCGCGCGCCTCATGAGCGCGGTCGGGTTTTCCGTCACGGGCTGGAGCCGCAGCGTCGGCGGCCCGCTCGAGACACTCCTGGCGGCGAGCGATCTGCTGGTTTGCGCCCTGCCGTTGACGCCCCAGACCGAGGGCATCCTGAATGCGCGCCGGCTGGCCTTGCTGCCCCGAGGCGCCTACGTCATCAACATCGCGCGCGGCGCGCACGTCGTCGAACCGGACCTGATCGCGGCGGTGCGCAGCGGCCAGCTCGCCGGCGCCGCTCTCGACGTCCAGTGCAACGAGCCGATGGCCTCCGACGACCCGCTCTGGTCGGTCCCCGGCATCACGATCACGCCCCATATCGCCGCGCAGTCGCATCCCGCGACGATCGCGGCGCAGTTCGTGGCGGGGCTGCGCCAGGTCGCGCAGGGCGCGCCGCCACCCCAGTTGGTCGACCGGGAACGTGGCTACTGACGCGGCCTGGAGCGCCCTACTTGCCGAACGGCAGCTTGCCCTGCCAATACCGGATCATCAGAAAGCCGCCGAGCATGCCGCCGAGGTGCGCGAAGTGGGCCACGCCTTCGAGCGTCCCGGTCACTCCGAACAGCAGTTCGAGTCCGCCGAACACCGCGACGAACACCTTGGCTTTCATCGGGATGGGCGGGAAGAGCGGCATGATCATGCGGTTCGGGAACATCATCCCGAAGCCCAGCAGCAGCCCGAACAGGCCGCCCGACGCGCCGATGGTCGGGTAGACCGCGCCGTTCAGCGCCGCGAAGAGCAGTTGGGTCAACGCTGCCGTCAAGACGCTGGCGAAGTAGAACTGCATGAAGCGCTTGGGGCCCCACAGCCGCTCCAGGTCGGAGCCGAACATCCAAAGACCGAGCATGTTGAAGAAAATGTGGGCCAGGCCATCATGCAGGAACGCATAGGTCACCAACTGCCACGGCAGAAATCCATGGCCGAGCGGCCAGAGCCCGAAGGCCCGGACGAGCAGGCCGTCGGCGAAATATTTCACGCAAAAGGCCGCGACGTTGATCAGCAGCAGGGCTTGGGTCAATGGGGGCAGCGGGGGCATGCGGTTTCCGAGAGGCAGCGAAGGCCCCGAGTCTAAGTGGGCACGGTGACCGCACGGCGGCAGCCCGGCGCCGCATACGGACAGCCGGCGTCGGCGGCGCCGCGCATGGCACAATCGACGCCCCTGCCTCGGTGGCGTAATCGGTAGCCGCGCTTGACTCAAAATCAAGTCTCGAAAGGGGTGCCGGTTCGAGTCCGGCCCGAGGCACCAGGAGACCCGCGGAGCAAAAAGGCGTCCCGCCTGCGAGAATCGGGGGCATGAGCGTCGCGTCCATCTCCTCCCCCCCTCCGCCCCGCTACCCCACCGTCGAAGACATCATCGGCAACACCCCGCTGGTGCGTCTGGTGCGCCTGCCGGGCCCCGCCGACGCGCAGCGCGGCAACGTGATCCTCGGCAAGCTCGAAGGCAACAACCCGGCGGGTTCGGTCAAGGACCGGCCCGCCATCAGCATGATCCGACGCGCCGAGGAGCGCGGCGACATCCGCCCCGGCGACACGCTGATCGAGGCGACCTCGGGCAACACGGGCATCGCCCTGGCGATGGCGGCCGCGGTGCGCGGCTATCGGATGCTGCTGATCATGCCGGAGGACCTGAGCGTCGAGCGCGCCCAGACCATGAAGGCGTTCGGCGCCGAACTCATCCTCACCCCCCGCTCGGGCGGAATGGAGTACGCGCGGGACCTGGCCGAGCAGATGCAGCGCGACGGCAAGGGCCGGGTGCTCGACCAGTTCGCCAACGCCGACAACCCGCGCATCCACTATGAGACCACCGGGCCCGAGATCTGGCGCGATACCCACGGCCAGGTGACCCACTTCGTCAGCGCGATGGGAACGACCGGCACCATCACCGGCACGTCGCGCTACCTGAAGGAGCAGAGCGCGACCGTGCGCGTGATCGGCGCCCAACCGAGCGAAGGCTCGCGCATCCCGGGCATCCGCAAGTGGCCCGAGGCCTATCTGCCCAAGATCTACGACCCGACCTTCATCGACGAGCTGGTCTATGTGAGCCAGGCCGATGCCGAGGACATGGCGCGTCGCCTGGCGGCCGAGGAGGGGCTATTCGCCGGCATCTCGGCGGCCGGCGCCTGCTGGGTCGCGCTGCAACTGGCGCGCCAGGTCGACAACGCGACCATCGTGTTCGTCGTCTGCGACCGTGGCGACCGCTACCTGTCCACCGGTGTGTTTCCCGCCTGACCTGCCCGTCCGATCTCACGCATGAACCCAGCACCGAAATTCTGTCCGTCCTGCGCGACCCCGCTGCAGCTGATCATCAAGCCCGAGGACGGGGGCGAGAAAGAGCGGCTGCGGTGCCCCGCCTGCGACTGGACCCACTGGAACAACCCGACCCCGGTGCTCGCCGCGGTCGTCGAACTGGCGGATCGCGACGGGCAGGTGCTGCTGGCGCGCAATGCCGCCTGGCCGGGCCGCATGTTCGCGCTCATCACCGGCTTCATGGAGGCCGGCGAAACGCCGGAAGAAGGCACGGCGCGCGAAGTCCTGGAAGAAACCAGCCTGCGAGTCGAGTCTTCGAAACTCATCGGGGTCTACGACTTCCAGCGCATGAACCAGCTCATCGTCGCCTACCACGTGGTGGCGCGCGGCGAGATTTCGCTGTCGCCGGAACTCGCCGAATACCGGCTCTACCGCCCCGAGGACCTCAAGTGCTGGCGGGCCGGCACCGGCTACGCCCTGGCCGACTGGCTGACCGGTCGCGGCTTCACGCCGCAGTGGCTCGACCAGCCGTCACGGGCGTGAGCGCAGCCACAGGCGCGCCACTAGAATGAACGACACCCCAGGATCGACCATGGACGCCCATAAAGAACTCGACACCCGCGGCTTGAATTGTCCGTTGCCGATATTGAAGGCCAAGAAGGCGCTGGCCGAGATGCTCAGCGGCCAGGTGCTCAAAGTGCTGGCCACGGACCCGGGTTCGGTGCGCGATTTCCAGGCCTTTGCACGCCAGACCGGCAACGAACTGGTTGAGCAGGAGAGCGGCGCCGACGAGTTCGTGCATTTCCTGCGCCGGCGCTAGTCAGCGTTTCAGATCTCCACGCCCTTCAGGTACTCCCGAAAACCAGGGCCGAGGACCGGGTGGATCAACGCCAGTTCGACGTTGGCCTGCAGGAAACCCTCCTTGCTGCCGCAGTCGTACCGCTTGCCCTCGTAGCGGTAGGCGAAGACCTTTTCGCGGCGCAGCAGCCCGGCAATTCCATCGGTGAGCTGGATTTCTCCGCCCACGCCGCGCTGCTGGCTCGCGATTTCATGGAACACGCCCGGCGTCAGGATGTAGCGGCCCGCCACGCCGAGCAGCGAAGGGGCGTCTTCCGGGGCCGGTTTCTCGACGATGCGGCTCACGTCCATCAGGTGGTCGTTGATGCGCGACCCGTCGACGATGCCGTAGCGGCGGGTGTGCTCGCGCGGCACTTCCTGCACCGCCAGGATGGAGACGCGCCACTCGTTGTACTGCTCGACCATCTGCTGCAGGATGGGTTTTTGGCCGACCATGAGGTCATCGGCCAACAGCACCGCGAAAGGCTGGTTGCCGACCAGACGCTGGGCGCACAGGACGGCGTGGCCCAGGCCGAGTGCCTGCGGCTGGCGCACGTAGATGCATTCCATGTCCTCGGGTTTGACGCTGCGGACCACGTCCAGTAACTCTTGCTTACCCGCCTGTTCGAGGGCTACCTCCAGCTCGAAAGTCATGTCAAAGTGATCCTCGATGGGACGCTTATGACGCCCCGTCACGAAAATCATTTCGCGTACGCCAGCTTCGTACGCTTCCTCCACCGCGTACTGGATCAGCGGCTTGTCCACCACCGGGAGCATTTCCTTGGGCTGAGCCTTGGTCGCCGGCAAAAAACGTGTGCCGAGACCGGCCACGGGAAAGATAGCTTTGGTGACTAACATTTACTTACAATCCCTTCAGCTGGTTCTATCGGTGTTCAAACTTCATTTTGGCATGGTGTCCCGCCACGAGCGTTCGACGTCACCCCGCGACCCCGGTCGGCCGAACGTTGCAGCATGGATCTGCTGATCATCGAGCCGCTGGAGGCGGACGTGATGCGCTGGCTGGAAGAGCGTTATGCCGTCCGATACGCCCCCGAACTGGCGAGCGACCCGCGGGCGTTCCGGCAGTCGCTCTACAACGTGCGCGCGCTGATCGTGCCGCCGGCGGTGACGATCGATACGCAGGCGCTGCACTACGCCCCGGTGCTGCGGGCGGTGGGACGGGTCAGCGCGGGCGCGGAGAACGTCGACCTCGACGCCTGCGCCCGGGCCCGGGTCGAGGTGGTGCGTGGGCTCACCGCCACCGCCCAGGCCGAAGCCGAATTCATGATCGGGGCGCTGCTCTCGATGCTGCGCCGGGTGCCCGTCCTGGGGTCCGACGGCATGCTGGTCGGGCGTGAACTCGGCGCGGCGACCGTGGGACTGGTGGGAATGGCGCCGGCGGCGCGCACCATGGCGCAGATGCTCTCCGGCTTCGGTTCCCGACTGATCGGCTACGACCCCAGCCTGCACGCGACCGACAGCGTGTTCGAGCGCTGGAAAGTGCAACCGCTGGGGCTGCGCGAACTGCTCGAGCAGTCGGACGCGGTCTGCGTTCAGTTGGCTTATTTCCGCCGTTATCACGGGCTTCTGGGGGAGCGTTTCCTGCCGTTCTGCAAGCCCAACCAGGTGCTCGTGAGCATCGCCCACTCGGCCTTGTTCGATGAGGCGTCGCTCGCCGATGCGCTCGACAGCGGTCGGATCTCGGCGGCCTGGCTGGACAGCCTGGAACCCGGCGCCCTCGAGATCGGCCGGCCACTGCACGGCATCGAGAACCTGCAGATCACGCCGCGCCTGGCCAGCACCACCCGCGAATCGCGGCTGCGCAGCGCCTGGACCGTGGCGCGCCGCATCGACGAACTGCTGGGCGCCGGAGGCAGCCTCCAACGCACCTTCAGGGCGACGCAACCAAGCGAGCCTGCTGATCTCGCAGCCGAGCCATCGTCGCCGTGAAGTCGGCGACGCGCTGCTGTTCCTGAGCCACCACCGCGGCCGGCGCGCGCGCGACGAAACTCGCACTCGCGAGCTTGGACGCCGCCTTGGCGATCTCCGCCTCGAGGCGAGCGATCTCCTTGGCCAGGCGCGCGGTTTCGGCGCCGACGTCGATCTCGACATGCAACGCCAGCCGCGCCGCGCCCGACACCGACACCGCGGCGCTGCGCGTCACCGCCGCGAAGCCGGCGTCGTCGGCATAGTGTCTGACCTCCGACACCTTGGCGAGCGTTTTGAGGAAGGGCTCGGCCGCGGTGATGAACGCCGTGTCCCCGATGGCGCAAAGGGGGACCCGGGCCTGCAGGTTCATGTCGCTGCGCATCGCGCGCACCGTGCCCACGACGGACTTCAGGCGCGCCACCCAGGCGTTCGCGTCGGGGTCGATTTTTTCCAGCTGCGCCTTGGGGTAGGGCGCGTTGACGATACCCGCCCCCGGTGCATGCCGACCGGCGACCGGTGCCACCGCCTCCCAGAGTTCGGCCGTGATGAACGGCATCACCGGATGCATCAGCCGCAACACGGTCTCGAGCGTGCGAATCAGCGTGCGGCGGGCGGCCCGAGCGCCTGCCGCGTCGCCGGTGGCGGCCGCCACGGCGAGTTCGACCTTGGCGATTTCGATGTACCAGTCGCAGTACTCGTCCCAGACAAAGGCATAGATCGCATTGGCGACGTTGTCCAGGCGGTAGTCCGAAAACCCCTGCGCGACCGCCGCCTCGACGCGCTGCAGCTCGCCGGTGATCCATTTGTCGGCGGGGCTGAAGCGTAGATAACCATGCGCGGAGCCCCCTGGCGCGCAATCGGCCTTGGCGTGCTCGAGGAGCCCGCAGTCCTGGCCTTCGCAGTTCATGAGCACGAACTTGGCCGCGTTCCAGAGCTTGTTGCAGAAGTTGCGGTAGCCCTCGCAGCGCTTCGTGTCGAAGTTGATCTGGCGGCCCAGACTGGCGTAGGAGGCCATCGTGAAACGCAGCGCGTCGGCGCCGTAGGCCGGCATGCCGTCGGGGAACTCCTTGCGCACCCGCGCTTCGATGCGCGGCGCGATTTCGGGCCGACGCAATCCCGAAGTCGACTTGCGCACCAGCGTGTCGAGGTCCACCCCCTGGACCAGGTCGACCGGGTCGATCACGTTGCCTTCGCTCTTGCTCATCTTCTTGCCCTGGGCGTCGTGCACCAGGCCGTGGATGTAGACATTGCGGAACGGCACCCGGCCCGTGAAGTGCAGGGTCATCATGATCATTCGGGCGACCCAGAAAAAGATGATGTCGTAGCCCGTCACCAGCACCGTCGAAGGCAAGAACAGGTCTTGCTCGATCGTGGGGGCCGGCCAACCCAGGGTCGAGAACGGAAACTGGGCCGCCGAGTACCAGGTGTCGAGCACGTCCTCGTCCCGGGTCAGGGGGCCGCGGTAGCCGGCCGCCTCGGCTTTGGCGCGGGCCTCGGCCTCGCTGCGGCCGACGAAGATCTCATCGCCGCTGCCGTACCACGCCGGGATCTGGTGACCCCACCACAGCTGGCGCGAGATGCACCAGTCCTGGATGTTGCTCATCCAGTGGTTCCACGTGTTGACCCATTGCGGCGGCACGAAGCGCACCTCGCCGTCTTGCACCGCGCGGATCGCCCGGCCCGCGATCGATTCGCCTTCGCGGCCGGGTTGGGTCATCGCCATGAACCATTGGTCGGTGAGCATGGGCTCGACGACCTGGCCGGTGCGCTCGCAGCGCGGCACCATGAGCCGGTGCTTTTTCGTCTCGACCAGCAGGCCGAGTGCGTCGAGATCGGCCACCACCTTCTTGCGCGCGACGAAGCGGTCGAGCCCGCGGTAGGCCGGCGGCGCGTTGTCGTTGACGGTCGCGTCGAGCGCCAGCACACCGATGATGGCCAAGCCGTGGCGCTGGCCGACCGCGTAGTCGTTGGCGTCGTGCGCCGGCGTGACCTTGACCACTCCGGTGCCGAAATCGCGGTCGACGTAGCGGTCGGCGATAACCGGGATCGGGCGGTCGCTGAGCGGCAGCCGCACCTCCTTGCCGACCAGCGCCGCGTAGCGCTCGTCTTCGGGATGCACCATCACCGCGGTATCGCCCAACATGGTTTCCGGCCGCGTGGTCGCGACCACGAGTGACCCCGAGCCGTCCGCGAGCGGGTAGCGGATGTGCCAGAGGAAACCGTCTTCTTCCTCGCTCACGACTTCCAGGTCGGAGACCGCGGACCGCAGCACCGGGTCCCAGCTCACGAGGCGCTTCTTGCGGTAGATGAGGCCCTCGTCGTAGAGGCGGACGAAGGTCTCGTTGACGACGGCGGATTGGCGCGCGTCCATCGTGAAGTACTCGCGCGACCAGTCGACCGAGTCGCCGAGCCGGCGCATCTGGCCCGTGATGGTGTCGCCGCTGCGGCCTTTCCACTCCCAGACCCGCGCGAGAAAAGCCTCGCGGCCCAGGGCATGGCGACTCTTGCCCTCGTCCTGCAGCTGGCGCTCGACCACGATCTGGGTCGCGATGCCTGCGTGGTCGGTTCCCGGCAGCCAGAGCGTATTGAACCCGCACATCCGGTGGTAGCGGGTGAGGGCGTCCATGATGGAATGATTGAAGCCGTGACCCATGTGCAGCGTGCCGGTTACGTTGGGCGGCGGCAACTGGATGCTGAACGACGGCTTGCCCGGATCGAGCGTCGGCGCGTAGTGGCCGCTCTGCTCCCAGCGCGCAATCCATCGGGCCTCGATGGCCGCGGGTTCGAACGATTTGGCGAGGTCTGTCATGGTGGGGGCGATTGTATTGGGGGTGCGGCGCGTGCCCAGCCAAACCAAGACCGGTATGAATCAGGGCCACCCCCCGGTTCGCCCCGAGCATGTCGAAGGGCCGTTCACCGCAAGACACGCCGCCTGGCGCAAGGCCCCCGCAAGCCCCCCACCCGACCCGGACACCCCCCTACATCAACAAATGCTCCCCCGCATTGTCGCCACCCAGGATCACGTAGTTCACCTTGCGCACATCCGTCAGCCGCGTCCCGCCCGCGTAGGAGATCGAACTCTGGACGTCCTCGCGCATTTCGCGCAGGGTGTCCGCGAGCCGCCCCTTGATGGGCTCGAGTATGCGTTTGCCCTCGACATGCTTGTACTCGCCCTTGTTGAAGTCCGATGCCGACCCGTAATATTCCTTGAACAGCTTGCCGTCGACCTCGACCGTCTTTCCCGGCGACTCTTCGTGCCCGGCGAAGAGCGAGCCGATCATCACCATCGACGCGCCGAAGCGGATGCTTTTCGCGATGTCTCCGTGGTCGCGGATGCCGCCGTCGGCGATGATGGGTTTGGTCGCCACCCGGGCGCACCACTTGAGCGCGGAGAGTTGCCAGCCGCCCGTGCCGAAACCGGTCTTGAGCTTGGTGATGCAGACCTTGCCGGGCCCGACCCCGACCTTGGTCGCGTCGGCGCCCCAGGTTTCCAGGTCGATCACCGCTTCGGGCGTGGCGACGTTGCCGGCGATCACGAAGGCACGGGGCAGTTTCTTCTTGATGTGCAGGATCATTTTCTGCACGCTGTCGGCATGGCCGTGCGCGATGTCGATCGTGACGTAGTCGGCCCCGACGCCGTCCTCGGCCAGCCGGTCGATGACCGCGTAGTCGGCCGGTTTCACGCCCGAGCTCAGCGAGACGATCAAACCTTTGGCACGCATGCGCCTCGCATAGGCGACGTTGTCGACGTCGAAGCGGTGCATGACGTAGAAGTAGCCGTTGGCGGCGAGCCACTCGGTGATCGACTCGTCGACGACGGTCTTCATGTTGGCCGGCACCACCGGCAGGTTGAATGTGTGGGCGCCGAACTGGATCGAGGTGTCGCACTCCGAGCGGCTCTCGACCCGGCACTTGCGCGGCAGCAGCAAAACATTGTCGTAGTCGAAGATTTCCATGGTGGCATCGCCTCAGGCTGGGATCGAATCCGGTCGCAATGACGCCACCGGGCCTGGGATTCTACGCAGTGACCGGCCGCGGCAGCGCCCGTCTACACTCGACGCCCGCCGTTGGCCGTTGGAGTTTCGGAGTGCTCGATCCCACCACCAAACGATTGCTGCCCTGGGTGGTCGCGATCGCGTTCTTCATGCAGACCCTGGACGGGACGATACTCAACACCACCCTGCCCGCGATCGCGCACGACCTGGGTGAAAGCCCGCTGCGGATGCAGTCGGTGGTGATTGCCTACCTGTTGACGGTGGCGCTCTTCATTCCGGCCTCGGGCTGGCTCGCGGACCGGTTCGGCACGCTGCATGCGTTCATCGCCGCCCTGGTGCTTTTCAGTCTGGGCTCGCTCGCCTGCGCGCTGTCGCCGAGCCTGAGCTGGCTGGTCGTCGCCCGGGTGTTCCAGGGCATCGGCGGCGCGCTGCTGCTGCCGGTCGGGCGGCTGACCATCTTGCGCGCCTACCCGCGCGGCGAACTGCTCAAGGTGCTCGCCTTCGTGACCATCCCGGGCCTGCTCGGGCCGCTGGTCGGTCCGCCCCTCGGGGGCTGGCTGGTCGAAGTGGCGACCTGGCACTGGGTGTTCCTGATCAACCTGCCGGTCGGGGCCCTGGGCATCGCCGCGGCGCTGCGCATCATGCCCAATTTGCGGGGCGCAGCGGACCAGCCGTTCGACTGGCCGGGCTTCTTGCTGTTCTCGCTCGGTCTGGTGCTGGTCTCGCTCGGCCTGCAAGGCCTCGGCGAGCACGCGTTGAGCGTGGCGCTGTCGATGCTGATGGTCATGGGCGGCCTGGCCGCGATGGCTGGCTACTGGGTCCACGCCGCGCGCACCGAGGCAGCGCTGTTTTCGCTGCGGCTGTTCCAGATTCCGACTTTCGCGGTCGGCATCCTGGGCAACTTGTTCTCCCGCCTGGGCAGCGGGGCGATGCCGTTCCTGACGCCGCTCTTCCTGCAGATCGCCCTCGGCTATGCGCCCACGCGCGCGGGACTCAGCATGGTGCCGGTGGTGCTCGGGGCGATGATGATCAAGTTCCTGGCCGTGCCGACCATCGAGCGCTACGGATACCAGCGGGTGCTGACCGTCAACACGCTGTTGCTGGGCTGCATGATCGCGAGCTTCGGACTGGTGTCGCGCAGCACGCCAGCCTGGCTCATCCTGCTGCAACTGGCGTTCTTCGGGGTCGTCAATTCGATGCAGTTCACGGCCATGAACACGCTCACCCTGGGCGACCTGGACGACACGCGCGCCAGCGCGGGCAACAGCCTCCTGTCCGTGGTGATGCAGCTCTCGATGAGCCTGGGCGTGGCGGCGGCGGGCGCGCTGCTGGCGGCATTCGGCGGCACGCCGCCGACCAGCTCGGTCGAAGGCCTGATGCACATGTTCCATGCCACGTATGTGTGCGTGGGCTTGTTGTCGGTCCTGGCGGCGTGCATCTTTTTCCAGCTCGGCCACCGCGAAGGGCCGGCCGCCAAGGACACGGTCGTCGATCAGGCCTGAGGACTCGTCGCGTCCTAGAATCGACCGATGATGCCTCCAGCCGACGCAGCAGCGCCGCGGTCCGATTCGAGCGCGAACGCGCTGCTCCAACACCTCAACCCCGAACAGCTGGCCGCCGTGACGCTGCCGGCGCAGCCCGCGCTCATCCTGGCGGGCGCCGGCTCGGGCAAGACCCGGGTGCTCACCACCCGCATCGCCTGGCTGATCCAGACCGGGCAGCTCTCGCCGGGCGGCGTGATGGCGGTCACCTTCACCAACAAGGCCGCCAAGGAAATGCTCACGCGCCTGGGCGCGATGCTGCCGATCCCCGTGCGCGGCATGTGGATCGGGACCTTCCACGGCCTGTGCAACCGCTTCCTGCGGGCCCACTGGAAGCTGGCCGGGCTGCCCCAGGGCTTTCAGATTCTCGACTCGGGCGACCAGCTGTCGGCGGTCAAGCGGGTCATCAAGGCGATGGGGCTGGACGAAGAGCGTTTCGTGCCGAAGGAGCTGACCTGGTTCATCGCCGGCTCGAAAGAGAACGGCCATCGGCCGAAAGACTGCGAGGTACGCGACGAAACCTCGCGCGTCCGGGTGCAGGTCTTCGAAGCCTACGAGGCGCAGTGCCAGCGCGAAGGCGTGGTCGACTTCGCCGAACTGATGCTGCGCACCTACGAGATGATGCGGGACCACACGGCGTTGCGGGAACACTACCAGCACCGCTTCGCCCACATCCTGGTGGACGAGTTCCAGGACACCAATCGGCTGCAATACGCCTGGCTCAAGGTGTTCGCGGGGCCGCAGGCCGCGGTCTTCGCCGTCGGCGACGACGACCAGAGCATCTACGCCTTTCGCGGCGCCCAGGTCGGCAACATGGCGGCCTTCGAACGCGAGTTCCGGGTCGAGCAGGTCATCAAGCTCGAGCGCAACTACCGTTCGTTCGGCAACATCCTGGACGCCGCCAACGAATTGATCTCGCGCAACCAGAACCGGCTGGGCAAGAACCTGCGCACCGAGGCCGGCCCCGGCGAACCGGTGCGGGTGCGCGAAGCGACGAGCGACTTCGCCGAGGCCCAGTGGTTCGTCGAAGAAGCCCAGCAGTTGCACCGCGAAGGCACGCCGCGCAGCGACATCGCGCTGCTCTACCGCAGCAACGCCCAGAGCCGGGTGATGGAGAGCGCGCTCTTCAACGCCGGCATTCCCTACAAGGTGTACGGCGGCCTGCGATTTTTCGAGCGCGCCGAGGTCAAGCATGCGCTCAGCTATCTGCGCCTGATCGAGAACCCGAGCGACGACACGAGCTTTTTGCGGGTCGTGAATTTCCCGACCCGCGGCATCGGCGCGCGCTCGGTCGAGCAACTCCAGGACGCCGCGCGCACCAGCGGCCGCAGCCTCTACCAAAGCGTCGGGGCGCTGAGCGGCAAGGCCGGCACCAACTTGCAGGCCTTCACCGCGCTCATCGACGGCATGCGCGAGTTCACGCGCGGCATGACCTTGCGCGACATCATCGAGCACATGCTGGACGCCTCGGGCCTGCTGACCTTCTACAAGACCGACAAGGAAGGCCAGGACCGGATCGAAAACCTTGAGGAGCTCGTCAACGCGGCAGAGGCCTTCGTGACCCAGGAGGGGTTCGGAAAGGACGCCGTGGCGCTGCCGGTCGATGAACACCGCGAGGCCGGCCGGGCCGAATTCAACCTGCCCGACGCCGAGCCGGCGAGCGGCCACATCGAGCCCTTGGCCCAGGCGCTGGCGCAGCCGCCCGATGCCGAAACGGGCGAAATCATGTCGCCCCTGGCGGCCTTCCTGACCCACGCGTCGCTCGAAGCCGGCGACAACCAGGCCCAGGCGGGCCAGGACGCGATCCAGCTGATGACGGTGCATTCCGCCAAGGGCCTCGAGTTCGATTGCGTCTTCATCACCGGGCTCGAGGAGGGTCTGTTCCCGCACGAGAATTCCGCGGCCGATCCCGGGGGCCTGGAGGAGGAGCGGCGCCTCATGTATGTGGCCATCACGCGGGCGCGCAAACGCCTCTACCTGAGTTTTTCGCAGACCCGCATGCTGCATGGCCAGACGCGCTACAACGCCCGCAGCCGCTTCCTCAAGGAGCTGCCCGAGGCGGCGCTGAAGTGGATCACGCCGCGCAATCAGGGCTTCGGCGCCGGATTCGAGCGCGACTACCGCTCGGCCTGGGAGCGCGGTTCGGGACTGCACTCGATCGTCGGCACGGGGGACGTGAAGCCGCCCGCGCTGGTGCCCAAGGCGCCCGATCACGGCCTGCGGTCGGGGCAGGGCGTTTTCCACAACAAGTTCGGCGAGGGCGTCGTCGTGACGCTCGAGGGCAGCGGGGCCGATGCCCGGGCACAGATCAATTTCGGACGCCACGGCATGAAATGGTTGGCGCTGTCGGTTGCCAAACTCACGCCGACGTGACGAAATTCCCCCGGCGCTGCGCAGGGGAATGACGGCCCCTCGGGCTTTGCCCATACTGCACCATCGTCAGGCCGCCCGGAGACTCGCCATGCCCTCATCCTTGACCGCCGTCACCCTGGCCACCGCAGTCGCCGCCGCCGTGGTCGGCTGCGCCTCCACCCAGGTCGACGCCCAGTGGCGCAATGTCGAAACGCCCGCCAGCTACCTGCGCGGTGCCACGGTCCTGGTCAGCTGCGAAGGCGCTGACGAGGTGCTGCGGCGCATTTGCGGCGACCAGGTGTCGGCCGATCTTGCCGCGCACGGGGTCCGCC
>JALYHO010000279.1 GCA_030776545.1 Pseudomonadota bacterium | reverse complement strand
CGCGCAGCGCGAGCGCCCGACCCGACACCTGCCAGCGCAACAGCCAGGCCGCGCCGATCGCGACCACGAGGCCGCCGCCCGCCGTCACCAGCGCCATGCCCGGAAGGTGTCCGGACCAGCCCGGGATCAGGAGCAGCGCCGCCAACGCGGTGAACCAGCCGAGCGGGGACGCGTAGCCGCCGAACGCGGCCGCACTGGCCGGTTGGGCGGTGCATGCGAGCAGACCGATGCTGCCGAGCAGGACGGTACGCGGCAGGTGACGCACGGTGCTCAGGCCTGGCGACGCATGGTCAGCACTTGACGCCGACATGGAGCGCGACCACCCCGGCGCTGAGGTTGTGGACGTCGACATGGCCGAAGCCCGCCGTCTTCATCATGGCCTTGAGTTCGGCCTGCCCAGGGTGCATGCGGATCGACTCGGCCAGGTAGCGGTAGCTTTGCGCATCGCCGGCGACCCACTGGCCGATCCGCGGCAGCCCGTGGAACGAATACCAGTCGTAGGCTTTCTTGAGAGGCGGCGCCACCTGGGAGAACTCCAGGACCGCCAGACGACCGCCGGGCCGCAACACCCGGTTCATCTCCGCCAGGGCGACATCTTTGCGGGTCATGTTGCGCAAACCGAAGGCGACGCTGACGAAATCGAACACCTGCGTCGCGAAAGGCAGCGCCTCGGCGTCGCAGATGAGGCTCGGCAGGATCTGGCCCCGGTCGAGCAAGCGGTCACGGCCCTGGCGCAACATCGCCTCGTTGATGTCGCTGTGAACCACCATGCCCGTCGGGCCCACGCGCTTGGCGAAGGCCTGGGACAAATCGCCCGTGCCGGCGGCGATGTCCAGCACGCGCTGGCCTTCGCGCAGGTTGGCGACCGCGACCGTGTAGGCCTTCCAGACCCGGTGCAGCCCCATCGACATGAGGTCGTTCATCAGGTCGTACTTGGGAGCGACGGAATCGAACACGCCACGAACCCGATCCGCCTTCTGGGTTTCGTCGACGGTCTGGAAGCCGAAATGGGTGTTGCTCATGCGGAAAAACTCGGTGACTCTACGTGTCAGTGGGAATGGCCGCAGGCCGCCGCCGCGCCGGTCGTCATGGGCGCGTCGCGCTCGGCATGGGCCGCGCGCAAACGGTCGTGATATTGGCGCCAGAGCTTTTCCTGCGTCGAGCCCAGAAAGTAGAGGTAGTCCCAGGAAAAGATCCCGGTGCGGTGTCCATCGGAAAAAATGGGCTGCACCGCGTAATTTCCAACGGGCTCGAGCGCCTCGATCTCGACGTCTCGCTTGCCGGTTTGCAACACCTCCTGCCCGGGTCCGTGGCCCTGGACTTCGGCCGAGGGGGAGTAGACCCGCATCAGCTCGAACGGGATCTCGAAACGCGCGCCGTCCGAAAACCCGACCTCGAGCACGCGGGAACGCTGGTGCACGGTGATGGAGGTAGGTTGCGGCGTGTTCGCGGTCAAGCCGGCCATGCGGTGCCTGGAGTGGTGTGGTGTGGCCTGCGAGTGTACTGAAGGCCCCGGGCCCGAAGGACGAGAGGGCTTTCGAACGAACCTCGGGGGGGCGAGCCGCCTAGCCGGGTTTGGCCGCTGTGAGCTTGCGCACCCGCCGCGCGAGCGCGCGCGAATAGCGCAACAGGGCCGGCGGCACCCATTGCTCCACGTGCTGCTGGCGCCGCAACTGGATCGCTTCGCGGCGCGCCTGGCCTTGCTCGCCGGGTCGCGCCGCATAGAGGGTCGACATGTTCGGCACCTCGTCGTAGACCGATTTCGACGCGGTGTAGTAGTAGAGAGCGATCGAGCGACGCAGCACCCCTTCCGGCGTCGTCAGGGGGTCCGGGTGCCCGTGATAGGAATCGGCGTCGGTGTTGAAAATAACGCAGCGGTTCCAGACCGGCTCGACGCTCTTCACCTTGGACTGCATGTCGCGGCTCCAGAGTTCCAGGGAGCCGCCGAACTCGGGCTTCCAATTTTCGTTCAGATAAACGATGACGTTCATCCGGCGCGAGACGTGGAGTTTGTTGTTGATCCGGAAATCGGCGTGGATGCCCAATTTCCCCCCGGTGCCGATTTCATGGAAGCCGCCTCCCACGAAATAGGGGTCCGGAAGCAGGCCGTCGATCGCCGACAACCCTTCGAGAAACTCGAGGAACGGCTGGGAATTGAAAAAATCGAAGGCCCGGCGGCAAAAATCGTCGCAGTCGGCAGGCAGGATTTGGCGCTTGTGATGCCCGGCATAACCGACGTCGAATACCACGTCCGAATTCAGTTTTTCGGTTGGAAAATGCTCGAGCATGCCCTTGGCAAGTTCCGGGCTCAAAAAGTTGTCGAGCACGATGTGCGGAAAGGGCTCGGCAAAGCAATACTGGCTGGACAAGGCCTCGCCGATCTCGCGCGCCCTCTTGGGATCGAGTTTCAGGCCGTTTGAAACGTCGATGGGTAATACAGCGTCCACTTGCTCTCCCTGGTGCGTCAGTTGACGCAAATTTTATCGAAATCGAGGGCCGGCCGGACACGCCGGCGCGCGAACTCGGCCAAAGCGCGACTTGCTGCAGGGCTTGCGCGCCTGCGATCGCAGCCTCAAACCAACACTCGTTCGATTCCGCCGTCGTTGGCCCGTGCCACGTAGTCCGGCAGCCAGTCCGGCCCCAGCAGGCGATTGGCCATTTCGACCACGATGTAGTCGGCTTCCAGCAGCCCGTTGGTCAGGTCGCCGGTATAGCGCGCGAGTCCTTGCAGGCAACTCGGGCAAGACGTGAGGATTTTCACCGGGCCGGTCGGCGCGACCATCCCCGCGGTCCGCAAGGCAACCTCGTCCTGGCGCAGTTCCTCTTCCTTGCGAAACCTGACCTGCGTGGAAATGTCCGGCCGGGTGACGCCGAGCGTGCCGCTTTCGCCGCAGCAACGCTTGCTCTCCAAGACGTTGCTCCCCACCAGCGCCTTGACCGTCTGCATCGGTTCGCGCAGCTTCATCGGCGTGTGGCAGGGGTCGTGGTAGAGGTAGCCCGCACCGACCCCCCCACCCAGCGTCACACCTTTTTCCAGCAGATATTCGTGGATGTCGATGATCCGGCAGCCCGGGAAAATCTTCTCGAACTGGTAGCCCTGCAGCTGGTCATAACACGTGCCGCAACTCACCACCACCGTCTTGATATCGAGGTAGTTGAGGGTGTTGGCCACCCGATGGAACAACACCCGGTTGTCGGTGATGATTTTCTCGGCCTTGTCGAACTGCCCCGAACCCCGCTGCGGATAGCCGCAACACAGGTAGCCCGGGGGCAGCACGGTCTGCACCCCCGCCCGCCAGAGCATGGCCTGGGTGGCGAGCCCCACCTGAGAGAACAGACGCTCGGACCCGCACCCGGGAAAATAAAACACCGCCTCGGTCTCGCTGGTGGTGGTCTTCGGGTCGCGAATGATGGGCACGTAGTCCTTGTCCTCGATGTCGAGCAAGGCGCGAGCGGTTTTCTTGGGCAGGTTGCCCGGCATCTTCTTGTTGACGAAATGGATCACCTGCTCCTTGACGGGCGCGGTGCCGATCGTCGCGGGCGGCGCGGCGGTCTGCTTGTTGGCGGGCCCGCGCAGCAGGTTGTTGGCGACGCGCTGGAGCCTGAACCCGACGTCGACCATGCCCATGCGCAACAACTTGATGGTCTGCGGTCGGGTCGCGTTGAGGAACATCATCGCCATCTTGTTGCCCGGGCGGAAGCTTTTCTTGCCCATCTTGGTCAACAGGTTGCGCATGTTCATCGACACGTCGCCGAAATCGATGTCTACCGGGCACGGCGAGAGGCACTTGTGGCAGACGGTGCAGTGGTCCGCGACGTCCTCGAACTCCTCCCAGTGCTTGATGCTCACGCCGCGCCGAGTCTGCTCCTCGTAGAGAAAAGCCTCGACCAGCAAAGAGGTGGCCAGGATCTTGTTGCGCGGGCTGTAGAGCAGGTTGGCGCGCGGCACGTGCGTGGCGCACACGGGCTTGCACTTGCCGCAGCGCAGACAGTCCTTGATCGAGCCCGCGATCGCGCCGATCTCGCTGCGCTGCATGATGAGCGACTCGTGGCCCATCAGCCCGAAGCTCGGCGTGTAGGCGTTGGTCAGGTCGGCCTTGAGGTCCGCGGCGCGCAGCAGCTTGCCCTTGTTGAACCGGCCTTCCGGGTCGACCCGGCGCTTGTAGTCGGCGAAAGCAGCGGTTTCCGAATCGGTCAGGAATTCGAGCTTGGTGATGCCGATGCCGTGCTCGCCGGAGATCACGCCGTCGAGCGAGCGCGCCAGGAGCATGATGCGGGCGACCACCTCGTGGGCGGTTTGCAGCATCTCGTAGTTGTCGCTGTTGACCGGGATGTTGGTGTGCACGTTGCCGTCGCCGGCATGCATGTGCAGCGCCACCCACACCCTGCCCTTGAGGATCCGTCCGTGGATCTCCTGGCAGGCGTCGACGATGGGCTTGAACGCCGAGCCGGCGAAGAGGGCCTGCAGGGGGGCGCGGATCTGCGCTTTCCATGACGCCCGCAAGACGTGGTCCTGCAGGTCTTCGAAATGGGTGCGGGTCGCGCCCTCGCGGGTGCCGTCGAGGTGGGTGAGCCAGTGCTGCCACTCGGCAGCGACGCCGCGGATCAGCGCCAACGCTTGTTGGACCCGGTCCTCCAGCAGCTCGGCCGAAGGGATGTCGACCGCATCGTCGCTCTTGCCCAGGGGCAGCTTGCCGGCGACGAAGAAGGCTTCGAGCGCGTCCGTCAGGGCGAGTTTGTTGCGCAGGCTCAGTTCGATGTTGATGCGCTCGATGCCCTCGGTGTA
>JALYHO010000278.1 GCA_030776545.1 Pseudomonadota bacterium | reverse complement strand
TGAGCCCCCTGAAGGGTCGTTCGAGACCAGGACGTTGATAGGCTGGGTGTGGAAGCGCAGTAATGCGTTAAGCTAACCAGTACTAATTGCCCGTGAGGCTTGACCCTATAACTTTGACTTGACTGTCGAATGGGTTGCTAACGTTTCGTTCGTCTTCATTGAATTCCTTGTGCAATCAAAATCCTGATCGAATCGCTGTGATGCGCTTCGCGACTCTACGAATTGGCTGTCTTGCTTGCGATTGCAATGCAAGATGGTGACCGGTTAAGCCTGATGACCATAGCGAGGTGGTCCCACTCCTTCCCATCCCGAACAGGACAGTGAAACGCCTCAGCGCCGATGATAGTGCGGGTTCCCGTGTGAAAGTAGGACATTGTCAGGCTACTATTAGAAAAGCCCCCGTCTCGCGACGGGGGCTTTTTGCTTTTTCGATTGAATAAACTGCCGGTTTGCAATATCGCTCGACGCGGTCAAGTCTTCGCGCTCGGCCCGAGGCCATGTCGATCACGTCGCTCGCTTCCTGCGATGCCGGCAACGCGAAAAGCGCCGCGATTTCCATCGGCTTGGACCGGCCCGCGCCGGAGGAGGCCGAGCCTCACGGGTCGCGCTCCCGTTCCTGAGTCGCGCCGTCGATCGACGCCCGGCGTCCGGGCCCGGCGCTGGCACCGACATCGCCCGCTCCGCCCTGGTCAGGGATGCCTCTGCGTGCACCCCCCGACGCACGTCGCGAATTTGCGGACTTTTTCTCGCGAAAGGGCCAGGAGGGCCGGTCGGCCAACGCGCACGGACCCCGCGTCCGTGCTACTTGCCCGATCTTGACCCTTCGGGTATGTTGCCGATGGCGCCAAATTGCGCTGCAAACCACGGAGTGTCCGATGACGCGGGAATTTCAGTTGATCGAGCGGTGGATGGCCGCAGCTGTTTTGGCCATCGCGCTCCCTGTCGCGCACACCGCCGCGCAGGCCGCATCGAACGTTCGAACGGTGCAAAGCGCCGGAACCGCCAAGCTGGTCTCCCTTCCCCTTGGAAGCGACGGTGTGCAGGCACCGGAATTCGCGCCGACCTTCTCGAGCTACCCGGCATTGCAAGACGGCCCCGACGCCGGAGGAACCGCGGGTTCGAACGCCACGGCGTCCCACGACGCCACGCTCAAAGAAGCGCGGCATCGCATGCTCAACCGCTCGATCGCGCGGCAGCGCGGCGAAGGCGAAGAAATTCCCGGAGAGGAAAGCGAGTCGCACGGGTCGCGCCTGGTGCAAAGTTTCGACGGCCTCGACCTTCGCGACCAGCGCCTGGCCAATGGAGGCAATCAGTTCACGGTCGAGCCGCCTGACCAGGCGCTGTGCGTCGGCAACGGTTTCGTGCTCGAGTCGGTCAACGATGTCATGCGCGTTTTCGACGGCCATGGCAAGGCGCTGACCGGTGTGGTGGCCTTGAACACGTTCTACGGCTATGCACCAGCGATCGACCGCGCGGCTCACGTGTATGGTCCGTCGCTGACCGACCCGACGTGCTACTACGACCCCCAGGTCAAGCGCTTCTTCCACGTCGTGCTGACTCTGGACACCGATCCGAAGACGGGCGGGGCCACCGGCGTCAACCACCTCGACCTGGCCGTCAGTTCCACCGCCGACCCGCGCGACTCCTGGACCATCTACCGTATTCCCGTCCAGGACGACGGCACGCAAGGCACCCCTGTTCACGCCAATTGCCCGTGCCTGGGCGACTACCCGCACATCGGTGCGGACGCACACGGCATCTACCTGACCACCAACGAATTCCCCTTCTCCGGAGGATTCAATTCCGCGCAGATCTACGCCCTCTCGAAGCGCGACCTGGTCCGCGGCGCGACCCAGTTGACGGTGGCCCAGATCGACACGATCGACCACCTGCTCGAGGGCAATCCCGGTTTCACGGTGTGGCCGGCGGTCTCCCCCGCGGGTGACTTCTCACACGCCAACCGGGGCACCGAGTACCTGATGAGCTCGCTGGCGGTGTTCGCCAACTCCGGTGCCGACGACCGGATTCGCGTGTGGGCGCTCGGCAACACCCGGTCGCTCAATACCGATACGCCCGATGTCACGCTGGTCGACACCACGGTCAAGGTGAGGACTTATGCCGTGCCGCCGCTGTCGTCGCAAAAGCCGGGGTCGACACCGTTGGCCGATTGCCTCAACGACACGACCATGACGACTCCCGCCGGAGTCGGTTGCTGGCGCTATCTCCTGGGGGCCCAGCCGGCCCCGGTGGCCACCCCGGAACTGCTCGACAGCAATGACTCGCGCATGCAGCAGGTCTTCTATACCGGGGGACGTCTCTACGGCGCGCTGGACACCGCCGTGCAGATGGGAGGCCAGACCCAGGCGGGAATCGCGTACTACGCGATCCGGCCGTTCACCCACCCGGGCTCGGTCGTCGGCACCCTGGAACACGAGGGCAAGATCGGCGTGAAGGGAAACAACGTGAACTATCCGGCGATCGGTGCGCGGCCGGATGGACGGGGCGTCATTGCCTTCACCCTCGTCGGTCCGGATCACTTTCCCTCGGCGGCCTATGTGCATCTCGGCCCCAACGGCAAGGAAGGTCCGATCAAGATCGCTGCGAACGGCAAGGGGCCCGATGACGGCTTCACCGGCTACCCGCCCTTCGCGCCGGGCACCACCCACGCCCGTTGGGGCGACTATGGGGCCGCCGTCCTGGATGGCGATGACATCTGGATCGCCTCGGAGTACATCGCGCAGACCTGCACGCTGGCCACGTACGTCAGCGCGCCTTTCGGCAGCTGCGGCGGAACCCGCGTGACCTTGGGCAACTGGGCGACCCGCATCAGCCGCGTCGAACCCTGATCAGGGCTGCCCGGGTCGTCCTTGTCGACCCGGGCTGCCGAGTGAATCCGAGGGCGCCAGCGTCGGGCCGCCATCGGGTTCCGCGTGCCCGGACCATCGGCCCGGAGGCATCGCCGCGACGCCGTGCGTCGCCAGCCGCCTGGCCAGGCGCAAGACGGCGCGGTCGCGCGTCAGCAGCCACCCGGCACGCATCGCGACCGCCAGGTCGATGAACTTTTGGTCGTCCGGGTCTGAACAGCGCAGACCCTGCAGGGCGCGAACCCGCGGGAATACGTCCTGGTTCTCGCAGTGCTGCTCCCAGGCGCTCCACACCGCAGCGAGGTCAGGCTGCCATCTGTCCAGATGACCGCGACCCAGCACGTGGGCCAGCTCGGCCCGCATGGCCGGGGTCGCGACCCAGCGCACCCGGCGTTCCAGGATGGCGCGCGCGAGCGGCGCGCAGTCCGGATTGTCGAACACCAGCCAGTCGAGAACGACGTTGGTGTCGAGGACCGCGACAGGGGCTACCGGCGCACACATTCGTCTCATTATCCGACACGCCTGCTTCGGCCTTGCGGCACTTTGCGAGCCGTCATACAATAGAAGGCTTTTCGGCAGACGCCTATACAGGCTTTTGCCAGGCGACCCTCGACCAGTCACGTCGTGGGTTACTGAAAAGCGGCCGCGGTGGCCGCGGTGGCCAGCAGGTTTTGACGTATTCAGGTGAGCGGTGTGATCGGCGCCTCCGGGGAGAGACCCAGGGCCCACCGAGGAGCACACGGGCCGGTTTTTTGCCGCGCCAGGCGCTGCGGGAGCTTTTTCCCGAAGGGGCCCACCCGAACGTCCGCCCGGCGCCGGAAGACAGTGACTTCACACGGGAACAAGTTACAAATGCCAACCATCAACCAACTCGTGCGTCACGGTCGCGAGACCGAGATCACGAAATCCAAGTCGCCGGCACTCCAGGGCGGTCCGCAGCGGCGCGGGGTGTGCACACGCGTGTACACGACCACTCCCAAGAAGCCGAACTCCGCGTTGCGCAAGGTTGCCAAGGTTCGCCTCACCAACGGGTTTGAAATCATCTCCTACATCGGGGGTGAGGGTCACAACCTGCAGGAGCACAGCGTGGTGCTGGTGCGCGGCGGTCGGGTCAAGGACCTTCCCGGCGTGCGTTACCACATCGTGCGCGGCTCGCTGGACTTGCAAGGCGTCAAAGATCGCAAGCAGTCGCGCTCCAAGTACGGCGCCAAGCGTCCCAAGAAGGCCTGAGTGCCGCTTCGGCCTCAGCCGGCCGAATCATCGTGGCGGGCCTTCGGGCTTGTCGAGTAAGTGGATGGCCCGATATGGCCATTCGAGGCGGGCGTTTCGACGCTTGGCCTAACTGAATCAAAGGAAGAGAAATGCCTCGTCGTCGCGAAGTCCCCAAACGGGACATCCTCCCCGATCCGAAATTCGGCTCGGTCGATTTGTCCAAGTTCATGAACGTGATCATGGAGTCCGGCAAGAAGGCCATCGCCGAACGCATCATCTACGGTGCGTTGGAGCAGGTCGAGAAGAAGTCGGGCAAGGATCCGCTCGAAGTCTTCACTGTCGCCTTGAACAACATCAAGCCCATGGTCGAAGTCAAGTCCCGCCGGGTCGGCGGTGCGAACTACCAGGTTCCCGTGGAAGTTCGTCCCGTCCGCCGGGTGGCGCTGGCCATGCGCTGGCTCAAGGAATCGGCCCGCAAGCGCGGCGAAAAGTCGATGGCCCAGCGCCTCGCAAACGAGCTGCTCGAGGCCGTCGAAGGCCGCGGCGGCGCAATGAAAAAGCGCGACGAAGTGCACCGCATGGCCGAGGCCAACAAGGCGTTCTCGCACTTCCGCTTCTAAGCCCCGTCATCCCGTCACGGCCGCTCCCGGGTTTGTACCGACCCGGCAGCGGCCCACGCATTTGGAGTGCCATCATGGCCCGCAAGACCCCCATCGAGCGCTATCGCAACATCGGCATCTCGGCGCACATCGACGCCGGCAAGACCACGACCACCGAGCGCATCTTGTTCTACACCGGTGTGAACCACAAGATCGGCGAAGTGCACGACGGTGCGGCCACGATGGACTGGATGGAGCAGGAGCAAGAGCGCGGCATCACCATCACCTCGGCGGCAACCACCTGCTTCTGGAAGGGGATGGAACTGGGCTTCCCCGAGCATCGCATCAACATCATCGACACCCCTGGGCACGTCGACTTCACGATCGAGGTCGAGCGTTCAATGCGCGTGCTCGACGGCGCCTGCATGGTCTATTGCGCCGTGGGCGGCGTTCAGCCGCAGTCCGAGACCGTCTGGCGGCAAGCCAACAAGTACAAGGTGCCGCGCCTGGCGTTCGTCAACAAGATGGACCGTACGGGCGCCAACTTCTACAAAGTCTTCGAGCAGATGAAGGTGCGGCTCAAGGCCAACCCCGTGCCTATCGTGATTCCGATCGGTTCGGAAGAAAACTTCACCGGCGTGGTCGACCTCATCAAGATGAAGGCGATCATCTGGGACGAGGCGTCGCAAGGCATGAAGTTCGACTACCGCGAAATCCCTGCCGAACTGCTCGAAGAAGCCAAGAAGTGGCGCGAGAACATGCTCGAGGCCGCGGCCGAGGCCGACGAGGAGCTGATGAACAAGTACCTCGAAGAGGGCGACCTCAGCGAGGTGGAAATCAAGCGCGCGATTCGCGCGCGCACGATCGCGGCTGAAATCCAGCCGATGTTCTGCGGCTCCGCATTCAAGAACAAGGGTGTCCAGCGCATGCTCGACGGCGTGGTCGACTTCATGCCGTCGCCGGTCGACATCCCGCCGGTTCCCGGCACCGACGACGACGACCAGCCGGTGGTGCGGAAGGCCGACGACTCTGAAAAGTTCGCCGCGCTCGCGTTCAAGCTGATGACCGACCCCTACGTCGGCCAGCTGACGTTCGTGCGCGTCTACTCCGGTGTGCTCAAGTCCGGCGACTCGGTCTACAACCCCATCCGTGGCAAGAAGGAACGAATCGGCCGCATCCTGCAGATGCACGCCAACCAGCGCGAGGAAATCAAGGAAATCCTGGCGGGTGACATCGCCGCGTGCGTCGGCCTCAAAGACGTCACCACCGGCGAGACGCTGTGCGACCCGGAATCCATCGTCACGCTCGAGAAGATGATCTTCCCGGAGCCGGTGATCTCGCAGGCGGTCGAGCCCAAGACGAAGGCCGACCAGGAAAAGATGGGCATCGCGCTCGGCCGGCTGGCCCAGGAAGACCCGTCGTTCCGCGTCCGCACCGACGAAGAATCGGGCCAGACCATCATTTCCGGCATGGGCGAGCTGCACCTGGAGATCATCGTCGACCGCATGAAGCGCGAGTTCGGCGTCGAGGCCAACGTCGGCAAGCCGCAGGTCGCCTACCGCGAAACCATACGCAAGCCGGTGTCGGACATCGAAGGCAAGTTCGTGCGCCAGTCGGGCGGCAAGGGCCAGTACGGCCACGTCGTGCTCAAGATCGAGCCGCAAGAGCCGGGCAAGGGATTCGAATTCGTCGACGCGATCAAGGGCGGTGTGGTGCCGCGCGAATTCATTCCGGCGGTCAAGAAGGGCGTCGAGGATTCGTTGCCTGCTGGCGTGCTGGCGGGCTACCCCGTGGTCGACGTGAAGGTGACCCTCACCTTCGGTTCCTACCACGAGGTCGACTCGAACGAGAACGCGTTCAAGATGGCTGCCTCGCTCGGCTTCAAGGACGGTTGCCGCAAGGCCGGTCCGGTCATCCTCGAGCCCATGATGGCGGTCGAAGTCGAGACGCCGGAGGACTACGCCGGCGGCGTGATGGGCGACTTGTCGTCGCGTCGCGGCATGGTCCAGGGCATGGACGACATGCCTGGAGGCGGCAAGGTCATCAAGGCCGA
>JALYHO010000277.1 GCA_030776545.1 Pseudomonadota bacterium | reverse complement strand
CAGCAGAGCATCCTGGCCGCCCGGCACTGGGAAATCCACCGGGCCGAGCAGCACGGCCGGGTCGCCGCGCTCGAACGCGAAGGGCTGGATGCAGAATGGGCGCAGGCACCCGCGTTCGCGCGGGCGCCCGCGAAGGCACGGGCCTGAACGGTCCAGGCGCCCGGATCAGAACAAGGCCATGCTCAACTTGCGCCGATAACCGTCGACGACAGGGTCGGCCGGCGCGACGGCGGCCTGGGTCGCCACTTCGAGTTTGCCCTTCGGCGCCGCGGCCTCGTTCTTGGCAGGTGCTGGCTTGGGCCACAGCTCCAGGATGGCGACGTAGGTCTTGCGCGCGAGTTCGGCGTTCCAGGCTTTGTCTCGCATCAGGATTTCCAGCAATTCGTCGAGCGCCGCGGCGTAGCGCCGGGCCGCGAAGTGCGTTTGGGCGAGTTCGAAGCGCGCAGCGAAGTCGCGCTTGTTCGCGGCGATCGCAGCCGCGAGTTGCTCGGCCGAGCGCGCGCCCGGGGCGTTCTCACAGGCCGCCAGCCAGTGACCCGCCGCCGCCAGTCGGGGGTCGAGCATCACCCGGCCCGCCACCGGGTCGTAGGCGCGGCGTGCGTCCTCGATGCGGCCGGCACCGAGGAGCGCCCGCAGATAGTCGTAGCGCGCCGTGTCGTTGGCGGGGTTCACCGCGACCGCTTCCTGGAGCTTTTCGAGGGCGCTCTCGGTATCGCCTTCGTCGAGCAGCGCGTGCGCCTGTTCGACCTCCTCTTCGGCAGCCAGGGCCGCCGTGCTGGGCACGTGCTTGTCGAGGAAGGTGCGAATTTCGGCCGCGGGCAGGGCGCCGACGAATCCGTCCACGGGCTGGCCGGCCTTGAACAGGACGCAAAACGGGATGCTGCGCACGCCGAACATTTGCGACAGCTGGCCGGAGATCTCGGGCTGCTCGTCGGCGTTGAGCTTGGCGAGCGCGAAACGGCCGGCGTACTCGACCTCGAGCGCCTCCAGCACCGGACCGAGCGCCTTGCACGGGCCGCACCAGGGGGCCCAGATGTCGAGCAGGATCGGTTGCGTCATCGACGCGTTGATCAGGTCGGTTTCGAAGTTTTGCAGAGAAATGTCTTGCATGGTCGGAGCTTTCCGGGATGGCTGGGACGGCGGGGCGGACCACCAGGGGCGCCCCTGAAGATGGCGCCACCCCGCCTACAATTCAACTTCAACATCACCCTGGAGCGAGCCTTGAGCACCGCCCCCGTGGTGGTCGGCGTGGTCATGGGTTCCAGCAGTGACTGGGACACCCTGCGCGCGGCCACCGAGATTCTCGCCGAGTTCGGCGTTCCTCACGAAGCGCGCGTCGTCTCGGCGCACCGGATGCCCGACGACATGTTCGCGTATGCCGAAAAAGCGGCGGCGCGCGGCCTGCGCGCGATCATCGCCGGCGCCGGCGGTGCCGCCCACCTGCCCGGCATGCTGGCCGCGAAGACCACCGTCCCGGTGCTGGGCGTGCCGATCGCCAGCCGCCACCTCCAGGGGATCGATTCGCTCTACTCCATCGTCCAGATGCCCAAGGGCATTCCTGTGGCGACCTTCGCGATCGGGATCGCCGGGGCGGCCAACGCCGCACTGTTCGCCGTGGCCATGCTCGCCAGCGAGCAGCCCGACCTGCGGACCCGGCTGGAGGTCTACCGGGCACGCCAGACCGACCTCGCCCGGGCCATGAGCGACGACTTGAAATGAGCGCATTCATCGCCCCCGGGGCGACCCTGGGCGTTCTGGGCGGCGGACAGCTCGCCCGCATGTTCTGCCACGCCGCGCAAGCCATGGGCTACGCCACCGCGGTTCTCGATCCGGACCCGCGCAGCCCTGCCGGCCAAATCGCTCACCACCATCTGGCTTTCCGCTACGACGATGCCCAGGGTCTGGCCGAGCTGGCGTCGCTCTGCGCAGCGGTCACCACCGAATTCGAAAACGTCCCGGCCGCGTCACTGGCGACGCTCGCCGAGCGCTTGCCGGTCGCGCCCGGGGCCTCCGCCGTGGCGGTGTGCCAGGACCGGGGCGCCGAGAAAGCTCACTTCGTGCGCACCGGGGTGCCCTGCGCCCCGCATGCGCTGATCGAATCGGTCGGCCAGATCGTCTCGGTCCGGAGCGACCTGCTGCCCGGCATTCTGAAAACCACCACCCTCGGCTACGACGGCAAGGGCCAGACCGCGGTCGCGAGCCGTGCCGAGCTCTCCTCCGGCTGGGCCGCCCTGGGCGGCGTCCGATGCGTGCTCGAGCAGAAGCTGCAGCTGGCCCTCGAAGTGAGCGTGATCGTCGCGCGCCGGGCCGACGGAACGGCGGTGCACCTTCCGGTGCAGCAAAACCTGCACCGCGACGGCATCCTCGCGGTGACCCGGGTGCCGGCGCCCGACCTGGCTCCCGGCTTGCATGCCTTGGCCGTCGAGCAGGCCCTGCGGATCGCCGCCGAGCTCCGCTACGTGGGCGTCCTCTGCGTCGAATTCTTCGTCCTGCAGGACGGCTCGCTGGTCGCCAACGAAATGGCGCCCCGCCCGCACAATTCGGGGCACTACAGCATCGACGCCTGCGACCTGTCCCAGTTCGAGCTGCAGGTGCGCGCCCTGACCCATGCGCCGCTGACCGCGCCGCGTCTGCACTCGGCGTGCGTGATGCTGAATTTGCTGGGTGATCTGTGGTTCGACGCGGCCGGCCGTGAACGCCCGGGCGGGCCGGCGTGGGCGGAGGTTCTCGCCATCCCCGGGGCACACCTCCATCTCTATGGCAAGACCGAGGCCCGGCCGGGACGCAAGATGGGTCACCTGACCCTCACCGGCACAAGCCCGGCTGAGGCCGACCGGCGGGCCCGCACCGCGGCGGCGATGCTGGGGATCGAAAGCTGGTGACGGTGCGGCTCGACGGCAACGATCCGGCAGCGATCGCGCGAGCGGCCGATCTGCTCGCACAGGGCCAACTGGTCGCATTCCCGACCGAGACGGTCTACGGCTTGGGCGCACGCGCCGACGACGCGGAGGCGGTCCAGAAGATTTTTCGGAGCAAGGGCCGGCCCGAGAACCATCCGTTGATCGTGCATATCGCCGATCCGGGCGCGATGACGACGTTCGCGGCCGAGGTGCCACCCGTGGCGAGCCGCCTGACCGCGGCGTTCTGGCCCGGACCGCTCACGGTCATCCTGCCGCGCCGCCATGGCATCGCGGCGCACGCGGCCGGGCACCAGAACAGCATCGGGC
>JALYHO010000276.1 GCA_030776545.1 Pseudomonadota bacterium | reverse complement strand
TTGCTGCCCGGCCCGGCCGGCCGCTGGCTCACCGAAGGGGGCGCCCGGATCCGCCTGCGCCACCGAGTCGAGGCGATCCGCCAGGATGCTGGCGGTTGGCGCGTCGACGGCGAGGCGTTCGACGCGGTCGTGCTCGCGTCCTCTCCGGTCGAGTCCGCCCGCCTGGTCGAAGGGATCGCACCCGGCTGGTCGCGGACGGCGGCGGCTCTGCGATACGAGCCCATCGTCACCGTCTACGCGAGGGCGGACCGATTGACGCTGCCATCCCCGATCCTGGCGCTGCGGGCCACGCCGACCGCGCCGGCGCAGTTCGTGCTCGACCGCGGTGCGCTCGGTGGCCCGCACGGTCTGCTGGCGTTCGTGATCAGTGGCGCGCAGGAGTGGGTCGACCGGGGCACCGGCGCCGTCGCGCACGCGACGTTGGCACAAGGCCGCGCTGAACTCGGCGTGCCGCTCAGGCATGTGCGCACCTTGACCGAAAAGCGCGCCACGTTTCGCTGTACGCCCGGTCTGACACGTCCCGTCATGCGGATCGCGGACCGCCTCCATGCGGCGGGCGACCATGTCGTGGGCCCCTACCCGGCCACGCTCGAGGGCGCGGTCCGCAGTGGCCTGGCGGCGGTTCGCGCCCTGGACGACCCAGGGACGAGCTAGCGAAAGGCCGGCCCGTGGCTTCGAGATCTTTCCGCGGCCTCAGCGCCGCGCGAAAGGAGCGGCCAGCGGTTCGCCGATGAAGAGTCCCTGCTGTGGCCAGGCGACGCTTTTCCAATAGGCTTCGATGGCCGTCGCCCCCTGGAGGTAGTTGAGCAGCAGGATCTGGCCATTCGGGAATTTCTGCGGGATCGAGCACGGCTCGGACACCGTGCCGTAACTCGCCGTGGCGCCCGACGCGATCCAGTCGAGCGCCGTCATTTGCCCGCCACTGCCGTCGAGGACGCCGCCGAACGACGTCAGGTGATCGGCCAATGCGCCGTCAACCCAGCCGACGCGGTCCAGGTCGGGCACGGCAGGCAGGCCGGTTTCGTAGATGAGCACCCGCTCGGCACGGCCGATGGATGCGCCGCTCGGGCGGTGCACCGTCACCCCCGCGATCCTGGCTTCGGGTGGAAAGAGCGGCGCCCGTACGCTGCGGGCGCGGTCGGCGGTGGTCACGAAATAGGCGTGCGACGGCAGCCCGCCGCGCCAGCCGAGGCTGGCGTCGGATGCGACACCCCGCCGGATCATCGCCTTGGCGGTGGCGACATCGGGCGCGGCGAGAAGCATCGAGGGCCGCAGCTTCAACTCCTGGTGCGGACGCAGCGTCGCAGCGTTGAAATAGGGCGATGGCTTCGAGGCCGAACAAGGGTGCTCGCACAGCTCGCCGTCGTAACCCAATGCCAACGCCCCGGTGATCGAGTTGCAATTGACTGCATAGGGTTGCACCCAGGCGAGGGCAAGCGCCTCGATCGGCGCGCCGAAGCGCGCGTCGATGGCCGTCGCCAAGACTTTGAACTCGGCCGGCGTGAGCGCGGCTCGCCGTGGCAGTTCGACGCGCAGCACTTGCGCGCCTGTCAGCCCACGCGCCCTGATGTAGGTCGCCCCGACCTCGACGGAATAGGGATCGGCGGTATTGATGACCAGACCCAGTTGCCTCGGGCCGAGGTGTCCGACCACCCGAGGCACCCTCACGACAGCGGCAGGAACCGGGGCGCTGAAGTCGAACCGGCGATCGAGGAGGGTCTCCGCGCCGGGGGGCGTGACGTACTGCGACACGGCCTGAAGCCACGCTCCCGACAAGGCGGCCAGCAGGCAGGCGCGCCAACACCATGCCGCGGAGGGCGTCGGGCGTGGAGATCCCGGATGGCAACCCAAGTTTTCGCCATACAAAAACCGAAGCAGTTGAGCGAGAATCTCAGGCATGGCAAAACTTGAAAGCAAATCTCCGACGATCCAGGTTCTGGAGCGCGCGTTCGGTTTGCTCGATGTGCTCGCCAGTCATCCCGATCCGGTCTCGCTCAAGCACATCAGCGAACGTACCGGGTTGCATCCGTCGACCGCGCACCGGATCTTGAACGACCTGACCATCGGACGCTACGTCGACCGACCCGAGGCCGGCAGCTACCGGCTCGGCATGCGCCTTCTCGAACTGGGCAACCTGGTCAAGGCCCGGCTCGACGTGCGCGAGGCGGCGCTCGGCCCGATGCGTGAACTCCACAAACTCACGCATCAGCCCGTCAACCTGTCCATGCGCCAGGGCGACGAAATCGTCTACATCGAACGCACCTACAGCGAACGCTCGGGCATGCAGGTGGTCCGGGCGATCGGCGGGCGTGCCCCCTTGCACCTGACCTCGGTGGGAAAATTGTTCCTCGCTCACGACGACGCGCAGCGTGTGCGAGCCTACGCGAGCCGCACCGGGCTGGCCGGCCACACCCGCAACAGCATCACCGAACTGGCGCACCTCGAGCGTGAGCTGGCCCGGGTCAATCAGCATGGGACGGCCCGTGACGACGAGGAACTGGAACTCGGGGTGCGGTGCATGGCCGCCAGCATCCTGGATGACCAGGGCAAATTGATCGCGGGACTGTCGATTTCGGCGCCGGCGGACCGGCTGGAGGAGAGCTGGCTCGAGCGACTGAAAGAGACGGCGGCGCAGATTTCGTCCGCGCTCGGTCACCGCGGCAGCTGAAAAGACGCTTTCCGGCGCTGGCGCGTGACGCTCAGCCCGCCACCTTGGGACCCGCGGCCGAGAGGCTGGTGCCGGGTGTCAGCACCGCTGGCGTGCTGACGGCCGGGGCGGCGCGAACCGGCAGTTCGGCGACCCAGCGCCGCACCCGCTCGGCGTCGCCGATGTGAGAGTGGCTGCCGGCGGAATCGAGGAACACCATGATGACCTTGCGGCCCGCCATGCGGGCCTGCATCACCAGGCAACGGCCGGCCTCGGTGATGTAGCCGGTCTTTTGCAGCAGGATGTCCCACGCGGGGCTGCGCACCAGGGCATCCGTGGTGTGGAACTGGGTCAACCGGTTGCCGACTTCGACGGCGAGTTCGGGCGAGGTCGAGAATTCGCGAATGATGCGGTGCTCCTGCGCCGCCTTGACCAGCGCGGCCAGGTCGCGCGCGCTCGACTGATTGCGGCTGGACAGGCCCGTCGGCTCGACGTAGTGCGTCTCGTTCATGCCGAGCTGCTGCGCCTTGGCGTTCATCGCCGCGACGAAGGCTTCGAGCCCGCCCGGGTAGGTGCGGCCCAGGGCGTGCGCAGCCCGGTTCTCGGACGACATCAGCGCCAGATGAAGCATTTCCTCGCGGCTGAGGGTGGTGCCGACCCGCAACCGCGAGCGGCTGTTCTTTTCGGTGTCGACGTCGTCGTCGGTGATGGTCAAGGGCTCTGCCAAAGGCAGTTTCGCCTCGGTCACGACCACCGCCGTCATCAGTTTGGTGAGCGAGGCAATCGGCAGCACGGCCTGGGGGTTCTTGCTGAACAGCACTTCATCGGTGTCGGCGTCGAGGACGAGCGCGACGCTCGATTTGAGGTCCAGCGCATCCACTGTGTTGTGCAGGCCATAGAGCTGCCCGAACGAAGGCCGCGCGGGCTCGAAGCGAACCGGGGCGACATGCTTGAGGGCCGACGGGCTGCGCAGCACGGCGACGTGACGCGAGGCCCTGCGCGCATGGCCCGCCCGGGCGCTTTCCGAATGAACCGCGGCGACGCCATGGGACTTTTTCTTGCCGTGATGCTCGGCGGTGGCCGCGCGCGCCGGGGACGCCAGTACAAGCACGGTGACCAAGGGGACCAGACCACCGACCAGCAACTTGTCGAAGCACTTGTAAACAGAAGTCACAGCCATCCCTTTTCGCCAACGCCCGCAGTGTAGGTGAAAGAAAAAAAGCGCGCAAGATCAGAAACTTACGCGGCCTTTCTAATGTGTATCGGCCGGCCCGCGCCAACCTTTACCCCTGCGCCGCGACGCGTTCGTTCTTGCTGTGCAATTTGTTCAGTGCCGAGAGGTAGGCCTTGGCCGACGCCACGACGATGTCAGGATCCGCACCGACGCCGTTGACGACCCGGCCACCGCGCTGCAACCGAACCGTCACCTCACCTTGCGATTCTGTGCTGCCCGAGGTGATGGCATTGACCGAATAGAGCAGCATTTCCGCGCCAGATTGCACTCTGGACTCGATTGCCTTGAGGGTCGCGTCGACCGGACCGTTGCCGTCGCTCTCGGCGTGATGCTCGACCTCGCCCACCGCGAAGGCGACTTGCGCGTGGGGCTTCTCGCCCATTTCCGAGCGTTGCGACAACGCCAGCAGCCGGTAATGCTCTCGCTCCGTGCTGCCTTCGTCCATCATCAGCGCGATGATGTCCTCGTCGAAAATGTCGCTCTTGCGGTCGGCAAGCTCCTTGAAACGGGCGAAACCGGCGTTGGTGTCGGCTTCGGACTCCATCTCGATGCCGAGCTCCTTCAAGCGCTGCTTGAACGCGTTTCGCCCCGAGAGCTTGCCCAGCACGATCTTGTTGGCGCTCCAGCCCACGTCCTCGGCGCGCATGATCTCGTAGGTGTCGCGCGCCTTGAGAACGCCGTCCTGGTGGATGCCCGAGGCATGGGCGAAGGCGTTGGCGCCCACCACGGCCTTGTTGGGCTGGACCACGAAGCCGGTGGTCTGCGAGACCAGGCGCGACGCCGGCACGATCTGGGTGGTATCGATTCCGACCTCCAGGCCGTAATAGTCGCGCCGGGTCTTGACCGCCATCACGACCTCCTCGAGCGAGCAATTGCCGGCGCGTTCACCGAGGCCGTTGATCGTGCACTCGACCTGGCGGGCGCCGCCGATCATCACGCCGGCGAGCGAATTGGCCACCGCCATTCCCAGGTCGTTATGACAATGGACCGACCAGACCGCCTTGTCCGAGTTGGGAATGCGGCGCCGCAGGTCGGCGAGGAACTGCCCGTAGAGCTCGGGAATCGCGTAGCCGACGGTGTCCGGCACGTTGATGGTGGTGGCGCCTTCGTCGATCACCGCCTCGAGCACACGGCACAGGAAGTCGGGGTCCGAACGGTAGCCGTCCTCGGGCGAGAATTCGACGTCGCCCGAGAGGTTGCGCGCGAAGCGCACGGCCAGGCGGGCTTGCTCGAAGACCTGCTCGGGGGTCATGCGCAGTTTTTTCTCCATGTGCAGCGCGCTGGTGGCCAGGAACAGGTGAATGCGGGTCGACGCCCCGCCTTGCAGTGCTTCGGCGGCGCGCGAGATGTCGCGGTCGTTGGCGCGGGCGAGCGAGCAGACCGTGCTTTCCTTGATGGCCTGTGCAATGGCCCGTATGCATTCGAAGTCGCCATTGGAGGACGCGGCGAAGCCGGCCTCGATGACATCCACTTTCAGACGCTCGAGCTGGCGCGCGATGCGCAGCTTCTCGTCGCGGGTCATGGAAGCGCCGGGCGACTGCTCGCCGTCGCGCAAGGTGGTGTCGAAGATGATGAGTTTGTCGGACATGGTGGGTTCCGTGGGGTGGGACCTGCAGCACGAAATTGAAACGGCCCGCTGCAGGTTTGCAAGCGGGCCGTTGGAATCAGGACGTATGGACGTGCGTGACTAGCGGACCCGCGGTGGGGTCAGTAGCAGCAGTGCAAGAACTTGCACCGGGGACATGAAAGCCAAGTCGTTGGTCATTTGGTTGCGAATGTAGCACGAGCGTGGGCCGGGACGTCAGCGGTGCAAGCCCTGCTCTTCCGGTTCGTCGGTGGACGTGGCGATCACGCTCACCGGCCGGCCTTTCATCTTGCGCCAGCCGTAGACGGCATAGCCGGAGAGGCCGTAGACGCAGGCGATCGCGAACGACACGGTCGGGGGATCGAGCGCGACGATCGCGATGGCCAGGGCGATGCCGACGATGACGACGAACGGTACGGTCCGCCGCGCACCGACGACCTTGAAGCTGTAGTACGGCGCATTCGTCACCATCGAGAGCCCGGCGAAGAGCGTGATCACGTAGGCGACCCACGCGAACGAGCCGATGTCGGCGACGCCGCCCTTGTAACCGGCGTCGTCGACTGCCCAGATCAGGCCGATGACCATCGCCGCCGCGGCCGGGCTGGGCAAGCCCTGGAAGAAGCGCTTGTCGACGACGCCGATGTTGACGTTGAAGCGCGCCAGCCGCAACGCCGCCCCCGCGATGTAGACGAAGGCCGGGATCCAGCCCGGCTTGCCCATGTCCTTGAACGCCCACATGTAGACGATGAGTGCCGGCGCGGCGCCGAAGCTCACCATGTCGGAGAGGCTGTCCATCTGCTCGCCGAAGGCGCTTTGGGTGTTCGTCATGCGCGCGACGCGGCCGTCGAGGCTGTCGAGCACCGCGGCGCACAGCACCGCGATGCAGGAAAACTCGAAACGCCCGTTGATCGCCATCACGATCGCGTAGAAGCCCGAAAACAAGGCCGCCAGGGTGATCGCGCTCGGCAGCATGAAGAGCCCCTTGCGCCGTGGTCGCGGCAGAGCCAGATTCAGTGGATCCTCGGCAGGCTGAGAGTGGGCGTCGTTCATCGGCGAGAGGATAGCGCTTCGACCGGCGCCTTCCCTCCGCCCCGGTTCAGTTCTTCGATTGGTCGACGAGGCGATTGCGCTTGATCCACGGCATCATCGCGCGCAATTGCTCGCCCACCACCTCGATCGGGTGCTCGGCGGTCAGGCGGCGTCGCGACATCAGCGTGGGGGCGCCGGCCCGGTTCTCGACGATGAAGCTCTTGGCGTATTCGCCGGTCTGGATGTCTTTCAAGACCTGCTTCATGGCCTTCCTGGTCTCGTCGGTCACGATCTTCGGCCCGGTCACGTATTCGCCGTACTCGGCGTTGTTGGAAATCGAGTAGTTCATGTTGGCGATGCCGCCTTCGTAGATCAGGTCGACGATCAGCTTGAGCTCGTGCAGGCACTCGAAGTAGGCCATCTCCGGGGCGTAGCCGGCTTCGGTCAAGGTCTCGAACCCGGCCTTGATCAGTTCGACCGCGCCGCCGCAGAGCACCGCCTGCTCCCCGAACAGGTCGGTCTCGGTCTCTTCCCGGAAGTTGGTTTCGATCACGCCGGCCTTGCCGCCGCCGTTGGCCGCGGCGTAGCTCAGCGCCAGGTCGCGTGCGCGGCCGGACTTGTCGGCATGGACCGCGATCAGGTGCGGCACCCCACCGCCCTGGGTGTAGGTCGAGCGCACCGTGTGGCCCGGGGCCTTGGGGGCGACCATCCAGACGTCGAGGTCGGCGCGCGGCACGACTTGCCCGTAATGCACGTTGAAGCCGTGCGCGAAAGCAAGCGATGCCCCTTGCTTCATGTGCGGCTCGACATCGTTCTTGTAGACAGCTGCGATCTGCTCGTCGGGCAACAGCAGCATGACGACATCGGCCTGCCTGACCGCGTCGGCCACTTCGGCGACCTTCAGCCCGGCCTGTTCGGCCTTGGCCCAGGAGGGGCCGCCCTTGCGAACCCCGACCGTCACTTTCACGCCACTGTCGTTCAGGTTCTGGGCGTGGGCGTGGCCCTGGCTGCCGTAGCCGATGATGGCGACGTTCTTGCCCTTGACCAGGCTCAGGTCGGCGTCTTTGTCGTAGTAGACCTTCATACGTATCTCCTTGGGATTTGGCTTGGGAACAGGGGAATGCGGGGTCGATCAGACGCGCAGGATGCGCTCGCCGCGACCGATCCCGCTGGTGCCGGTGCGCACGGTTTCGAGAATGGCGGTGCGGTCGATCGCCTCGAGGAAGGCGTCCAGCTTGCCCGTATCGCCGGTGAGCTCGATGGTGTAGCTCTTGTCGGTCACGTCGATGATGCGGCCGCGAAAGATGTCGGCCATGCGTTTCATCTCTTCGCGCTCCTTGCCGACCGCGCGAACCTTGATGAGCATCAATTCGCGCTCGGTGAACGCGCCCTCGGTCAGGTCGACCACCTTCACGACTTCGATCAGGCGGTTGAGGTGCTTGGTGATCTGCTCGATCACTTCGTCCGAACCCGCCGTGACGATGGTCATCCGGGACAGCGAGGCGTCCTCGGTCGTCGCCACGGTGAGGCTTTCGATGTTGTAGCCGCGAGCCGAGAACAGCGCGACGACCCGCGAGAGCGCGCCGGGCTCGTTTTCGAGCAGCAGGGCGATGATGTGTTTCATGTGATTGCGGCGGGCTCTTGGGGTCGGCGGCGGTAACCGCCGGCCGGGTGGCCGCGCCGGCCTCCATTGAGAGTAACGAGTGAATCGGCCGAAGTCGTTCGGCACCTCCAACCCGTGACCGATCAGCGCGCGGTAACGCGCTGCCGGGCACCGGCCTTCAGTGCGTCACAGGTCTTCGGACCCCAGGAGCATCTCCGAAATCCCTTTGCCAGCCTGCACCATCGGCCAGACGTTTTCGGTCGGGTCGGTGCGGATGTCGAGGAACACGGTGCGGTCTTTCAGGCGGATGGCCTCGCGCAGGGCGCCTTCCACGTCCGAAGGTCTTTCCACCTTCAGACCGACGTGGCCATAGGCTTCGGCGAGCTTGACGAAGTCGGGCAGCGCATCCATGTAGCTGTGGGAATAGCGGCCGCCATAGTCGATCTCCTGCCACTGCCGCACCATGCCGAGGTAGCGGTTGTTGAGGGAGACGATCTTTACCGGGGTCTTGTATTGCAGGCAGGTCGAGAGCTCCTGGATGCACATCTGGATCGAGCCCTCGCCGGTGATGCAAAACACGTCGGCGTCCGGCTTGGCGAGCTTGATCCCCATGGCGTAGGGCAAGCCCACGCCCATCGTGCCGAGGCCGCCCGAATTGATCCAGCGCCGAGGCTCGTCGAACCGGTAGTACTGCGCCGCCCACATCTGGTGCTGCCCGACATCCGAGGTGATGTAGGTGTCGCGGTCTTTGGTGAGTTCCCAGAGGGTCTGCACGACGTGCTGCGGCTTGATGACCTCGGTGCTGTTGCGAAAGCTCAGACAGTCCCTCTTGCGCCATTCGTTGACCTGCTTCCACCAGGCGGAGATGGCCGGCACGTCGGGGCGCGCGGCCGATTCGCGGATCTGGTGGATCAGTTCGCGCAGGACTTCCTTCACGTCACCGACGATCGGAATGTCCACCCGCACCCGCTTGCTGATGGAAGACGGGTCGATGTCGACGTGAATGATCTTGCGCTCGACCGACGCGAAGTGCTTGGGGTTGCCGATCACCCGGTCGTCGAAGCGCGCGCCGACCGCGAGCAACACGTCGCAGTGCTGCATCGTCATGTTGGCTTCGTAGGTCCCGTGCATCCCGAGCATGCCGAGAAACTTCGGGTCGCTCGCCGGCATCGAGCCCAGCCCCATCAAGGTGTTGGTGACCGGAAAGCCCAGCAGGTCGGCCAGTTCACGCAGTTCGGCCGTGGCGTTGCCGAGCACCACCCCGCCGCCCGTGTAGAGGTAGGGGCGCCGGGCGTTGAGCAGCAGTTGCACGGCCTTGCGAATCTGCCCGCCATGGCCCTTGCGCACCGGGTTGTAGGAGCGCATCTCGACCCGGTCCGGGTAGTGAAAGGCCGTGCGGGCCATCGAGATGTCCTTCGGGATGTCGACCACCACCGGCCCGGGCCGCCCGGTTCGCGCGATGTGAAAGGCCTTTTTGAGCGTCAATGCCAGATCGCGAACGTCCTTCACCAGGAAGTTGTGCTTGACGATCGGCCGGGTGATGCCGACGGTGTCGCACTCCTGGAAGGCGTCGAGGCCGATCGCCTGCGTCGGGACTTGCCCGGTGACGATGACCATCGGGATCGAATCCATGTAGGCGGTGGCGATCCCGGTGACCGCATTCGTCACGCCCGGCCCCGAGGTCACGAGCGCGACGCCGACCTCGCCCGTGGCGCGCGCGTAGCCGTCGGCCGCGTGGATGGCCGCCTGCTCGTGCCGCACGAGCACGTGTTCGATCGTGTCTTGCTTGTAGAGCGCGTCGTAGATGTAGAGAACCGCGCCACCGGGGTAGCCCCAGAGGAACTTGACGTTCTCGGCCTGCAGGCACTTGACGAGGATTTCGGAGCCGTTGGGATCGGCGGGGGGCGGGGCGCCCGGGCCCGGCTCGGCGGACGCAGCCCGCTTCACCTCGCTGGGAGAGATGTCCATGATGGGAAACCTTTGCGAATTTCTCTAACGAAAAACCATCGGTGCACCTCTCCGCGACCTCGTGAGCCGGGTGTGGTGCCTTGAGGGCCTGGTGGCGGCTGCCCTGGTCGGGCGGCCCGCGTTCGGCCTGACTGTCGTGCAACCCGTGATTATGGCACTGCGCCACCGGGTTCGGCGCCGGGAGCTTCCCGAGGGCGGGCGCGGTGAGATAATCACGTGTTGATCGTGGGGTCACCCCCTTTTTTACGCGGTTCCAGCCCCCGGCATCCTTTTGGCATCCGACAAAGAACTTTCCGACTTCCTGAAGAGCGTCGACCGGCGCGCCTTCAAGCGCGCGTTCTATGCGGTGCGCGACGAAGACGCGGCCCTCGACATCGTCCAGGATTCGATGATCCGCTTGTCGGAAAAGTACGCCGACCGGCCGGCCGCGGAGCTGCCGCTCCTGTTCCAGCGCATTCTCTCGAACGCCACGATGGACTGGTTCCGGCGGCAAAAGGTCCGCAACGCCGTCTTGAAGAACTTCTCGGACTTCGAATCCCCAGGGTCGGACGGCGACTTCGACATCCTCGAAACCCTGGAAGCGATGGGCGGGTCCCTGGCCTCGGAGAACGCCGCCGAGACGGTCTCGCGGGCGCAAATCCTGCTTGCGATCGAATCGGAGGTCGAGAAACTACCAGGTCGTCAACGGGAAGCCTTCCTGTTGCGTTACTGGGAGGAACTCGATGTCGCCGAGACCGCGGCCGCCATGGGCTGTTCAGAGGGTAGTGTCAAGACGCACTGTTCGCGGGCAGTGCATGCCTTGTCCTCGGCTCTGAAGACTAAGGGAATTTCACTATGACCGAGACCACCTTCAGAACTGCTTCCTCGCACGGCTTCCCGCCGGCCGCCACCCTGGATACGCTCGAGGCCCGCTTCGCGCTGCGGGTCGCCGCCTGCCTGACCGAACGCAACGCCGACCTGGGCCCGGACCTGACCGAGCGGCTGCGCCATGCCCGCGAGCAGGCGCTCGAGCGGGCCAGGACGGCGCGCAAGGCCGAAGCGAGCGTGCCGGTCGGCGTCAACCGCTCGGGCACCGCCATCCTGGGCCTTGCCGGGTCAGGCTGGGGCCGCCGGTTCGCCATGGTGATTCCCGCACTGGCCCTGGCCGGTGGCCTCGTCATGATCCAGCGCTGGCAGGACAGTTCGCAGATTTCGGCGGCCGCAGAAGTGGACGCCGCGCTGCTGTCGGACGACCTTCCGCCCAACGCCTACAGCGACGCGGGTTTCGCCGAGTACCTGAAGTCTCCGGTCGAGTGAGAGCGGCGCCCATGACGCCTGTGGTGCCTACTCCGCTGACGCCCACCAGACGCCGCATGCGTGTTGCGGTGGCGGCCTGGACCTGCGCGTTCGGGTTCATGTGGGCCGACGGCGCCGGAGCCCAGGCAGCCGCGGGCCCGAGCGGCGCCGGGATCCGGCCCGCGGGCGAGCAAGGGGAACGCTGGTCGGACCTGAAACCGGCCCAGCGCGAGGCCCTCAAGCCGCTGGAGCGGGAGTGGGCCGGAATCGACGCATCGCGCAAGCAAAAATGGATCGCGCTGTCGGGCAACTTCAAGCAGCTCAGTCCCGAGCAGCAGGGTCGGGTCCAGGCCCGGATGGCGGAATGGGCCAGGCTATCGCCCCGGGAGCGCGGCGAAGCACGCCTGCGTTTTCAAGAGGCCAAGCAGCTGCCGCTCGAAGACCGCGAAGCGCGCTGGAAAGCGTATCAAGCCCTGACGCCCGAGCAAAAGGAGCAGCTCGCCGCACGCGCCGCGGCGGTTCGTAGCAGCGCGCCCCGCTCGAGCGCTCCCCAGGTCAAGTCCAACATCGTCCCGAATCCCGAGCTGGCGATGCGTCCGCGTCCGATCGGCCCGATCGTGGTCCAGGCGGGACCGGGTGCCACGACGACCTTGCTGACCCGCCGCCCTACCCCGCCCAGCCATCAGCAAAGCGGCATGCCCAAAATTGCCGCCACGCCGGAGTTCGTCAATCGGGCCACCCTCCTGCCACAGCGGGGCCCGCAAAGCGCCGCTGCCCACCCGGCCGCCGTTCCCAGTCCCGAAGCCGCCGCGCGCAAATGACCGAGGCCGGGGATGGGGGCGCTTTGGAGGCGCCCAGCCTGTGGCGTCGCATGGCGTCGTTCGTCTACGAGGGCATGCTTTTGTTCGGCATCGGCCTCATCCCCGGGGCCGTCGGCGCCGCCTTCGAGGCCCTGACCGGACACCGCCATCCCCTGCAGAGCGACACCGCCTTGCGCGTCATCACGTTCGTCATCTACGCCATTTACTTCGGCTGGTGCTGGTCGGCGCGTGGACAGACGCTCTCGATGCAGACCTGGCAGATCCGGGTGGTGACTGCCGACGGGGCGCCACTCAGCCAGAGCCGGGCCCTGCTGCGCTTCCTCGCGGCTTGCGCCTGGTTCGCGCCGGCCACGCTGATCGCCAGCCTCAACCACTGGACACGCTGGCAGGGCCTGGCGGTGATCGCCGTGGGCGTGGTGGCTTACGCGCTGCTCACGCGGTTGCTGCCGCAGCGGCAGTTCTGGCACGACATCGTGTGCCGGACGCGTCTCGTCGACGCGCGGTCATTTTCCCGTAGGCACAATCCCCGGCCATGACCAATCCATACAAAGGCCGCGTCGGCCTGGAGCGGGTGGCGCGGGCGATCGGCTACTCGATCGCCGGCCTGCAGGTCGCCTACCGCGGGGAAAGCGCGTTTCGGCAGGAATTCTGGCTGGCGGCAGCGCTGCTTCCACTCTCGTTCTGGGTCGGGCGGGGCTGGGTCGAGATCGGCTTGCTGGCGGGCTCGGTGATGCTGGTGCTGATCGTCGAGCTGCTCAATTCCGCGATCGAAGCGGCCATCGACCGAATCTCTTTCGAGCTGCACGAGCTGTCCAAACGGGCCAAGGACATCGGCAGCGCGGCGGTGCTGCTGTCGCTGCTGCTCTGCGGCGGCGTGTGGCTCGGCGCCCTGTGGAGCCGATGCGCTGGGTAGCGATGGCGACGCGATGCGGCAGCATCGAGCGCGGCACCACACCGCCGGCACGCCTTCCGGCGTTCCTCAGACCGCTTCGTCGTTCGTCTCGCCGGTCCGTATCCGCAGCACTTGCTCGACCGCCGTCACGAAGATCTTGCCGTCCCCGATCTTGCCGGTCTTGGCGGCCTTGACGATCGCTTCGATGCAGCGTTCGACATCGCCATCGCGGACCACGACTTCCAATTTGACCTTGGGCAGGAAATCGACGACGTACTCGGCGCCGCGGTAGAGCTCGGTGTGCCCCTTTTGACGCCCGAAACCCTTG
This sequence comes from Pseudomonadota bacterium, assembly GCA_030776545.1. Taxonomy (GTDB): domain Bacteria; phylum Pseudomonadota; class Gammaproteobacteria; order Burkholderiales; family Burkholderiaceae_C; genus LMDS01. The sequence goes on along the minus strand of JALYHO010000276.1, from coordinate 7,692 downwards.
ACTTCGGTGACGGTCAGGCCGGTGACCCCCACCTGCCCCAGGGCTTCCCGAACCTCCTCGAGCTTGAACGGTTTGACGATCGCGGTGATCTGTTTCATGGCGAGGTTCCTGCTGCGGTGGACGCCCTAGTTTAAGCGCGGAACTTGGATGTGATGGGGTAGCGCCAATCGCGCCCGAACGCGCGGTGGGTGATGCGGATGCCGATCGGGGACTGGCGCCGCTTGTATTCGTTGATCTTGATGAGATGGGTGACCCTCTGCACGTCCGCGGCCGCGTAGCCCGCGGCGACGATCTCCGAGGTGCTCTGGTCTTCTTCCATATAGCGCGCCAGGATGCCGTCGAGGATGTCGTAGGGCGGCAGGCTGTCCTGGTCCTTCTGATCCGGACGAAGCTCGGCCGATGGCGGCCGGGTCAGGATGCGTTGCGGAATGACCTCCGCACCCTGCGCATTTTTCCAGGCCGCGAGGCGGTAGACGAGGGTCTTGGCCACGTCCTTGATGACCGCGAACCCGCCGGCCATGTCACCGTAGAGTGTGCAGTAGCCGGTGGCCATCTCGCTCTTGTTGCCGGTGGTGAGCACGATCGAGCCGAACTTGTTGGACAGGGCCATCAGCAGCGTGCCGCGGATGCGGGCCTGGATGTTCTCTTCGGTCGCGTCTTCCGGGTGCCCGGCGAAGTCGGCCGCCAGGCAGTTCTTGAAGTCCTCGAAGACGGGCGCGATCGAGATCTCCTCATAGTGCACGCCCAGACGCCGTGCCATTTCCCGGGCATCGATCCAGGAGATCTCGGCGGTGTAGGGCGAGGGCATCATCACCGTGCGGACCCGCGACGCGCCGAGCGCATCGACCGCGATCGCCAGCACCAGCGCCGAATCGACCCCTCCCGACAAGCCGATGATCACCCCTGGAAAGCCGTTCTTGCCGACGTAGTCCCGCACCCCGACCACCAGGGCGGCCCAGGCCTGGGCTTCGATCGCCGGCACCTCGGCGAGCGGACCGCGCGCCGTCTGGCCGGTGACCTCGACCAATACCAAGGCGTCGTCGAACATCGGGGCCCGGGCGCCGACCGTGCCGTCGGCGTCGAGTGCGAACGAGGCGCCGTCGAAAACGACCTCGTCCTGCGCCCCGGCCAGATGCGCGTACAGCAGCGGGGTGCCGAGCAGGCGGGCGGTCTGGGCCATGCGCGCTTCGCGCTCGGCGAGTTTGCCGAGGTGAAAGGGCGAGGCATTCAGGACACACATGACCTCGGCCCCGGCCGCCTTGGCGGCGTGGCCGGGCTCGTCGAACCAGGCGTCTTCGCAGATCAGCACGCCGAACTTCAGGCCACGCACCTCGAACACCACCGCAGGCTGGGCGGCGTCCCGGCCCGAGGCGAAATAGCGGCGTTCGTCGAAGACCTGGTAGTTGGGAAGTTCGCGTTTGCAGTAGGTCGCGAGCACCCGCCCCTCGCAGAGAACCGAGGCCGCATTGAAGCGCCGCGGCACGCTGACCGAGTTGGACCTAACATCGCCCAGACGCCCGAACTGATGCGGATGCCCGACGACCACGAACAAGCCCGGCAAATCGGCCAGCGCGCGCGCGCAATCGGCCAGTGCCGCCGCGCAGGCTTGCATGAACGCCGGGCGCAGCAGCAGGTCTTCGGGGGGGTAGCCGCAAAGGCCGAGCTCGGGCGTGAGGACGACGTGCGCGCCCCGCTCGTGGGCCCGGCGCGCGGCAGCGACGATGCGCGTGACATTGCCCGCCAGGTCGCCGACCGTGGCGTTGATCTGGGCCAGGGCCACGGAAACTGGGGACGGTGCTGACATGATGGGAAACGCGTAACGTGCGCAAACGGGACACGGGAGGCCAATCGACGGCCGCGGACGATTATGTCATTCGGGTCTTCGACGACCCCGCGGCGCTCGACGCCGGGCAATGGGACGCCCTGGTCGAGATGCGGCCGGGCGGCACTCCCTTCATGCGCCATGCCTATCTGCTGGCCATGCATCGCTCCGGCAGCGCCGTCTCGAGGACCGGTTGGCAACCGCAGTTCCTCGCGGTCTTCGATGGCACGACGTTGATCGCCGCCTGCCCGCTCTACCTCAAGGACCATTCCTACGGCGAGTACGTGTTCGACTGGGCCTGGGCCGACGCCTACCAGCGCCACGGGCTGGACTACTATCCGAAGCTGCTGGACGCGGTCCCGTTCACGCCGGTCCCGGGGCCCCGGCTGCTGGCGCGCGACCTCGACGGGCGGCGCCTGCTGCTGCGCGCCATGCAGCAACTGGCGCGGGACGCCGGCCTGTCGTCCGCGCACCTGTTGTTTCCGGACCCGGACGACCAGGAGGCAGCGCGCGCCGAGGGGTGGATGATGCGCAGCACGATCCAGTTCCACTGGACCCAGCGCGACGAGCGCCCCTACGCCGATTTCGCCGACCTGCTGGCGAGCCTGCAACGCGAAAAGCGCAAGAAAATCCAGCAGGAGCGGCGCCGGGTGGCGGAGGCGGGTGTTTCGTTCACGGCCCTGCAGGGCCCGCAGATCACGCCCGACGACTGGGGCTTCTTCTACCGCTGCTACGCCCAGACCTACCGCGAGCACCATTCCACGCCTTACCTGACGCGGGACTTCTTCACCCGAATGGCGGCGGCGATGCCCGAGAACTGGTTGCTGTTCCTGGCCTGGAAAGAGGGGCAGCGGATCGCCGCGTCGCTGATCGGCATCGACCCGCTGGGCCAGGCTGCCTATGGGCGCTATTGGGGAGCGATCGAACACGTTTCGTGCCTGCACTTCGAGGCGTGCTACTACCAGCCCCTGGCCTGGTGCATCGCGCAGGGCTACCGACGCTTCGAAGGCGGGGCGCAGGGCGAGCACAAGATGGCGCGCGGCCTCTTGCCGGTGCAGACCTGGTCGGCGCACTGGCTCGCCCATCCGCAATTCGCGCGCGCCGTCGCCGATTTCCTCGAGCGCGAGGGCGAGGGCCTCGCCGAGCACCTCAGCGAATTGAACGACCGGCGGCCGTACAAAGCGACGTGACCGACGCGGCAAGCCGCGCTAGTTCGACGCGAGGTTGTTCTTGTACGCCTCGATGCCCAGCAGGATCTCCCGCTTGGCTTCTTCGGGACCTTCCCAGCCTTTGACCTTGACCCATTTGCCGGCTTCGAGGTCTTTGTAGTGCTCGAAGAAGTGCTGGATCGCCTTGAGCCGCATCTGGTTGATGTCTTCGGGCTTTTGCCAGTGGGTGTAGATCGGCAGGACCTTGTCGATGGGCACGGCCAGGAGCTTGCTGTCGCCGCCGGCTTCGTCGTCCATCTTCAGGACGCCGATCGGACGGCAGGTCACGACCACGCCAGGCGACAAGGCGAAGGGCGTGATCACGAGCACGTCGACCGGATCGCCATCGTCGGACAGGGTCTGCGGCACATAGCCGTAGTTGCACGGGTAGTGCATGGCGGTCGTCATGAACCGGTCGACGAACAGCGCCCCGCTTTCCTTGTCGACCTCGTACTTGATGGGGTCGGCGTTCATCGGGATTTCGATGATGACGTTGAACTGCTCGGGCGCCTTGGCGCCGGGGGTCACTTTTTGCAGGCTCATGGGGTCGAAGGTAGTTCAGGGCTTGGGGGAAACCCCGATTTTAGGCGCACGACCGCGGCCATCGGCAGGAAAAATCGGCGCTGGCGACCGCTGGAAAACACCATGTCGCTTTCATTGCTTTGTCACCGACGCTCTGGCAGCATCGTTCAGAGACCGGGCCACGGATAAACGCAGGCGCTGCGCGACGCTCGAAGTCGGTCTCCAACCCCCTGCAATTCGAACTGGAAGGACGGCTCTTGATCTCCACATCATTGGCGCTCTATTTCGCCTTGGCCTGCGGCCTCGCCGCAGTCGCCTACGGATTCGTTCAGCGCAACTGGATCTTGTCCCAAGATGCGGGCAACGCCCGCATGCAGGAAATCTCGAGCGCCATTCAGCAGGGCGCGGCCGCCTATCTGGCGCGTCAATACAAGACGATCGCGATGGTCGGGGTGGTCCTGGCCATCCTGATCTTTGTCTTTCTCGACCACCTCACGGCGGTCGGGTTCGTGCTCGGCGCCGTGCTGTCGGGGGCCTGCGGCTTCATCGGCATGAACGTGTCGGTCAAGGCCAACGTGCGCACGGCGCAGGCCGCGACCCGGGGCATCGGCCCGGCCCTCGATGTCGCCTTCAAAGGGGGGGCCATCACCGGCATGCTGGTGGTTGGTCTCGGGCTGCTGGGGGTCTCGACCTTCTTCATGATCCTGACCCGCGAGAGTCCGGCCGACGCCGCACTCCTTTCGGCCGCGTTGAAGCCCATGCTGGGCTTCGCATTCGGCGCGTCGCTGATTTCCATCTTCGCGCGGCTGGGCGGCGGCATCTTCACCAAGGGCGCCGATGTCGGCGCCGACCTGGTCGGCAAGGTCGAGGCCGGCATTCCGGAAGACGACCCGCGCAACCCGGCGGTGATCGCCGACAACGTCGGCGACAACGTCGGCGACTGCGCCGGGATGGCCGCCGACCTGTTCGAGACCTACGCCGTCACCCTGATCGCCACCATGGCGCTCGGTGCCCTGGTGGTCCGCAATGCAGCGATGTCGGCGGCGCTCTACCCCTTGATGTTGGGGGGGGTCTCGATCATCGCCTCGATCGTCGGATGCTTCTTCGTCAAGGCCTCCCCCGGCATGAAGAACGTGATGCCGGCGCTCTACAAGGGCCTGGCGGTCGCGGGCGTGCTGTCGCTGATCGCTTTTTACTTCGTCACCACGAGCTTCATGCCCGACGATGCGCTGGGGGCCAACACCCACCTGCGCCTCTTCGGCGCCTGCGCGGTCGGCCTGGTGCTGACCGCCGCGCTGGTCTGGATCACCGAGTACTACACCGGCACGCAATACAAGCCCGTGCAGCACATCGCGCAGGCGTCGACCACCGGCCACGGCACCAACATCATCGCCGGGCTCGGCGTGTCGATGCGGTCGACCGCGTGGCCGGTGCTCTTCGTCTGTGTCGCGATCCTGGTCTCCTATGCGCTGGCCGATCTCTACGGCATCGCCATCGCCGCCACCTCGATGCTGAGCATGGCCGGCATCGTCGTCGCGCTGGACGCCTATGGCCCCATCACCGACAACGCCGGCGGCATCGCCGAGATGGCCGAACTGCCCAAGAGCGTGCGCGACGTGACCGACCCGCTGGACGCCGTCGGCAACACCACCAAGGCGGTGACCAAGGGCTATGCGATCGGCTCGGCGGGCCTGGCGGCACTGGTGCTGTTCGCCGACTACACCCACTCGCTGGAAGGCCGGGGCATGCATGTCAGCTTCGACCTCAGCGACCCGCGCGTGATCGTCGGCCTCTTCATCGGCGGCCTGATTCCCTATCTGTTCGGCGCGATGGCGATGGAAGCCGTCGGGCGCGCCGCCGGCGCGGTGGTGGTCGAGGTGCGGCGCCAGTTCCGCGACATCAAGGGCATCATGGAGGGCACCGCCAAGCCCGAGTACGGCCGTGCCGTGGACATGCTCACGACCGCGGCCATCAAGGAGATGGTCGTCCCCAGCTTGTTGCCCGTGGTGGTGCCGATCGTGGTCGGGCTCACGCTCGGTGCGGCGGCGCTCGGTGGCTTGCTGATGGGCACGATCGTCACCGGCCTGTTCGTCGCGATCTCGATGTGCACCGGCGGCGGCGCATGGGACAACGCGAAGAAATACATCGAGGACGGCCACCACGGCGGCAAGGGCAGTGACGCCCACAAGGCCGCCGTCACCGGCGACACCGTGGGCGATCCCTACAAGGACACCGCAGGCCCCGCGGTCAATCCGTTGATCAAGATCATCAACATCGTCGCGCTCCTGATCGTGCCCTTGCTGCCGGCCGGCGCGGCATCGACGAGCAACGTCGCTCCTTCGGCGCCCGTGGCCGCGGCCGCCGACGATGCCGCTTCGTTCGCGGTCGAAGACGGGGTGGTGAAGTTCTACTTCGCCTCGGGCAAGGCCGAGCTCGCGACCGGCGCGAATGCGGTGCTCGCCGACATCGCCAAGCAGGCGGCCACAGGCAAGAAAGCCGTGGTCAGCGGCTACACCGACCCGACCGGCGACCCCGGCCGCAATGCCGAGCTCGCGAAGCAGCGGGCGCAGGCGGTCGGCGCGGCGCTGAAGGCCGCCGGCGTCCCCGACGATCAGGTCGTGACGAAGGAACCGCAGGCCGTCACCGGCAGCGGCAGCAACGCCCAGGCGCGGCGGGTCGAGGTGGCGCTGCAATAGCGCCCCGAGCCGCCCGACTGCTGAGCCGCGGCCCGCCTGCAGCGGGCCGCATTGTTTTTTTAGGCCGCCAAGACCTGGCGAACGGCGCTGCGCAAGCCGGCCTTCGGGCCATAATCGCGCGTCCCGATCCCCGCCGAATCCCGTTTGAAAGGGTCCGATTGTTCGCCATCATCCAAGCCGCCGGTTGGCCGATCTATCCCTTGTTGCTGTGTTCCGTGCTGGCCTTGGCGCTGGTGATGGAGCGGCTTTCCAGTCTGCGAACGGCACGGGTGGCGCCGAACCGGCTGCTCGACGAGGTGATCTCGGTCACCCGCGCCCACCTGCCCGCGGCCGACGTCGTCAACAAGCTCGCCGACAGCTCGGTGCTCGGCACGGTGCTGGCGACCGGGGTGCGCGCCGTGATCGCCGACCCGCGCATCAACGAAGAGTCGCTGCGCGGCGTCTTCGAATCCGCCGGTCGGGCCGCCGTCCATCGGCTCGAACGCTACCTCAACACGCTGGGCACGATCGCCTCCGCCGCCCCGCTTCTGGGCTTGATGGGCACGGTCATCGGAATGATCGAAATCTTCGGGTCGCAGGCGCCTTCCGGAAACAACCCGGCGCTCCTCGCCCACGGCATCTCGGTCGCGCTCTACAACACCGCGTTCGGTCTGATGATCGCGATTCCGACGCTCATGTTCTACCGATACTTCCGCGGCCTGGTCGACGCCTACACGCTCGACATGGAGCAGGCGTCGGACCGGCTCGTGCCCCATCTGTTGCGCTTCACCGCCGCGCGCAGCGCCTGACGGCCACTCGCCATGTCGATGAACTTTCGCAAGCAGCGACCGGAAGACCCGGAGATCAACCTGATCCCCTTCATCGACGTGTTGCTGGTGGTGCTCATCTTCCTCATGTTGTCGACGACCTACTCCAAGTTCACCGAACTGCAGATCACCCTGCCGGTGGCCGATGCCGAGAAATTGCGCGACCGCCAACGCGAGGTGATCGTCGCGGTCTCGGCCGACGGCCACTATGCCGTCAACAACAAGCCGGTCGACGGGCGCAGCGTCGACACCCTGACGGCGGAGCTGACCGCCGCGGCGGCCGGATCCAAGGACGCCGTCGTCATCGTGTCGGCCGACGCCACCACGGCCCACCAGAGTGTGATCAACGTGATGGACGCGGCGCGTCGGGCCAACCTGCCGCACCTGACGTTCGCGACCCAGGTTCCGACCGGCGGCGACACGCACTGAGAAGGCGTGAGCGCCCTCCCCTCGGCCTTCGCGCAGCGGCTGCAGCTGGCCTGGCTGGGGCGTGGCCCCCTGGCCCAGGCACTGCGGCCGCTCGCCACCATTTTCGGCGCCGCGAGCGCCTTGCAGCGCCTGCCGTATCGCCTCGGCTGGCGCCGCGCCGTGCGCGTGGGGGTGCCGGTGGTGGTGGTCGGCAACCTGATCGTCGGCGG
>JALYHO010000275.1 GCA_030776545.1 Pseudomonadota bacterium | reverse complement strand
GACCCAGGCCCAGGCGCTCGCCGAGCGCTACAAGCCGCTGCTCGAGGCGAACGCGATCAGCAAGCAGGACTACATCAACGCGGTGGCGGCCCAGAAAACCGCCGAGGCCGACGTCGCCACCGGCAAGGCCAACGTGCAGTCGGCCCAGATCAACCTCGGCTATGCCACCGTCACGGCCCCGATTTCCGGGCGCATCGGCCGCGCCCTGTTGACGGAGGGCGCCCTGGTCGGGCAGGGAGACTCGACACCGCTGGCGACCATCCAGCAGATCGACCCGATGTACGTCGATTTCACGCAGTCGACGACCGACCTGCTGCGCTTGCGCAAGGCGGTGGCCAGCGGCCAGTTCAAGCGGGCCGGAGCCGACGGTGCCAGCGTGCGCGTGATCCTCGAAGACGGCACCGACTACGGCACCCCGGCCAAGCTGCTCTTTTCCGACATCACGGTCGATCCGACGTCCGGGCAGATCACGCTGCGCGCGGAAGTTCCCAACCCGGCCGGCCTGCTGCTGCCCGGCATGTATGTCCGGGTTCGGCTCGAGCAGGCCCAGGCCGACGCCGGCATCGTCCTGCCGCAGCAGGCGGTCACGCGCGGCGCCTCTGGGGACACGGTGATGGTGGTCGCGGCGGACGGCAAGGTCACGCCTCGTCCGGTCAAGATCGGCACGGCCGTCAACGGGCAGTGGGTCGTCCTCGAAGGCCTCACGCCGGGCGAGCAGGTGATGGTGGACGGCTTCCAGAAGCTGCGCGGCAACGCCCCGGTGAAGGCGGTGCCCTGGACCCCACCGGCCGCTTCCGCCGCGCCAGCGAGCGCGGCCACGAGCGCGCCCTCCGCGACCGCATCCGCCCCTCGGGCCTGACCCGAGGCAGCCATGGCCCAGTTCTTCATCGACCGTCCGATCTTCGCGTGGGTGATCGCGCTCTTCATCGTCGTCCTCGGCGGGACCGCGATCACGCAATTGCCTGTCGCCCAATATCCGTCGGTGGCGCCGCCGTCCATCGTCATCAACACCGCCTACCCGGGGGCCTCGGCCCAGACCCTGGAGGACAGCGTCATCAGCGTGATCGAGCGCGAGATGAACGGTTCGCCGGGACTGCTCTACATCGAGTCCGTCAGCCAGGCCGACGGCACCGGTTCGATCACGCTCAGCTTCGAAACCGGCACCAGCCCCGACCTGGCGCAGGTCGACGTGCAAAACCGTCTGAGCCGCGCGACCCCGCGATTGCCGCTGGCGGTGACCCAGCAAGGCGTGCGTGTCGACAAGGCGCGCTCCAACTTCCTGTTGTTCACCATCTTGTCGTCCGACGACCCGAGCATCGACCCGATCGCGCTCGGTGACTACGCGTCGCGCAACGTCCTGCCCGAACTCCAGCGCGTGCCCGGCGTGGGTCAGGCGCAGCTCTTCGGCACCGAACGCGCGATGCGCATCTGGATCGACCCGGCCAAGTTGGTCGGCTACCGGCTCTCGGCGAGCAACGTCGCCGCGGCCATCCAGGCGCAAAACGCCCAGGTCTCGTCGGGCACGATCGGCGACCTGCCCAACGTCCCCGGGCAGTCGATCTTCGCGACCGTCGTCGTGCGCGGGCAGCTCGAATCGACCGAACAGTTCGGCGACATCGTGCTGCGCGCCAATGCCGACGGCTCCACCGTGCGCCTGCGCGACGTGGCCCGGATCGAGCTCGGCGGCCAGAGCTACTCGACCTCGGCGCGCCTGAACGGCCGGCCTTCGACCGGCATCGGCGTCCAGCTCTCGCCCACCGGCAACGCGCTGCAGACCGCCAAGCTGGTCAAGGCGCGCATGGAAGAACTGCAAAAGTACTTTCCGCGCGGCGTCAAGTACGCCATCCCGTACGACAGCTCGCGCTTCGTCAAGATCTCGATCCGGCAGGTGGCCGAAACCCTGGTCGAAGCCGTGATCCTGGTGTTCCTGGTGATGTACCTGTTCTTGCAGAACATCCGCTACACCATCATCCCCACCATCGTCGTGCCGGTCGCCCTGCTCGGTACGTTCGGCATGTTGTTGGCGCTCGGCTTTTCGATCAACGTGCTCACGATGTTCGGCATGGTGCTCGTGATCGGCATCGTGGTGGACGACGCGATCGTGGTGGTGGAGAACGTCGAGCGCATCATGAGCGAAGAAGGGCTGCCGCCCAAGGTGGCCACCAAGAAGGCCATGGGGCAGATCTACGGCGCGATCATCGGCGTCACCGTGGTGTTGATTTCGGTGTTCGTGCCGCTGGCCTTCTTCAGTGGCTCGGTCGGCAACATCTACCGCCAGTTCTCGGCCGTCATGGTCTCGGCGATCGCGTTGTCGGCGTTCATGGCGCTTTCGCTCACGCCGGCCCTCTGCGCGACGCTGCTCAAGCCGGTCGAAGCCGGTCATCACCTCGAGAAAGGCGGCTTTTTCGGCGTGTTCAATCGCGGCTTCAAATCGACCGCCAAGGGCTACGAAGGCTGGGTCACCCGCTTGCTCCGGCGCACTGGCCGCGTCATGCTGGTGTACGTCGTGATCGCGGGCGCGGTCGGCCTGCTCTTCGTGCGGCTGCCGACGTCGTTCCTGCCGAACGAAGACCAGGGCTACATCATCGCCAACGTCCAGCTGCCTCCGGGCGCCACCCAGGCACGCACCCTCGCGGTGATGCAGCAGGCCGAGGGCTACATCCTCAAGCAGCCGGAGACCGAGAGCATGGTGAGCGTGCTGGGTTTCAGTTTCTCGGGCACCGGCCAGAATGCCGCGCTCGCGTTCGTGCCGCTCAAGGACTGGAAAGAGCGTGCCGGCACGGAGCACACGGCCCAGGCCCTGGCGCGCCGGGTGTTCGGCGCCATGATGGGCGTGCGCGACGCGTTCATCTTCGCGCTCAGCCCGCCGCCGATTCCCGAACTCGGCAACGCCACGGGCTTCACTTTCCGACTCCAGGACCGCGGTGGCAATGGTCACGAGGCGCTGGTTGCGGCGCGCAACCAGCTGCTCGGGCTGGCCACCCAGAGCAAAGTGCTCGCCGGTGTCCGACCCGACGGCCTCGAGGACGCACCGCAACTGCGCATGGACATCGACCGGGACAAGGCCCAGGCGCTCGGCGTCGGCTTCGACGCGGTCAACGCGGCCCTCTCGACCGCGCTCGGGTCCTCCTACGTCAACGACTTCCCCGACGCCGGGCGCCTGCAGCGCGTCGTGGTGCAGGCCGACGCGGCCCAACGCATGCAGCCGGACGACCTGTTGCGCATCAACGTCTTGAACAACCAGAGCCAGCCGGTGCCGCTCGGGGCGTTCGCCACCACGCGCTGGGTCAACGGCCCGGTCCAGACGGTGCGCTACAACGGCTACCCGACGCTGCGCATCGCCGGCGACGCCGCGCCCGGGCAGAGCACCGGCCAGGCGATGCGCGAGATGGAGCGCCTCGCGACCCAACTCCCGCCCGGCTTCGGCTTCGAATGGACCGGTCAGTCGCGCGAGGAGCGCCTGGCCGGCTCGCAAGCCTATTTGCTCTATGGCTTCGCGATCCTCGCCGTGTTCCTGTGCCTGGCCGCTCTCTACGAGAGCTGGTCCATCCCGCTCTCGGTGATCCTGGTGGTTCCGCTCGGGGTGTTGGGCGTGGTGCTCGGGACCTTGTTCCGGGGCCTCTCCAACGACGTGTACTTCCAGGTCGGCCTGATCACCATCATCGGCCTGTCGGCCAAGAACGCGATCCTGATCATCGAGTTCGCGAAGGACGCGCAACTGGCGGGCAAGAGCGCCGTCGATGCCGCCATCGAGGCCGCGCACTTGCGCTTCCGCCCGATTGTGATGACGTCGCTCGCCTTCATTCTCGGCACCTTGCCTTTGGCCCTGGCGAGCGGTGCCGGCTCGGCCAGCCAGCGGGCCATCGGCACGGCGGTCATCGGCGGAATGATCACCGCGGTGGTGCTCGCGGTGCTGTTCGTGCCGGCCTTCTACGTCGCCGTGCGCCGCGTCGTCGGTGACCGCGCGCCGAGGCACCCGACGCCGACGCCGACCGATCCTGCGAAGGAGCCGACATGAGCGGCAGGCGGGCCCAGGCCCCGCAGCGTCTCGCCACTGCCGTGCTGGCTCTGCTCGTGACACTCGGCCTCGGCGGCTGTGTCGACCTGGTTCCCAGGTACGAGCGCCCCGCGGCCCCTGTGGCGGCGGCCTACCCCGCCGAGCTGCAACCGGCAGCCGGCTCCGATGCCGTGCCGGCGGCCGCCGCGACCATCGAATGGCAGCGCTTTTTCGCCGACCCGCGGCTCAAGCGCCTGATCGAGCTGGCACTGCAAGACAACCGCGACCTGCGAATCGCGGTTCTCGATATCGAGCAGGCGCGAGCGGCCTATCAGGTCAGGCGTGCCGACGAGCTGCCGACCGTGGGGCTGGGGGCCTCGGCGACGCGCGCATCCTCGGGGACCGCGGCGGGCCTGGTCAACGTCTATGCGGCGGGGCTGCAAATGACGAGCTTCGAACTCGATTTTTTCGGCCGCGTGCGCAGCCTGGGCCAGGCGGCGCTGGCTCAGTATCTCGCCACCGAGGAAGGTCGCAAGACGGCGCAGATCGCCCTGATCGGCGGCGTCGCCACCACCTACATCAGCCTGCTCGCCGACGACGAGTTGCTGCGCGTCACCCGCGACACGCTGCAGACCCGCGAGGAGTCCTTTCGCCTCACCCGTTTGCGGTTCGACAACGGCGCCTCCTCCGAGGTCGACTTGCGCCAGGCCGAGCAGTTGCTCGAAACCGCGAAGGCGACCCTGGCGCAGACCCAGCGCCAGCGTTCGCTCGACGAAAACGCACTGGTGCTGTTGCTCGGCCAGCCGTTGCCGCCCGACTTGCCCGCCCCCTTGCCCTTGGCGCAGCAGCAGGCGGTACCGGACCTCCCGGCCGGCCTGCCCGCCGACTTGCTGATTCGACGGCCCGACGTCCGCGCCGCGGAGCAGCAACTGGTCTCGGCCAATGCCAACATCGGTGCAGCGCGCGCGGCCTTTTTCCCGCGCATTTCGCTGACCGGCTCGGCAGGGTCGGCCAGCCTCCAGCTCTCCGGGCTCTTCAAGGCGGGCACCTGGGCGCTGACCGGCGGGGCCAACGCGTTGCAGCCGATCTTCGATGCCGGTCGCAACGAGGCCAACCTCGACCTCGCCAAGGTCGGCAAGGACATCGCCGTGGCCCAATACGAAAAGGCGATCCAGACCGCCTTCCGGGAGGTCGCCGACGCGCTCGCCGGCCGGGCGACCCTGGGCGAACAACTGCGCGCCCAGGCGGCGGTCTCGAACGCCGCGCAGGTCACTTACCGCCTGGCCGATCTGCGCTACCGCAACGGCGCCGCCAGCTACTTCGACGTGCTCGATGCCCAGCGCACCTTGTTCGCCGCCCAGCAGGCGACCGTCCAGACCCAGGCCTTGCAGGTGCAAAACCTCGTGATCTTGTACAAGGTCCTCGGCGGGGGCTGGAGCGAGCCCGCAGCGAATCCCTGAGGGCGCTCGGTCGGCCGCCTGCCGGCCGAGACGCCGTCGCGGAACCCTCACGCGGCCTAAACTGTGTGACTTTCGCCGCCGGAGATGCCCTCATGAATGCACGCGACCCCCTGTTGCCGGTCCAACCCGACGAGTCCGCGGCCATTGCCGCGTTCGCGGCGCGCACCTGGGACGACGAGATCGTCCCACTGCTGACCCGCTACATCGAAGTGCCGGCCAAGAGCCCGATGTTCGACCCCGACTGGGCCCGCCACGGCTACCTCGACAAGGTCGTGCGGGACGCCGCGGCCTGGGTCGAGAGCAAGAAGGTCGAAGGCTTGCGGCTCGAGGTCGTGCGCATCGAAGGGCGCACGCCGGTGATCTTCTTCGAAGTCCCGGCCACCACGCCGGGCGGCAACGAGCCCGGCGCCCACACCATCTGCCTGTACGGTCACCTCGACAAGCAGCCCGAATTCAATGGCTGGCGCAGCGACCTGGGACCCTGGACCCCGAAGTACGTCGACGGACTCTTGTACGGTCGCGGCGGTGCCGACGACGGCTATGCGGTCTATGCCTCGCTCACCGCGATCATGGCGCTCGACGCGCATGCGATCGCGCGGCCGCGCTGCGTCGGCATCATCGAAAGCTGCGAAGAGAGCGGCTCGTTCGACCTGCCGGCCTACATCGACGTGCTCAAGCCGCGCCTGGGTGACGTCAGTCTCGTCGTGTGTCTCGACAGCGGCGCCGGCAACTACGACCAGCTCTGGCTCACCACCAACCTGCGCGGCATGGTGAGCGGGGTGCTGCAGGTCGACATCCTGACCGAAGGCGTGCACTCGGGCGACTCCAGCGGCCTGGTGCCATCGAGCTTTCGGATCATGCGCCAGGTCCTCGACCGTCTCGAGGACAGCCGCACCGGGGACCTGCTGCCGCAGAGTTTCCATTGCGAGATCCCGGCCGACCGCATCGACCAGACCCGCACGACCGCAGCGATACTCGGCGACATGGTCTGGAAACGCTTTCCCTGGGCCTGCGGCAACGACGGCAGCACGGCCCTGCCCACCACCACCGACCCGGCCCAAGCGCTGCTCAACCGCACCTGGAAGCCCACCTTGAGCGTGACCGGGGCGGAGGGCTTTCCGTCGCTCGGCGACGCCGGCAACGTCCTGCGCCCCTACACCGCGTTCAAGCTCAGCCTGCGCCTTCCGCCCCTGGTCGACGCGAACGCGGCCGCGCTGCGCCTCAAGGCCTTGCTCGAGGACAACGCGCCCTACCAGGCGAAGGTCACGTTCACGCCCGACGGCCGCGCCGGGGCGTTCGGCGCCACCGGCTGGAATGCGCCGGCACTCGCGCCCTGGCTCGAGAGCGCGCTCAACGACGCCTCGCAAAGCTACTTCGGCGCGCCCTGCGGCTATATCGGCCAGGGCGGCACCATCCCGCTGATGAACCTGCTGCAGCAGAGCTTCCCGGCAGCGCAGATGATGGTCTGCGGCGTGCTCGGCCCGAAAAGCAATGCGCATGGGCCGAACGAATTCCTGCACGTGCCCTACGGCAAGAAGTTGACGGCCGCGGTCGCCAAGGTGATGGCCGCCAGTGTCTGACCGGTCTCGCCCGGCAGAGCGTCGCGCGCCACGGCTTCGGCCACCTCGATGCCGTCCACTCCGGCAGACATGATCCCGCCGGCGTAGCCGGCCCCTTCGCCAGCGGGATAGAGGCCGCGCACGTTCACGCTTTGCAGGTCGCGGCCGCGCGTGATCCGCAGCGGGGAGGAGGTTCGGGTCTCGACCGCCGTCAACATCGCGTCCGGCATCGCGAAGCCGGGAATTTGCCGCTCGAACGCCGGCAACGCCTCGCGCAAGGCGACGATCGCGTAGTCGGGCAGGGCCGTGCCCAGATCCGTCAGGTGCACGCCGGGCCGGTACGAAGGCAGCACCTTTCCGAACGCGGTGGAGGGCTGGCCGCGCAGGAAGTCGCCGACGCGCTGCCCGGGCGCTTCGTAGCTCCCGCCGCCCAGTTCGAAGGCACGCGATTCCCAGTGGCGCTGAAACGCAATGCCGTCGAGCGGGCTCACCGCGCCGTCGCCGCGAGCGTCCTGTCGGTAGTCCTGCGGCGCGATCCCGACGACGAGGCCGGCATTGGCATTGCGCTCGTTGCGCGAGTATTGGCTCATGCCGTTGGTGACGACGCGCCCGGGCTCCGAGGTCGCCGCCACCACCGTGCCTCCCGGGCACATGCAAAAGCTGTAGACCGAGCGGCCGTTGCGGGCGTGATGCACGAGCCGGTAGTCGGCGGCCCCCAGCACGGGATGGCCGGCGTTCGGGCCGAAACGCGCCCGGTCGATGATGGATTGGGGATGTTCGATCCGAAAGCCGATGGAAAACGGTTTCGGCTCCATGGCGACTTCGCGCCGGTGCAGCATCTCGAAGGTATCGCGAGCGCTGTGCCCGAGCGCCAGAACCACCTGGGGCGACGCGATCTGCGTGCCGTCGGCCAGCGCCACCCCGCGCAGTTGCCCGGGCGAGCCGGCGCGTCCGGGCTCGATCAGAAGGTCGGCGACGCGCTGTCCGAAGCGCACCTCGCCCCCGAGCGCGACGATCTCGGCACGCATCCGCTCGACCACGCCGACCAGCCGGAACGTGCCGATGTGAGGCTTGGCGACGTAGAGGATCTCCTCGGGCGCTCCGGCCTTCACGAATTCCGCGAGCACCTTGCGGGTCAGGTGGCGCGGATCGCTGATCTGGCTCCAGAGCTTGCCGTCCGAGAACGTGCCCGCACCTCCCTCGCCGAACTGGACATTCGATTCGGGGTTCAGCACGTTCTTGCGCCACAGTCCCCAGGTGTCGCGGGTGCGCTGGCGAACGTCGGGGCCGCGTTCGAGGACGATCGGGCAAAGCCCCATCTGCGCCAGCACCAGCGCCGCGAAGATCCCGCACGGTCCGAAGCCCACCACCAGCGGCCGCTTCGCCTCGGGCCAGTCGACGGGGGCGTGGCCGACGAACGCGTAACGCATGTCCGGGGTCGGTCGGATGTGCGGCTGGCCCGCCAGCCGCGTGGCCACGGCCGCCTCGTCGCGCAGTTCGCAATCGAGCGTGTAGATGAGCTGGATCGCGCTTTTCTTGCGCGCGTCGTAGCTGCGCTTGAAGACCGAAAAACCGAGCAGGTCGGCGGCGTCGATGCCGAGTCGCGCGACGATCGCCGGGCGCAGCGCGTCCTCGGCATGGTCGAGCGGCAGTCGCAGTTCGGTGATGCGCAACATCGCTCTACGCGGTCTGCTCGCCGGTCGGCAGGGCGCGCACCGCGCTCGCGAGCGCGGCTTGCACTTCGGACTCCGGGTCCACCGGGACCGGGTCGCCGCCATGGGGCAGGAAGCCGCCCGATTGGTGCTTCCAGAGCTTGGCGTAGTGCCCTTGCACCCGCAGCAGTTCCTCGTGCGTGCCCTGCTCGACGATGCGACCTTGTTCCAGCACGATCAGGCGGTCCATGCGCGCGATCGTCGACAGCCGGTGCGCGATCGCGATCACGGTCTTGCCCTCCATCAGGCCGAGCAGCTGCTCCTGGATCGCGAGTTCGACTTCGCTGTCGAGCGCCGACGTCGCTTCGTCGAGGATCAGGATCGGCGCGTCTTTGAGAACCACCCGCGCGATCGCGATGCGCTGGCGCTGGCCGCCCGAAAGCTTGACGCCGCGTTCGCCGACATGAGCGTCGTAGCCGGTGCGCCCTTGCCAGTCCGACAGCTCGAGGATGAAGTCGTGCGCCTGGGCTTTGCGCGCCGCGGCCTCGATCTGGGCCTGACTGGCGTCGGGCTGCCCGTAGCCGATGTTGGCGGCGATCGACCGGTGCAGCAGCGAGGTGTCCTGGGTCACCATCCCGATCGCCGCGCGCAGGCTTTCCTGGCTCACGCTGGCGATGTCGCGGCCGTCGATCCGGATGCTGCCGCGTTCGACCTCGTGAAAACGCAACAGCAGGTTCACCAGCGTCGACTTGCCCGCGCCAGAGCGCCCGATCAGACCGACGCGCTCGCCCGGCCGGATGGTCAGATCGAGCTGGTCGAGCACGCGCCTGCCGTCGGTGCGTCCATACGTGAAGGTCAGGTTCTCGAAGCGGATCTCACCGCCCGCGGGCGCCGGTGCGACCACCAGCTCGGGCGCGTCGTCGGGATCGACCAGGGTGTGCGGCACGGCGATGGTCTGCATGCCTTCCTGGACCACTCCGACGTTCTCGAAGATGCCGGTCACCTCCCAGCTCACCCAGCCGGCGACGCTGGCGATCTGCCACGCCAGCGGCAGCGCGGTCGCGACCAGCCCGGCCTCGACCGCGCCGTGGGCCCACAGCAGCACGCCGATGGTGGCGGTCCCGACCAGCAACAACGCGTTCATCAGCGCCAGGGTTCCCATGAACAGAGTGGTCACGCGCATGTGGCGCGCGATCGCGGCGGTGTGTTCGTCGATCATCCCGCGCACGTACTGGTCCTCGTCACGGCTGCGTGCAAAGAGTTTGACGGTGAGGATGTTGGTGTAGCTGTCGACCACCCGGCCCATCACGCTCGAACGCAGTTCCGAACTCGACTTCGCGCGTTCGCGCATCAGCGGGACGAATTCGCGCAGGAAGAAGGCGTAGCCGCCGAACCAGAGCAGGGTCGGCACGGCCAGCCGCCAGTCCGCCGATCCCATCAACACCAGCGCCGAGACGCCGTAGATCGCGATGTACCAAAGCGCGCGGATGCTGCTGACGACCGACTCCCGGACCGCGTTGCTGGTCTGCATCACCCGGTTCGCGATCCGTCCCGCGAAATCGTTCTGGAAGAACGGCCAGCTCTGGCGCACCACGTGCCAGTGGCTTTGCCAACGGATCAGGCTGGTGACGTTCGGCACCGTGGCGTTGTTGCGCACCAGGCTGTCCGCGAACAAGGCCGCCGGCCGTCCGATCAGCACCACGGCCACCATCCCGGCCAGGCCCGGGGCCGCCGCCGCGAACGCGGCGCCGCGGTTGTTCGCTTGCATCAGCCCGACGAGCTTGCCGATGAAAACCGGGATCAGGGTGTCGATCAGCGCCACCGCCAGGCCGGTGACGAACATGGCCGCGTAGAGGCCGCGCGTTTGCCGCACGAAGTGCCAGTAAAAAGCCAGCAACCCAGCCGGTGGCGCGCCCGGGGGCGGCGCCGTGGGACGAACCCGGGACTCGAAGAATTGGAACATCAGCCCGCCATTGTCGCCCTGATGGCGGCGCGGGCGGGGCTCAGCGGGTGAAATGCAACAGGCCGGCGCCGGTCCCTGTTCCATGCAGGCCCGCTGGCTGCGCGGCGACGACGGCGTGGCGTTGCGACACCAGTTCGCCTTGCGCCAACGCGACCGTGCCCGCCAAAGCGATGGCCACGGTGGCCAGGTAGAGCAGTTGATTTTTCATGGTGATCTTTCGGAGCGGACGCGGTCGGTTCGTTCATGCGGAGAACTTTAGGCGTTGCCGAAGCATCAATAAAGAGCATATGCTTCAATGCCGCATTGCTGAAACCGAAATGGCGACGGAGGGCCGGGTATGGATCGACTGCATTCGATGCGCGTGTTTGCACGCGTCGTCGACGAGGGGAGCTTCGCGCGCGCCGCGCGCAGCCTGAACTTGTCGCCGGCGGTGGTGACCCGTCTGATCGCCGATCTGGAAGAGCATCTCGGATCGCGCTTGATCAACCGCACGACGCGCCGACTGTCGCTCACCGACACCGGCGAGCTCTATCTCGAGCGGGTTCGCCATATCCTCACCGAAATCGACGAGGCCGAGGCCCTGGCCGCCGCCTCCACCGCCGAGCCGCGCGGCCACCTGAGGGTGTTGTGTCCGCCGGCCTTCGCCGTGCACCAGATCGCCAAGCACTTGCCCAGATTTCGCGCCCTGTTCCCCAAGGTCACCCTCGAACTCTCCGTGCCCGGCCCGGTCGAGACGGTCGACGAGAACTACGACGTGACCATCCTCACCGAGGGCCGGCGGCCGCTCGACGGCAATTTCATCGCGCGACGCCTGGCCCGCTCCGAAGTCATCCTGTGCGCGGCACCCGACTACCTGGACCGCTGCGGGCGGCCACAGCATCCCAAGGAGCTCGAAGTGCACGAGGCCATGGTGCCTCCGTGGCTGCGCGAACTGGTGTTCAACACGGGCGAAGAGGGCGATCCCGGCAACGAGTCGGTCACCGTGATCCCCGGGCGCACCAGCCTGAGCACCATCCACACCGACACGATGTATGCAGCTGCACTTGCCGGCATGGGCATCACCGGCCTGCCTTCCTTCGTCGCCGAAGACGCGCTGCTGGAAAACGCGCTCGAGCGGGTGCTGCCCCAGTGGCGCCTCTTCACGACCACGCTGTACGCGGGCATGCCGACGCGCAAGCACGTGCCGGCGCGCACCCGGGTCTTCGTCGATTTCCTGGTCAAGACCTTCGGCGGGGAGGCGCGCGACCCGTGGCTGATCGCCGCGCGCTGCGAGACCCAGCCGCGCGGCAAGCGGGGGGCGCAGGTGCAGGCGGTCCTGGCGCTGAGCGACTAGCGGTTCGCTAGTAAAACCCCTCGACCCGCTGCACGCCCATGAGCGGCTCCAGCAGCCGCCCGAGCGGCCGCAGCGGGTTATAGCGCGAAGCCACTTTATGGGCGTAGGTGAAGAAGCGCGGTAGATCGGCGCTGTAGGCCGGCTTGCCGTCACGGTGCTTCAAGCGACAGAAGATTCCGAGGATCTTCAGGTGGCGCTGCAGGCCCATCCATTCGAGCTGGCGCCAGAATTCGCCGAAGTCCTGCGGCACCTCGAGCCCGACGCGGCGCGCCTCCTGCCAGTAGCGAACGGCCCAGTCGATCTCGAGTTCCTCTTCCCACGAGATGAAGGCATCGCGCAGCAGCGAAGCGATGTCGTAGGCGATGGGACCGCACACGGCATCCTGGAAGTCGAGGATCCCAGGGTTGTTGTTCGCCGTGACCATCAGGTTGCGCGGCATGTAGTCGCGCAGCATGGCCACGGTCGGTTGGGCCAGCGCGCTGGCCACCAGCGCGTCGCAGGCCTCCTGCCAGGTCTGCTGCGCCGCGGCGTCCCAATGCACGCCCAGCTCGCGCGCCACGCACCACGCTGGGAACAGGTCGAGCTCGCGGCGCACGAAGGCCTCGTCGTAAGGGGGCAGGCAGGTCTTGTCGGCGGCCGCCTGCCAGCGGATCAGGGCCTGCACCGCGTCGCGCATCAGGCGGTCGCGGGTGGCGGTGTCGCCGGCCGCCACGGCGTCCTGCAGCGCCTCGAGGTAGAGCCGCGTGCCCAGGTCGCCGAGCAGCAAAAAGCCGTGGGTCGCGTCGCTCTCGAACACGCGCGGCGCGTTCAGGCCCGCCGTCTCCAGCATGGTGGCCACGCGGATGAACGCGGCGACGTTCTCGTGCGCCGGCGGCGCGTCCATCACGATCAGGCTGCCGGCGCTGCCGTCGATCCGGAAATAGCGCCGGAAACTCGCATCGGCGGAGGCCGGCCGCAGGGTGTCCGGGCGCAGCCCGTGGCGCGCGCTGACGGACTGGAGCCATCGCGTAAAAGCCGCGTGCCGCAACGGATCGGACCAGGAGAGGGTGTTGGACACGGGTGGATACGCTCGACGTCGGCTGGCTCGGGGAGCGAAGGTGCGCCGGACCCCTCGTTCATAATCGGATTCTACAAACCGCGCGATGGTGCCGGCCTTGCTCGCCACCCCCGGCGGGAGGCCGCGTTGTCCGCGGCCGATTCTCCTCACTGCCAACGGTCGTCACGTCTGGTGCTGCCTTTCCGAACCCGCGCGCCGCGCCCGCTCTTGCCCCCACTGGCCGCGTCATGCGTCGCGATGCTGGCCTTGCCGCTGTGCGCGCAGCCCGCCGATGCGCAGACCGAGCCCGGCGAACCGATCGTCCTGCGTGCGTCCCCCACCCTGCAGCCCCCGCCGCGCGGCGCGGCGGCGCGGCGCCTGCCCATCATCCTGAAGGCGGATCGTTGGGACGGCACGCCGGACCTGGACGCCACCGCCGAAGGGCACGTCCAGTTTCGCAGTGGCGGGGTCTCGATCGGCGCCGACAAGTTGCACTACGACATTCCCGACGACCTGGCGACCGCCACGGGCAACGTCCGCATCAGCCGTGACGGCAACACCTACGCCGGTCCGGAGCTGCAACTCAAGGTGCAGCGGTTCGAAGGCTATTTCCTCAAGCCGACCTATCATTTCGCCAGCACCGGCGCCGGTGGGTCGGCCGCGCGCATCGACTTCATCGACCCGGACCGCTCGGTCGCGACGGACGCCACCTACACCAGTTGTCCGGCCGACGGCTCGGGCGCCCCGGCCTGGCTGCTGCAAGCCGACAAGGTGAGCATCGACGTCGCCACCAACACCGGCGTGGCCGAGGGCGGCGTGCTGCGTTTTTACGGCGTCCCGATCCTCGGCGCGCCGCGCTTGAGTTTCCCGCTCAGCGATGCGCGCAAATCAGGCTGGCTGCCGCCGAGCGTCGCGCTCGATTCGAAAAGCGGGCTGCAGACCTCGATCCCGTACTACTGGAACATCGCCCCCAACCGCGACCTCACGATCACGCCGGAGATCAGCACCCGGCGCGGCCCCTCGTTCGATGCCGACGTGCGCTATCTGCAGTCCAACCACAGTGGCGAGTTCAGGCTCAACCTCATGCCGTACGACCGCTCGTTCGGCGGCGAACGCCACGCCTTGTCGGCGGTCCAGGATTCCGATTTCGGAAACGACTTGCTGCTGCACCTGAAGTTGCTGCGCGTCTCGGACGACGACTACTGGAAAGATTTTCCCAGCAATTTCAGCAGCACCACGCCGCGCTTGCTCGGTTCGGACTATCAGGTGAGCCGGCCGTTCGGCGACTGGGTCACCTACGCCCGGGTCGAGAATTGGCAGGTCTTGCAGACGGTCGACCCCGCCACCCGGATCGAGGCCCCCTACGAGCGCCAGCCGCAGATCGGTGCGCGCTACGCGGGCACGTTCGGCAAGGGGATCGAGCTCGCGTTCGAGGGTGAATTCAACCGGTTCGTCAACCCGGCCAACGCGTCGCTGACTCCCCGCCCGGACGGCAGCCGGCTGTCGGCCGTCGGCAGCGTGGCCTGGCCCTACCGCACCCCGGGGTGGCTGCTGACGCCGCGGGTCTCGTTCAACGCCGCCGCCTATTCCGTCGATCAACCGCTCGGCAGCGTCTCGCCCGGGGTCAGCGGCTCGCGCGTGATCCCGACCGTCAGCCTGGACAGCGCCTGGGTGTTCGAGCGCAGCACGACGTTTTTCGGCAAGGCGGTGCGCCAGACCCTGGAGCCTCGCCTCTTCTATGTCAACACGCCTTTTGAAGAGCAAAGCCAGCTGCCCAACTTCGACGCCTACGCCAAGGACTTCAACTTCGATTCCATCTTCACCGACAACGCGTTCACCGGCATCGACCGCGTCTCCGACGCGCACCAGGTCACGGCCGGGGCGATCACGCGCTTCATCGACCCCGACACCGGCGCCGAAGAAATGCGCCTGGGGCTGGCGCAGCGCTACCTGCTGCGCGACCAGGTGGTCACGCCCGATGCCCGGCCCCTGACCCGGCGCTTTTCCGACCTGCTGCTGCTGGGCTCCACCACGGTGGTTCCGGCCTGGTCGCTCGACGCCTCGCTCCAATACAGTCCCGACACCCACAGTGTCTCGCGGTCGGTGATCAGCGCCCGTTACTCGCCCGGGCCCTACCGCACGGTGAGCGCGACCTACCGGCTGACGCGGGGACTTTCGGAGCAGATCGAGCTCGGCTGGCAATGGCCGATCTACGGCCAGACCCCCGGCGACACCCGTCCGGCCCAGCGCGCCGCGGGGGCCGGCGAGGGCCGCAGCTGCAAGGGCAGCTGGTACGGGGTCGGACGGATCAACTACAGCACCCTGGATCGGCGCCTGGTGGACGCGATTGTCGGCCTGGAGTACGACGCGGGGTGCTGGATCGGTCGCATCGTCGCGACCCGCCAGTCCACGGGACTGAGCGAAGCCACCACCCGGTTGCTCTTTCAATTGGAACTCGTCGGCCTGTCCCGGCTCGGAAGCAATCCACTCCAGGTCCTGAGGGACAATATCCCGGGGTACAAGCTGCTGCGCGAAGGGCGCGCCGCGGCACCCCTGTCGAGTACCTATGACTGAATTCCTGTTCTCTCGCCGCGTCACCCGGTTCTCGAAGCGGTCGGCCGCGACGTTCTTCGCCGCGCTGACCGCGGCCTCTTTCCTGGGACTCGGGCCGGCCGTCTCCCGCGCGCAATCGCGCGTCGCGACCCCCAACATGGCCGACTACATCGTCGCGGTCGTGAACCAGGAGCTCGTCACCAACGGCGAGCTGCAAGCCCGCATGGCCCGCATTCGCGAGGAGGCCGCGCATAGCAACACGCCGCTGCCGCCGCCGGCGGAATTCCGCAAGCAAGTGCTCGACGCCCTGATCGACGAGCGGGTGCTGGTCACCAATGCGCGCGAAACCGGCCCGAAGATCGACGAGGCCGAGCTCGACCGCGCCGTCGCCAACGTGGCCGTGCAAAACCAGATGACGCTGGCGCAGTTGCGCACCCGGCTTCAGCAGCAAGGACTGGCCTACGCCACGTTCCGCAACAACGTGAAGGACCAGATGCTGGTCGAGCGGGTCCGCGAGCACGACGTGAACGAGCGCATCAAGATCAGCGACGCCGACATCGACGCCCTGATCGCCCAGCGGCGCGCCGCTGCCGGCAAGGTTCCCCAGCTCAACATCGCGCAGATCCTGGTCACCGTGCCGGAGGGCGCTTCGGTCGAACAGACCGCTCAACGCAAGGCCCTGGCGGACGCCGCGTACGCTCGCGTGCGCAACGGCGAAGACTTCGGCGCCGTCGCGCGCGAGGTCTCCGAGGACGGCAACAAGGCACAAGGCGGGGTGATCGGCATGCGCCCGGCCGATCGTCTCCCCGACGTCTTCGTCGCGGCGGTGCGGGACCTCCATCCGGGCGAGATCGCGCCGACCCTGCTGCGCAGCGGCGCGGGGTTTCACGTGATCAAGCTGGTCGCGCGCCAGGAAGCCTCGGCCTTCACGGTCACCCAGACCCATGCTCGCCACATTTTGCTGCGCGTCTCCGATCAGCTTTCGGGCGACGCGGCGGCGCGCCGCCTGGCCGGGTTCAAGCAGCAGATCCTGGCCGGTACCAAGAGCTTCGAGCAGTTGGCCCGCGAAAATTCCGAAGATGGTTCGGCCGCCGCGGGCGGCGATCTCGGCTGGGCCTCGCCGGGCAATTTCGTTCCTGAATTCGAGGACGCGATGAATGCCCTGCCCATCAACGGTATTTCCGACCCGCTCGCGTCCCGTTTCGGCGTTCACCTGATCCAGGTGCTGGAGCGGCGGGAAATCATGCTCGACCGCAAGCAGCAGAGGGAGCAGGCCCGCAACGTGCTGCGCGAGCAGAAATTCGAGACCGCCTACCTCGATTGGGTCCGCGACCTGCGCGGCCGCGCCTACATCGAGATGCGCGAGGCGCCGCAATAAACTGCCGGCGCGCGCGGCGGTGAAGCACTTCGCGCGCAAGCGCTTCGGCCAGCATTTCCTCACCGATGGCGCGATCGTCGACGCCATCGTGCGCGCGATCGATCCGAAGCCCGGCGAGGCCATCGTCGAAATCGGGCCCGGGCTCGGCGCGCTGACCGACCCGCTGGTCGCGCGCTGCGAGCGGCTCACCGTCATCGAACTCGACCGCGATCTGGCGGCCCGCCTGCGCCGCCGTCCCGAACTCGAGGTGATCGAGTGCGACGTGCTGGCGCTCGATTTCGCCGCGCTGGCGCAACGGCGCGCCATGGCACTGAGGGTGGTCGGCAATCTCCCCTACAACATCTCGACGCCCATTCTTTTCCACCTCCTCGGGGCGGCGGGTCAGGTGGTCGACCAACACTTCATGCTGCAAAAGGAGGTCGTCGACCGCATGGCCGCCTCCCCCGGCGGCAAAGACTACGGCCGCCTGAGCGTGATGCTGCAGTGGCGCTACGCGATCGAATCGGTGCTCGACGTGCCACCGGAGTCGTTCGATCCGCCTCCGCGTGTTCAATCGGCCGTCGTGCGAATGCGACCGCTTTCCACCGCGCCCGACGTCGAGCCGGCCCTGCTCGAAGAGCTGGTGCGGGTGGCGTTTTCGCAGCGTCGCAAATTGCTGCGCCACACGCTCGGCCGCTGGTTGGACGAACGAGGCCATGCGGGCACCTTCGACGTGCAGCGGCGCGCCGAGGAAGTCCCGGTGCAGGACTACCTCGACCTGGCTGCGCGTGTCGGCGCCGCGCGCCCGCCGCGCTGCAGCTGATCGACGCCAACGTCCGCCTCGAGCCGAAGCGGTCGATTCAGGCGGCGTTGAGCCACATGGCCGTGTCGAAGGCCGAGCTCATCAACGGCATGTTCATGCCGAAGGTGTTGTTGGCCGCGTTCTTCGACGCGGGTTTGACGGGTTTGTCGGTGGCGGCGGATGCTTCGGTAGCCCGCTCCCAAGACGCGAGGTCTTGTGAGCGGGCTACTGAAAAGAATAGAAGCACCTGAACGGTATTTTCCGTTCAGCCCAGAAGTCTGCCGCGTCTCGAAAGACGTCGAGGAGCTGTTCGCGGGCCTCGCGGTCGAAGCGCGGGTTGTCGGGGAGTTGCTCGAGGACGACGACGAACCCGGGCTGGGTCCCGGACTTGTGAACGAGGTCCGTCATGCAGTCGTAGAGCGCGTCGAGGTTCTTGCCGAAGTGCGCCGGGAACATGAAGGCCTGGGCGATGGCTTCGAGAACGTCTTGCTTGGACTGGGCCGCTTGCAGATTGGCGTAGAGAAAATGGTGCTCGGCGCCTTGCGCCGCCTGCATCAGATCTTCGACGCGAAACGCGCGGATCGATTGAACAATGTTCGGACGGACTGTCTGCAACAGCATGGTCACGTTCCTCCTCGGGTCAAAAAAACAAAGCGAAATTCTTGGATCGCGGGACTCACTGCACGATCTCGCGAAAACTGGCGTAGTGGTCGCCGGTGTAGTAGCAGATCAGTGTGTCGGCCGGCGGCGTGCCGCCGCAGACGATGCGCCGCGCCCCCCGGTCATGGGCCCCGGGCGTGGGCACGGTGTATTCCCGGTAGAAGCCGCGCGGCTCGCGCGGCAACAGCTGTTCGCGGTTGGCGAATACCACGCCGTCCTTGCTTCCCGCCGGAAAAGGGCCGCCATCGAGAATCAGGCGATGCAGGTTCTGCGCCTCGATGGGCAAGGCCGCGAGCTGGACGGTTTCGAGCGCACTGCCTTCGGCATGCGAGGCATGACCACGCGCTTGTGCTGCCGTGCCCGACACGAGGGCGCCTGCCAGAGTGACCCACAGCCCCGTTCTGTGCAGAGCTTGCCACCACGGTGGCCGACCGGAGAAAAACACGGGAAATCCCTGAAATCAGAAGCCGCGATGTTACCGAATCGTGCCGAAAAGCTCAAGCCCTCTGCCTCAAAATGGGGCAGCGAGCAGGGGGTATTTGTGAGTGTTCACTTCATTTGCGTCCAGCGTCACAGCGACCCATCGAGTGAATTAAATCTTTTCATCGTCTCGAAATTTTCGCAAAGTGAACGGGTTTCCTGGCCTTTCCATCGAAATGGACCTTTGGAGCTGCCACAGTCGTTCACCTTGCGGCATTGGCGTCCGCCACGGTCATCGCCGTCATATTGACGATGCGCCGCACCGTGGCTGAAGGTGTCAAGATGTGAACCGGGCGTGCCGCGCCGAGCAAGACCGGACCGATGGCAATGCCGCCCCCGGCGGCGGTCTTGAGCAGGTTGTAGGAAATATTCGCCGCGTCGATGTTGGGCAGAACCAACAGATTCGCCTCGCCGGTGAGTGGGCTGTCCGGCATGAGTTTCTTGCGGTAGGCCTCGTCCAGGGCGGTATCGCCGTGCATTTCGCCGTCGACTTCGAGCCACGGGGCTTGCTGTTGCAGCAAACCCAGCGTCTCCCTCATCTTGAGCGCCGACGGTTGGTTGCTGGACCCGAAGTTGCTGTGCGAGAGTAGCGCGGCCTTGGGGTGCAGGCCGAAGCGCATCATTTCCTCGGCCGCCATCACCGTGATCTCGGCCAGCTGTTCGGCGCTGGGGTCATAGTTGACGTGGGTGTCGACCAGCATCACTTGCCGACCGGGCAGCACCAGGCCGTTCATGCAGGCGTAGGTCTTCGATCCCTCGCGCTTGCCGATGACCTGGTCGATGTAGTGCAGGTGCATCGCCGTCGTGCCCCAGGTGCCGCACAGCAGTCCGTCGACTTCCCCGGTCTTCAGCAGCATCGAGCCGATCAAGGTCAGGCGCCGGCGCATCTCGATCTTGGCGAGCTGCACCGTCACGCCCTTGCGTTGCGTCATCCGGTGGTAGGTCTGCCAATAGTCGCGGAAGCGGTGATCGTTTTCCGTGTTGACGACGTCGTAGTCCGTGCCTGCAGCCAGCCGCAAGCCGAATTTCTCGATGCGCTGGGCAATGATTTCGGGCCGACCGATCAACGTCGGACGAGCCAGATTTTCGTCGACCACGACCTGAACCGCGCGCAGGACCCGCTCTTCCTCCCCTTCCGCGTAGGCCACGCGCTTGTGGACCGCCTTCTTGGCCATCGTGAAGATCGGCTTCATCGTGGTGCCGGAGGCATAGACGAAGGTCTGCAGCTTGTCGCGGTAGGCGTCCATGTCCTCGATCGGCCGCATCGCCACGCCCGATTCGGCGGCCGCCTTCGCGACCGCCGGTGCGATCCGTATCATGAGGCGCGGGTCGAAGGGTTTGGGAATCAGGTTCTCCGGTCCGAAGCTCAGCGACGCGCCCTGGTAGGCGGCCGCGACGACCTCGTTCTGCTCGGCCTGGGCCAGCTCGGCGATGGCATGCACCGCGGCGATTTCCATCTCCACCGTGATCGTCGTCGCGCCCGAGTCCAGTGCGCCTCTGAAAATGTACGGAAAGCACAGCACGTTGTTGACTTGATTCGAGTAGTCGCTCCGCCCGGTCGCGATGAGGGCGTCGCTACGAACGGCCAGCACCTCCTCGGGCAAGATCTCCGGCGTCGGATTGGCGAGCGCGAAGATCATGGGGTGGGGCGCCATCGACGCGACCATGTGCTTCTTCAGCACGCCGCCGGCCGAAAGACCCAGGAAGATGTCGGCGCCCTTGATCACGTCGGCGAGCGACCGGTGCTCGGTCTTCTGGGCGAAGAAGATCTTGTCTTCGTCCATGAGCTCGGTCCGGCCTTCATACACGACGCCCGCGAGGTCGGTGACCCAAATGTTCTCGCGCGGCAGGCCGAGCTTGATCAGCAGGCCCAGACAAGCCAGCGCCGCGGCGCCGGCCCCCGAGGTGACGAGCTTGACCTCGCGGATGTTTTTGCCCGAGACCTTCAGGCCGTTGAGGAGCCCCGCGCCGACGACGATCGCGGTGCCGTGCTGGTCGTCGTGGAAGACCGGGATCTTCATCCGCGAGCGCAGCTGGCGTTCCACGTAGAAGCAGTCCGGCGCCTTGATGTCTTCCAGGTTGATGCCGCCGAAAGTCGGCTCCAGCGCAGCGATGTGGTCGACCAGCTTTTCCAGGTCGGTCTCGGCGAGCTCGATGTCGAACACGTCGATGCCCGCGAACTTCTTGAACAAAACCGCCTTGCCTTCCATCACGGGTTTGGATGCGAGCGGCCCGATGTTGCCGAGCCCGAGGACGGCCGTGCCGTTGGTGATCACCGCCACCAGATTGCCGCGCGAGGTGTATTTGAACGCCTTGGCCGGATCGGCCGCGATCTCCTCGCAGGCGAACGCGACGCCGGGCGAATAGGCCAGCGCCAGATCGCGCTGGTTGACCATCTGCTTGGTCGCCTGGATGGCCACTTTCCCGGGGGTCGGAAACTCGTGGTAGTCGAGCGCGTCGCGACGGAGTTCGATGGCCTTTTGTTCGGCGTTGGACATGTCAGGGGTCTCGCAGGTTGGTCGGGCCGTCGACGGGACCGTTGACGGGGGCACGATTGTAGGAGTCCGGGAACGGGGCCGGGGCGGTCCCCGGACGCCTTGCCCCGCTCGATAATGCCGATGCCGCATCACCCCAGGTCGGCGCGGCATGTCCCTGGGCCGACTTTCGCTTCCTTCCATTCATGTCTCTCGGCGAATTCGATCTGATCGCGAAATACTTCACCCGGCGCGTCTCGCGGGCCGCCCTCGGCGTCGGCGACGACTGCGCCCTGATCCGTCCGGCGCCCGGCATGCAGCTCGCGGTGTCGAGCGACATGCTCGTCGAGGGCCGTCACTTCCTGCCCACGGTCGCCGCCGACCGGCTCGGTCACAAGGCCTTGGCCGTGAACCTGAGCGACCTCGCCGCGTGTGGTGCGCGGCCCTTGGGCTTCACGCTCGCGCTGGCCTTGCCACGGGTCGACGAGACCTTCCTGGCCGGATTCGCCCGCGGCATGCTCGCGCTCGCCGACGCCCACGACTGCGAATTGATCGGTGGCGACACGACCCAGGGGCCGCTGAACCTGTGCATCACGGTTCTGGGCGAGGTGCCGCAAGGCGCGGCGCTGTTGCGTTCCGGGGCGCAGGCGGGTGACGACCTCTACGTCAGCGGCACCCTGGGCGATGCGCGCCTTGCGCTCGAGTGCTTCCGCGGAACCGTCGCGCTGCGCGGGGAGGCCTTCGAACGCGTGCGCCGGGCGATGGAGCAGCCCCAGCCACGCATCGAACTGGGGATCGCCTTGCGTGGCATCGCCACGAGCGCGATCGACGTGTCCGACGGTCTGCTCGGTGACCTGGGACACGTGCTGCGTCGCTCGCACCTGGGCGCCGAGGTCGAGATCGACCTGCTGCCTCGCAGCGCCGACCTCGGCGCCATGCCGCAGGCCTGGCAGCGGATCTGCACGCTGGCCGGCGGCGACGACTACGAACTGGTCTTCAGCGCCCCGCCGGGGCGCGCGCGCGAAGTCGCCCTGGCGGCGGCAAGCGCCAAGGTCGAGGTGACGCGTATCGGCCGCTTGCACGCCACTCCCGGGTTGCGGCTTCTCGACCGCCACGGCGTCGAGGTCGGCGACACCTTTGCCGCTTTCGACCATTTCTCCAACCCATGACCGATCCGAGCTTTTCGCTGAACCCACCGGTCGCCACCGCTCCCCGCAAGGCCACGCTGCGCTTCCTGCTTGCGCATCCGGCCCACGTGCTGGCGCTCGGTTTCGGCAGCGGGCTGGCGCCGTTCGCCCCGGGAACCTTCGGGACGCTCTGGGGTTGGCTCAGCTTCGTGCTGGGGCGCCCCTATCTGAACGACCTGCAATGCGCACTCGCGATCGGCGTCGGCACGCTGGTCGGCTGGTGGGCCTGCACGGTGACCGCCCGCGACCTGGCGGTCGCCGACCCGAGTCCGGTGGTCTGGGACGAGATCGTCGCGTTCTGGTCGGTGTTGTGGCTCGTGATGCCGACAGGGTTCTGGGGTCAATGCGCCGCCTTTGCGATCTTTCGGCTGTTCGACGCCGCGAAACCGGGGCCGGTGGCCTGGGCCGATCAGCGCTTCAAGGTGCGGCGCGGCATGCCGATCGGCTGGGCGCAAGGTTTCGGCATCCTGTTCGACGACTTCGTCGCCGCCGGCTGCACCTTGCTGGCGATCGCATGTTGGAGGTTCATATGACACAGGAGACGGCGTTGGCGGTCGACCTCGGCGATCTGCTTCGCGCCGCCGGTCTGCGGCTGGCCACCGCGGAGTCGTGCACCGGGGGCCTGATCGCGGCGGCCTGCACGGCGCTGGCCGGCTCCAGCGATTGGTTCGAACGCGGCTTCGTGACCTACTCCAACGACGCCAAGATCGAGTCGCTCGGGGTCGCGCCCGCGCTGATCGCCGCTTTCGGCGCGGTCAGTGCCGAAGTGGCCCGGTCGATGGCCAGCGGCGCCCTCGCGCACTCCAGGGCCGACCTCGCAGTGGCCGTCACCGGCATCGCCGGACCGGGCGGCGCCACGCCGACCAAGCCCGTCGGCACGGTCTGGGTCGCGCTGGCGCGGCGGGGGGGTGCGGTCGAGGCCCGGCTGCTGAGCTTGCAAGGGGACCGGGGGGCTGTACGGGCGCAGACCGTGGAGGTTGCCTTGACCTGGTTGACGGAGGTGTTGCGGGCGGACTAGGGCGCTTGTGCCCTGTTCGGGGTGAGCTTGTCGAAGCCTCGCGGGTCCAGCCACCGGCCCTTCGAACAAGCGCCGGGGTGCGGCCGAATCAACCCTGCAACGCCAGCCGCGCCGGGGTGCCGCGCCCACCGCCGGTCGTGGCCGTGTGCTGGACCAGCATCAGGAGCAGCCGCTTCAAGCCGTCCCAAGGATCGTGCGGCCACTCGGGATGGCGCAAACCCTTGACCAGGCCGTCGCAGACCCGCGCCGCATCGAGGAGGCCCGCCACGGCCGCGTCCGTCAACAGCGGCACGACCCGTTCGAACAGGCGCTCCTTCGCGCCCCAGACGCGGCCTTCGCGCAGCGCCAGCGGCAAAGGCTTGCCGCTGGCCATCGCGTCCTTGACGCGTTTGAGCGCGCGTATGTCTTCCGCGAGCGTCCAGTGCACCAGCACGGCGGCAACGCCCCCGGCCTGCAGGCCGTCGAGCATGCGCAGCGCCCGGGAGGTCTGCCCGGACAACACCGCTTCGCCGAGCTTGAAGACGTCGTAGCGGGCCACGTCGACGACCGCGCGTTCGACCGCTTCATGGTCGAGTTCGCCTGCCGGGTAGAGCAGGCCGAGCTTCTCGATCTCCTGGTGGGCTGCCAGCAGGTTGCCTTCGATGCGGTCGGCAAAAAACGCCAGCGTTCGCTGCCCCGGTTCTCCGGGGGCCACCCGCTGGCCTTGCTGGGCCAGCCGCTGGGCGATCCACTGCGGCAAGGCCTTGCGCTCGATCGGGTCGATCCGGACCGTCACGCCGGCGGCGTCGAGCGCGCTGAACCAGTTGCTGCCCTGTTGCGTGCGGTCGAGCCGCGGCAACTGCACCAGCGTTACGACGTCTTCGCTGAGCGCCTGGCAATAGCGCTGCAGCGCCTCGGCGCCCTCTTTGCCCGGCTTGCCCGAGGGGATCCGAATCTCGATCAGCTGGCGCTGCGAGAACAGGCTCATGGCCTGTGCCGAACCGAGCAGGTTGCTCCAATCGAAGTGCGCACCGGCAACCGTGTGCACCTGGCGTTCGCTGCAGCCGCTGGCACGCGCAGCGGCGCGGATCGCGTCGCCGGCTTCCTGGGCCAGCAGGGGCTCGTCTCCCCAGACCGTGTAGAGCGCGCGCGGCCCCTTCTGCAAGTGACCCGTCAGCTGATCGGCGCGCAGCTGCATGATTCAGAACCGCTGGATCGACGCGAGGCGTCGCAGCACTTGGGCGACGAGGTCGTTCTGCATCGCGACGTAGAGAAAATTTTCCTCGCTTTCCTTGGCGAGCGCCGCGCTCTCGGTGTAGCTGAGGTCGCGGTTCTGGATCAGCTCGGTCTCCGGGATCAGTTCGCGGCCCGACACGCTGCGGACCCGGAACCGGAAGCGCTCACGCAGATTGAATTCGGTCACCTGGCCGGCCGCGCTGCTGGCCACGACCTGGCGCTCGCGCGCATCCTCGAGCGCTTCCAGCACCACCTGGGCCTGCGGCAGCGCCTGGACCACCCGGGTCGTCGCGCTCGCGTCGATGTTCATCCGCAGCTCTTTCTCGAGCGGCGAGCGTGGCGCGAAGCCGGCCAGGAACAGGGTCGCGAACCTGAGTTCGGGGGCGCGCCGCAACTCGAACCCGCAGCCTGCGAGCGCCAGTGCGGCCGCCCCGATCACGACCCGGCGGCGCTGCACGGCGCTAGACGACGACATTGACGAGCCGGCCGGGCACGACGATGACCTTCTTCGGCCGCTTGCCCTCCGAGAACTTGAGGAAGTCCGGGCTGTGCGTCGCCGCCGATTCGATCGTGTGCCTGCCGGCGCCGGCCGCGACCGTGATCGAGCCGCGCACCTTGCCGTTGACCTGCAGCACCAGCGTGACCTGGCTCTGCACCAGCGCCGACTCGTCGACCTCGGGCCAGGGAGCGTCGAGCAGGTCGCCGTGTTCATCCGCGAAGCCGAGCGCCTGCCAGAGCTGCCAGGTCGTGTGCGGGCAGGCCGGGTACAGCACCCGCAGAAGCAGGCCGTAGCCCTCTCGCACGACCGCCGGCGCCTCGCCCTTGAAGCCTTCGAGCGCGTTCAGCAGCTTCATCGCTCCCGAGATCACGGTGTTGTATTGCATGCGCTCGTAGTCGTAGCTGACCTGGCGCAGCACCGAGTGCAACTCGAAGCGCAGCGCCCGGGCGTCGTCGCCGAGGGCCGCGGGTGCCGGCGCCGGATCGGACAGCGACTCCCGGCGGCGTGCCGCGAACTGCCAGACCCGGCGCAGGAAGCGGCTCGCACCCTCGACGCCCGAGTCGCTCCATTCGAGCGTCTGGTCCGGTGGCGAGGCGAACATGACGAACAGGCGGGCGGTGTCGGCGCCGTAGCGGTCGATCAGGTCCTGCGGGTCGACCCCGTTGCGCTCGGTCTTGCCCATCTTCAAGACACCGCGGTAGTCGACCGGCCCGCCGTCGTCGGCCCAGCGCCCGCCGACGATGCGCCCGTTCGCATCGCGCTCCGGCGTGACCTCGTCGGGCGGGAAGTAATCGATCCCGCCCTGCGGCGTGGTGCGCGTCCACACGTCGTTCAGGACCATGCCCTGCGTCAGCAGTTTCGTGAACGGCTCGTCGATCGTCACCAGCTTCAAGTCGCGCATCACCTTGGTCCAGAAGCGCGCATACAGCAGGTGCAGGATCGCGTGCTCGATGCCCCCGATGTACTGGTCGACCGGCAACCAGTAGTCGGCCGCCGCCGGGCCGATCATCGCGTCCGGGTTGCGCGGGTCGCAATAGCGCATGTAGTACCAGGCGCTGTCAACGAAGGTGTCCAGCGTGTCGGTCTCGCGCTGGGCCGGCTGGCCGCAGGTCGGACAGGCCACGTGCAGGAAGGCCGCGTGCCGGTTCAGCGGATTGCCGGCGCCGTCCGGGATCAGGTCTTCCGGCAACACCACCGGGAGATCCTTCTCGGACACGGGCACCACGCCGCAGCCGGGGTTCTCGTCGGTTCCGCAATGGATGATGGGAATCGGCGTGCCCCAGTAGCGCTGGCGGCTGATGCCCCAGTCGCGCAGCCGATAGGTCGTCTGCTTCGCCCCGAGACCAAGCGTCGCCAAGTCCGCCGCGATCGCCTCGACCGCTTGCGCCGCGCTCATGCCGTCATATTTGCCCGAGT
>JALYHO010000274.1 GCA_030776545.1 Pseudomonadota bacterium | reverse complement strand
CCACCGTCCAGCCGCGCGCCCGCCATGCCGCGAGCAGCCGGGAGATCGGCGCGATCGCTGCGTGCAGCCGGGTCACGTCGTTGCCGAGCGAGGCGCCGAAGCCGCCCGGTTCGACGAAGTCGCGTTGCATGTCGATGATCACGAGCGCGGTGCGGCCGGGCGCGATCTGGCAGGGAAATGGCGTCGCGTCGATACGGATCATGCCGCCTCCGGCAACGCGTGCTCGCCACCGCCCATATGGGAACCGATCAGGCGCCGGTCGGCCCCCGCGGCAGGGGTTTCGAACACGATGCGGCCCTCGCTCATCACTGCGATGCGGTCGCTGACTTCGAGCAGTTCGTCCAGGTCCTCGCTGATCAACAGCACCGCGCCGCCCTTGGCCCGCACCTGCAACAGGCGGGCGTGGATTTCCGCGACGGCCGCGAAGTCGAGCCCGAACACCGGGTTCGAGGCGATCAGCACGTTGATGCTGCCGGCCAGTTCACGAGCCAATACGGCGCGCTGCACGTTGCCGCCCGAAAGACTTGCGATCGGGGCGTTCTCGCCACGCGTCTTGACACCATATTCGGCGATCCAGGCGCGGGCCCGCTCGCGCCAGGTTCCGAAGCGCAACCAGCCGCGCTTGAGCGGCGCTTCGTCGAAGTCGCGCAGGGCCATGTTCTGGGCCACGCTCAGCTCGCCGACGCAGGCGTTGCGCAGCGGCTCCTCGGGCAGCGCCCGCAGTTGCAGCAAGCGGTTCTCGGAACGGCGCGCAAGGTAGCGTTCGCCGACCACTTGCACCGTGCCCGCCAGCCGCGCGCGCTGTCCCACCAGCGCTTCGACGAGTTCGCGCTGACCGTTGCCCGACACCCCCGCGATCCCCAGGATCTCGCCCTTGCGGACCGTCAGGCTGAGCCCCTGTATCGCGAGCGTGCCGCGGTCGCCGAGCGCCGCGAGGCCCTCGACCCGCAGCGCGATGGGAGCGCCGGGATCGGTGGCCTCGCGCGGCGCAGCGCTGCCTTCGGCGACGAGCGCCGAGGCGCTCGCGGCCGAATCGCCGATCATCGCCTGGGCGAGCTGTTCGGGTGTGGTGGCGCGTACCGCCGCCCCCTGGACGCGCTTGCCACGGCGCAGCACGGTCACGTCGTCGGCGTACGCCATCACCTCGCGGAACTTGTGCGTGATCATCAACACCGTGCACTCGCCGCGCCGGGCGACGGCCCGCACATACGCGAGCACCTCGTCGGCCTCGTGCGGAGTGAGAACCGAGGTCGGCTCGTCCAGGATCAGCAAGCGCGGCTTCAGATAGAGTTGCTTGAGCAATTCGAGCTTTTGCTTCTCCCCGGCCGCCAGACCCGCCGGCGTGGCGTCGAGGTCGAGACGAAACGGGGTGGTTTCCAGGAACGCCCGCAACGCCGCGCGCTCCTTCTTCCAGTCGATCAGCGCCGGCGTGCGACCGCCGGCGAGGAGCAGGTTCTCGGCCACGTTCATGCCGGGCGCGAGGGTGAAGTGCTGGTAGACCATGCCGATGCCCAGCGCCCGTGCGACGACGGGTGTCGCGATGTCGTGCTCCCGGCCATCGATCATGATCGCCCCGCCTTCGGCACGCTGCGAGCCGGCGACGCACTTGACCAGCGTGCTCTTGCCCGCGCCGTTCTCACCGAGCAATGCGTGGATCGAACCGGGCGCGACGGTCATGCTGACGCCGTCCAGCGCCGTGAAGTTGCCGAAGCGCTTGGTGAGCTCGTAGGTCTCGAGCGCGAGTGCGCCGGTCTCGGGGCGCTTCGGTTCGATCGGAGCGGTCATGCCAGCGCCTCGAGGACCGCGGTCGACGCGCCCACGGCGCCGAACACGCCCCCCTGCATCGTCACCATCTTCAGTGCCGCCAAGTGGTTGCCGGGGTCGGTGGCGGCGGTGCAGTCCGACAGCAGCAGGCACTCGAAACCGCGGTCGTTGGCCTCGCGCATGGTGGTGTGCACACAGACGTCCGTGGTGATGCCGGCGAGCATGAGGTTGTCGATGCCGCGCGTGCGCAGAACCAGTTCGAGGTCGGTGGCGCAAAATGCGCCCTTGCCGGGCTTGTCGATCACGACCTCGCCCGCGAGGGGGGCGAGTTCATCGATGATGTTCCAGCCCGGTTCGCCCCGCACCAGGATGCGGCCGCAAGGCCCGGCGTCGCCGATCCCGCGCCCGTCGGTGCCGATGCGCCGGGAGCGCCAGCGCTTGTTGGCCGGCAGGTCGGAAAGGTCCGCGCGGTGACCCTCGCGGGTGTGGATGATCGCGAAGCCGAGCGCGCGCAGGCGGGTCATCAGGCGTCGGATCGGCTCGATCGGAGCGCGCGTCAACGACAGGTCGTAGCCCATCTTGTCGACATAGCCGCCGACGCCGCAAAAGTCGGTCTGCATGTCGATCACGAGCAGCGCTGACCGGGACGGGACGAGGGAGCCGTCGTAGGGCCAGGGATAGGGATCGGCGTCGACGACCGTCATGGTGCTCACCTTGCGGAAGACAGTTCCCCGGGGCTGCCCTCGGCCACTTTGCCGGGACGACAGCTGATCACGAGGATCAGCAGGGTCAGCACGTAGGGGACGGCACTGAAAAGGTTGTATCCGGCGCTGATGCCGATCGACTGCAGAGCCGGGCCGATCGCACCGGCCCCGCCGAAGAGCAGTGCCGCGCCGACGCAGCGCAGCGGGCTCCAGCGCGCGAAGATCACCAACGCCACCGCGATCAGGCCCTGGCCGCTGGAGATGCCTTCGTTCCAGCTGCCCGGATAGAAAAGCGTGAGCGACGCGCCGCCCAGCCCGGCGATGCCGCCGCCTGCCGCGGTCGCGGCGATGCGTATCCCGTTGACCGAGTAGCCGAGTGCCTTGGTCGCGCTCGCCGAATCACCGGCGAGCCGCACGAGCAACCCCCAGCGGGTGCGTGCAAAGGCCCCGTACATGGCGAGCGCCAACAGCAACCCGACGGGCAGCAGCGGGTTGACCTGCAGCGCCGATTGAAACATCGGCGAACCGCTCCAGCCGCCGAGCGCGAGCGGCATCAGCTGTGCCGCCTGGGGTTGGATGAGGGGCTTGCCGAGGTAGAACGCCAGGCCCGTACCGAGCAGCATCAAGGCGATCCCGGTGGCGACGTCGTTGACCCTGGGCAGCGAGCACAAGAGCCCGTGCAGGAGCGCGAGCGCCGCACCCGTGGCCGCGGCGACCAGCACGCCGACCCAGGCCGACCCGCTCATGTAGGCGCCACCGAACGCGGCCATCGCCGAAAGCACCAGCACCCCCTCCAGCCCCAGGTTGATGCGGCCCGATTTCTCGGTCAGGCATTCGCCCAGGCTCACGAAGAGAAACGGCACGCCGACGCGCAGCGCGCCGCCCAGGATGGCGGCGAGAAACGGCAGCAGGATGTCGGCCATGGCGTCTCAGGTGGGCTTGACGGTGCTCGAGAGCGGGACTTCGCGCGGCATCGCCGAGCGGCGGAACTGCGCGCCTGCAGCCTTCCAGTCGACGCCGCGCAGCGCCTCGCTGGCGAGGATCAGCACGAAGGCGATTCCCTGGAGCACCTGCACCGACGCGTCCGGCAGGCCGAGTCGCCGTTGCAGCAGGCTGCCCGCAGCCCCGAATCCGCCGAACAGGATCGCGACCGGGATGATCGCGACGGGGTTGTGTCGCGCGATGAAAGCGACCAGGATGCCGGCATAGCCGTATCCGGCGATCAAGGACGCATTGGCGCTGGTGTGGACGGCCGCAACCTCGACGGCGCCTGCGAGGCCGGCGCAGGCTCCGCCGAGGGCGCAGGCCAGCAGGATGAGTCGCGACGCCGGCAAGCCAACGAGTTGCGCGGTGCGCAGGTTGCCGCCGACGACGCGAACCGAGAAACCGGAGCGGGTCATGCGCAGCCACAGGCCGGCCAGGATGCACG
>JALYHO010000273.1 GCA_030776545.1 Pseudomonadota bacterium | reverse complement strand
GGCGCGTGGCGACGTTGCGCGGCGCACCGGTGCCGATCGGCGCCGTGCATGCCGTGCTCTCGGCCCGGGACGGACCGTGGCGATTGGGACCGGTCGAATTGACCGCCTCGGGCGGGCGGATCGCCGGCACGGCGAGTCTCGACACGGCCACCGAACCGGCGAGCGCTGCCGCCGACCTGCGAGTGACCGGTCTGCCGCTCGACCGCTTCGGCCGCGGGCAACTCGCGGGTCGACTCGACGCCCGCGCCTCCCTGCATGCGCGCGGCGATCGCCTCGACGCGCTGCTCGGTGCGGTGTCCGGCGAAGTCAGCGCCACCTTGAGCGGGGCCTCCTTGCCGGCGGCGCTGGAAGCCAAGCTCGGGTTGGACGGCGGACGCTGGCTGGAGGCCCTGCTGAGTTCGCCGGCGCGCAGTCCCATCACCTGTTCGGGTCTGCAAGTCCGGTTTGCCGAAGGCAAGGGCGAGATCCGCTACCTCGCGCTCGAAACCGCGGATCTCGTGGTCCGCGGCAGTGGCGCCCTTGACCTGCCCCGGCGGGCCGTCGACCTGACCTTGACGCCTCGCCGCAAGCACGCCACGTGGTTGGCCCTCGACCGGGCGGTGCACGTCGCGGGTGCAGTCGGCCATGTGGTGGTGAGCCTGGTGGATCCGCCGCAAAGTGGGGACGCTGCGCAGTGCGCCAGCGTGACCCCTTGACCGAGGCCCGGCGGTCGCTCCGCGCTAGCGCGGCAGCTCGACCCGAAAGACGGTTGGCTGGCCGCTCCCGGTCGTCACGGTGATCGTGCCCGCATGGGCCTGCACGATCTGCTGGACGATGTAGAGGCCCAGACCGAGCCCCTCGGTGCGGTGCGTCGTGTCGCGGCCGCTGCGGAAGGGGTCGAAGATGTGAGGCAAGACCTCGGGCGCGATGGTGCCGCCGTTGCTGACGCTGAGTTCGACCCGCCCGCTGCTGCCCTCCGCGACGCGCACCTCGACGGGCACGGACGGGTCGCCATGGCTGAGTGCGTTGCCGACCAGGTTGGACACCACTTGGGCCAGGCGATCGGCGTCCCAGCGTCCCACGAGGTTCGCTTCGCGTTCGATGCGCATGGCGCGCTCGGGCTGGGTGCGCAGGCGCTCGCCGGCCACGCGCTCGACGAGCTCGCCGAGCTCCATCGGCGCGCGCCGCACGGCGATCCCGCCCCCGATGCGCGCCCGCGTCAGGTCGAGGGTGTCCTCGACCATCCGACCCATCCATTGGGCACTGCGGATCAGTCGTTCGGCGATGCGCCGGGTCCCTTCGTCTTCCGAACGCGCGAGCTTCTGTGCGCCGACCAGGATGGCCGCCAAGGGTCCCCGCAGGTCGTGCCCGAGCA
Organism: Pseudomonadota bacterium; assembly: GCA_030776545.1. Lineage (GTDB taxonomy): Bacteria > Pseudomonadota > Gammaproteobacteria > Burkholderiales > Burkholderiaceae_C > LMDS01. Next base: position 3,202 of record JALYHO010000273.1, on the reverse strand, counting down.
CCCCCGTGAACATTTCGTAGAGTCGCAAGGCTTCCGTGCGTTCCTCGACTTGGCGGGCCAGCTGGCGCGCCTGGCGCTCGAGCCGGAAAAAGACTTCGGCCTTGCTCCTCACCACCCGCGCCTCGACCGGTTTGAAAAGGAAATCGACCGCGCCACTGTCGTAGCCCTGGAACACGCGCTGGCGATCATTGCCCCCGGCCGTGACGAAAATGATCGGTACCCGGCGCGTGCGTTCGCTGCCACGCATCAGTTCGGCGAGCTCGAAGCCGTCCATTTCGGGCATCTGGACGTCGACCAGCGCCAGGGCCACTTCGTGCTGGAGCAACAGCTCCAGCGCTTCCCGACCCGAGCGCGCCAGCAGCAGCTCGACGCCATCGGCACGCAGCAGGGCGGACATCGCGAGCAGGTTTTCATCCAGATCGTCGACGATCAGGCATTTGACCGCGAGGGTGTCGGGCGAGGGGCCGCTCATGGCACGATTTCCTTCCAGAGGGAGCCCAGCAAGGCAGCGATGGCGGCGACCGGCAGGACATGATCCGGGGCGCGGCGCGAGAGCGCGAATTGAGGCATCAGCGGGACCTGCGCGCTCGCCGGATCCTGCACGACCGTCGTTCCCCCGGCGTCGCCGATGGCGCACAGGCCTGCCGCGCCGTCCTGGTTGCCGCCACTCAGCACGATGCCCATGAGGCGTTGGCCGTACACGTGGGCAGCCGACTCGAACAGCACGTCGATCGATGGGCGCGAATAGTGCACCGGAGCGTCGACCGACAACGCCAGCCGCGGACCGACGTCCACCAGAAGGTGATAGTCGGGTGGCGCGAAATAAACCACCCCGGGCTCGATCGGCTCCTTGTCGCTGGCCTCGCGCACCGGAAGCCTGCATTTGGACTGGAAGATGTCGACCAGCAAGCTCGGCCGGCCGCGCGGCAGATGCAGCACCACCAGGATGGCCGCGGTCGTGTGGCTGGCCAGGGCCGGCAGCAGCACCGTGAGGGCTTCGATCCCCCCCGCCGACGCGCCGATCGCGATGGCGTCCGGCGTGCCCCTTGGTCCTGTCACCGGGTCGCGCGCCGGCGCTTGGCCGGGAGGCGAGGGCGTCATGGCGCGGCCTTACGTCGATAGATGCGAGCGTCGGGCGCGAACTCGTCGAAGGCATCGGTGCTCGTCGAGAACCGCAGCGACTCTTTCGTCCCCAGGCCGAGGAAGCCCTTGCGGCACAAGGCGTCGCGAAACAGGCGCACGGCGCGATTTTGCAGCTCGCGATCGAAGTAGATCAGGACGTTGCGGCACGAGACCAGCTGGACCTCGGCGAACACGCTGTCGGTCGCCAGGCTATGGTCGGAAAAGACGATGTGCTGGCGCAAGGTCTTGTCGAATTTCGCCCGGCCGTAGGCGGCCGTGTAGTAGTCCGAAAGCGACCCACGGGCGCCGGATTCCTGGTGATTGGTGGTGAAGCCGGCGATGCGCTCGAGTTCGTAGACGCCTTCCTCGGCCCGCTTGAGGGCCTGGGCGTTGATGTCGGTCGCGTAGATCAGGCTGCGGCTCAGGAGACCCTCTTCGCGCAACAGGATCGCCAGCGAATAGGCTTCCTCGCCGGCACTGCAACCGGCCACCCAGAGCTTGAGAGAAGGATACGTGCGCAGCAGCGGCACCACCTGTTCACGCAGGGCTCGAAAATAACTCGGATCGCGGAACATGTCGCTCACCTGCACCGTCAGGAAGTCGAGCAGCGCCGGGAAGGTGGCGGGGTCGTGCAGGAGGAGGTGCTGCAGCTGCGAGACCGAGTCGCAACCGAAGCGCGCGAGCGCTGCGGCCACGCGACGTCTGAGGGACGCCCGGGCATAGCCGCGGAAATCGAAGTGAAACTTCAGATAAAGGGCGTCGACCAGGAGCTGCAGCTCGATATCGAAGGTGCGGCTGTCCGCCGGCTTCACTTGGGCATCCATACGCGGATCAGCGACAGCAACTTCTCGGCGTCCAGCGGCTTGGCCATGTAGTCGTTGGCTCCGGCCGCCAGGCACTTGTCCTGGTCGTCACGCATCGCCTTGGCGGTCAGCGCGATGATGGGCAGCTTCTGCCAGAGCGGCTGCTTGCGGATCTCGCGCATCGCGGTGTAGCCGTCCATCTCCGGCATCATGATGTCCATCAGGACCAGGTCGATGGGCGCGCCGCCCAGCGCGCCGCTGCGTTGCAATGCCGTCAGCGCCTCGCGCCCGTTGCGCGCGATCTCGACGCTCGCCCCCTGGGGCTCGAGCACGCTGCTGAGGGCAAAGACATTGCGCACGTCGTCCTCGACCACCAGGACCCGTCGTCCTGCGAGCGTCTGGTCGCGGTCGCGCGCGATCTGCAACAAACGCCGTGCCTCGGCCGGAAGGGTCGACTCGACCTGGTGCAGGAAAAGGGTGACCTCGTCGAGCAGGCGCTCCGGCGAACGCGCGTCCTTGATGATGATGGAACGCGAAAACCGCAGCAGGCGCTGCTCCTCGTCGCGGCTGAGCGATCGGCCGGTGTACACGATGACCGGGGGATAGGGATGGGTCGGCTCGTCGGCCATTTTCTGCAGCAGCTCATGACCGCTCAGGTCCGGCAGGTCCAGGTCGAGGATCATGCAGTCGAAGCTGCCGGCCCTGAGCGCCTCGAGCGCGGCCGCGGCAGTTGCGACGCCGACGATCTCGACCTGCTCGTTGCGCAGCAGGTGTCCCATGCTGTCGCGCTGACGCTCGTCGTCCTCGGCCACCAGGACCCGCCGAACGCGTTGCGAGAATTTCGCTTCCAGACGTTCCAGAGCCGCCACCAGCTGATCCCGTTTCACGGGCTTGAGGTCGTACCCTACCGCGCCGCGCGCCAGGGCCTCGCGCGCGTAGTCGGCGACCGACAGGACGTGGACCGGAATGTGTCGGGTGCGGGTGTCGCGCTTGAGATGGTCGAGAACGCTGAGGCCGGAATGATCCGGCAGGTTCATGTCGAGCAAGACCGCTTTCGGCCGGTACGCCTGCGCGGCTTCGAGACCTTCTTGCGCGGTATGCGTGACCACGCACTGGAAGTCCAGTTCGTGCGCCAGATCGCGCAGGATGCCGGCGAAGCGCACATCGTCCTCGATCACGAGGATGAGCCGACTCCCCGCGTGCAGGCTCTCGCGATCGTCCTCGACGCGGCGCGCGGTCGCGGCCGGTGTTCGCGGTCGCACTGCGCTGGGTTCGGG
>JALYHO010000272.1 GCA_030776545.1 Pseudomonadota bacterium | reverse complement strand
CCTCGCTCCAGGCCCGCGCGTCGAGCGCGTTGCGGCCGTCGTAGACGGTGCGCAGGTGGGGTGTTTCCTTCAGGTGCCGGAGGTCGAAGTCGACCAGTTCCGGCCACTCGGTGACGAGCATCAACACCTCGGCGTCGCGCAAGGCGTCGGCGGCACTGCCGGCCCAGACGACCCGGCGGCTGGCGCCGATCAGGCGCCGCGCGTTGTCCATCGCCGCCGGATCGAAGAGCCGCAGCTCGGCGCCGGCGCGCCACAGGCGGTCCACCAGGGCCAGGCTGGGGGCTTCCCGCATGTCGTCGGTGCCGGGCTTGAAGGCCAGGCCCCAGATCGCCACCTTGAGCCCGCGCAGGGCGTCGCGGCTGCCCAGGTCGCGCCGCAACGCATCGAAGGCCCAGCAGCGTTGTCGACTGTTGACTCGCTCCGTGGCGAGCAGCATGTCCGAGCGCAGGTTGTGGCGCCGCGCGGTCTCGCGCAGCGCGGCGACGTCTTTGCTGAGGCACGACCCCCCATAGCCGAGCCCGGCGCGAAGAAATTGCGCGCCGATGCGCGGATCACTGCCGACGCCCTCGCGCACGCGCTCGATGTCGGCGCCCGTGGCCGACGCGATCGCGGCCATCTCGTTCATGAAACTGATGCGTGCGGCCAGCATCGCGTTGGCGGCGCATTTGGCGAGTTCGGCACTGCGGGTGTCCATTTCGATCACCGGCATGCCGTGCGCCACCAGGCTGGCGAAGACCGACAGCAGGCGGGCCCGGGCGGGACCCGGAGGGCCGTCGTAGCCGACGATCATCCGATCCGGCCGCAGGAAATCGCTCACCGCAGAGCCTTCGCGCAGGAACTCGGGATTGCTCATCACCTGCGCCACCGCGTCGTCGGACTCGGCCGCCTCGCGCAATTCGGCCTGGAGGCGTTGCGCCGTGCCGACCGGCACGGTCGATTTGATCACGACGACAGTGGGCCCGCGAACGAGTTCGGCGATGCGCCTGCCGACCTCGTCCATCGCGGTCATGTCGACCGAACCGTCCTCGCGCGACGGCGTACCGACCGCGATGAAGACCAGGTCGGCCCCCGCCAGGGCCCGAGCGGTGTCGCTCGTGAAGGCCAGGCGTCCGGCAGTCGCCTGCGCCCGAACCAAGGCGTCGAGTCCGGCTTCGTGGATCGGTATCTGGTTCCTGCAGAGTCGCTCGATGCGCGCTTCGTCGACGTCGAGCGCCGTCACCACATGCCCGAAACTCGCCAGCCCCGCCGCCGTGACCAGGCCGACGGCGCCGGTGCCCACGACGGTGATGTGGTAGGCCTTGAGCTCGGGCCCGTGTGCCAGCGTCGCGGTCGAGGGAAGTGATTGCATGGTTCCGATCCAGAGCTTCGAAGGGCGCGAGGCGAGCCGTGACCGAGCCGCCTGCGTCGCGACGCGATGCTAGCGTGTGCAGCCCCGCGTGGCAGATGCGGGGTCAGCTCGTTGTCAGCAATGGCAACAAGCGTTCGGGGTCCACCGGTTTGAGCAAATGCGCTTCGAACCCCTCGGCCAGCGAGCGTTGGAGGCCGCCGGGGCGGTCCGAGAGCGCGATCAGGCGGCCCCTGTAGCCTGCAGCGCGGCTGCGCCGTGCCACGTCGTAGCCGTCGAGCCCCGGCGAGTCGATGTCGACGATCGCGACGTCGGGCGGGTCGACCGCAAGAAGCATGACCCCGGCCGCACCGCCGCTCGCGAAGCAGACGTCGAGCCCGGTCCGCTCGAGCAGGGCGTGCAGCGTGGCCAACGCGTTCACGTCGTCGTCGATCAGGCCGACGCGCGGTCGCATCGCGACCGCTGCGCCATCCTCAAGGCGTGCCCGGCTCGGGTCGATCATCCGCTCCATGATGCTCAACAGCTGGTGGGTCTGCCGTGCCAGGACGTCCCGCGCTCGTTCGGCCAGCTCGGCGTCAGGAGGCGTGCGCCGCAGGACTTCGACCGAGGTGACGATCGCGTTGAGCGGATTGCGCAAGTCGTGCCCCAGCGTCGAGAGGAATTCCTCCTTGTCGCGGCTGACTTTCTCGGCCGCGCGCCGGGCGATCTCGTCCCGGACAGGACCCGGAGGGTGCGCTTGCGCGGCACACGCCGGGGTCGGTCCCCATCCACCGGATTCCCGAGCGTCGCCGGCTCGCAACTCCCGCAAGTGGCGCCGCCGGGCCGAACGCGCCAGAAGCGCCACCGCGCGACGCGCAACGAACGACGCACCGAGGGGGCGCGTGGGACCGCACGCCCGAAGGGCGCGGGAGGGAGTGGGAGGTCGCATCGCTGGTGGACCGAGGGTCGTCTCGCCGTATGGGTGTGGCCACGCTCGGCAATCGACATGCCGCAGCGTGTCGTGCCGACACGCGAACCGAGGGCTGCCGTAGGACATGTCCTGCAAATGGAAGGGCCGCAAGGGGGCGCCGGGAGGGTCGTCCGGACGCTAGTCCGGGGGCGGCAATAGTTCACAATCGTTCGACTATGGCAACGACATTGAAGCCGGCGGATCGGGCAGTGGGCCGCCCGCCGCAGAGGGAACGAATGCCCCATGCACTCGTGGTGGACGACGAGGAAGACTCCGCGGAAATGATGGCTGCATTGATTGCAGCCGAGGGGTTCACCGTGGCCACCGCCGGGTCGCTGCAGCAGGCGCGCCGCAAGATGGCATTGCAGGCGCCGGACGTGGTGCTCCTCGACCTGGTACTGCCTGACGGCAACGGCATCGACTTCGTCAACGACGTCAAGGCCCTGCCGAGCGCGGAGGTCGTGCTGATCACGGGCCATGCGAGCGTCGCGACATCGGTCCAGGCCCTGCGGATGGGCGCTGCCGACTACCTGACGAAGCCCTTGAACATGAAGCAGCTGCAAGGCGTGCTCTCGCGCGTGCGACGGCCTTCGACCTTGCACGCCGATGCCGCGAGCCTGCAGCGCACGCTCGAAGAGCGCGGGCACTTCGGCTTGCTGTGGGGACGTTCGGCGCCGATGCGCCGGGTTCACGAACAGATCTTGCGCGTCTCGGGAACGGGCGTGACCGTGTTCGTGACCGGCGAGAGCGGCACCGGCAAGGAACTCGCGGCCCGCACGGTCCACGACCTCAGCCGGCGGCGTGGCAAACCATTCCTCGGGGTCAATTGCGGCGCCATTTCGCCGCACCTGATCGAAAGCGAGATCTTCGGCCACGAAAAGGGCAGCTTCACGGGCGCCGACCGCCAGCACCAGGGGTTTTTCGAACGCGCCAACGGCGGGACCTTGTTTCTGGACGAGATCACCGAAATGCCCATCGACCTGCAGGTCAAGCTGCTGCGGGTGCTGGAGACCGGGACCTTCATGCGGGTCGGCTCGATGCAGGTCCAGGAGGCCGACGTGCGCCTCGTGGCGGCGTCCAACCGCGACCCGACGCTGGCCGTGTCGGCAGGCAAACTTCGCGAGGATTTGCTCTATCGACTCAACGTCTTTCCGATCCACATGCCGGCCTTGCGCGACCGCGCCGAGGACATCGGGCTCATCGCGACACACTTCCTGAGCGAAATCGCGCGGCGCGAAGGGCAGCCCAAGCGTTTCTCGCCCGCTTTGCTGTCGCGCCTGGCCGCCTACCGCTGGCCTGGCAATGTGCGGGAATTGCGCAACATCGTGCACCGGGCGTATGTGATGGCCCAGGACGAACTCATCGTCGACGAGTGTCTTCCTGCCGACGCCGCGCCCTCGATATTGACACCCGGCCTGGCCCCGACCCTCAGCTTCGAAGTGGGGACGCCGCTCGCCGAGATCGAACGCGTCGTGACGCTCGCCACGCTCGACCACTTCGGTCGCAACAAGGAGCGAACCGCGGCCGCACTCGGCGTGAGCTTGAAAACGCTCTACAACCGCCTGAAGGAGTATTCGACCCTCGCGTCGGCGGGCGAGGGCATGGGCGGCGATTCCGGGTACGGCGCCTTGCGATGACGCCCCGGAGCGTCGCTTAACCGGGGGTTGCAAACGCGACACGACGCCGCTCGGCCGGTGCGATCTTCAAGGCCTGGCGATACTTGGTGACCGTGCGCCGGGCGACGTTCAGTCCCTCGCGCGCGAGACGTTGCGTGATGGCGACGTCCGACAGGGGCTGTTCCGGGTTTTCGCCCTCGATCAGCTCCTGCACCACGCTGCGAATGGCCGAACCGGTGCTGGCGGCTCCGTTGGACATCGGCATGGCGCGCGAGAAGAAGTGCTTGAGTTCGAACAGTCCCGAGGGCGTGGCCATGTATTTGTTGTTCGTGACGCGGCACACCGTCGACTCGTGAACCCCGACCTCGCGGGCGATGTCGCGCAGCGCGAGCGGCTTCATCGCCAGCGGACCGTAGTCGAAGAACATGTGCTGGCGCCGCAAGATCGCCTGGGCGACAGCCTGGATCGTCGAGAAGCGCTGCTCGATGTTGCGCAGCGTCCAGCGGGCCTCCTGCAAATGGGCGCCCAGTTCGGCGTGCCGGGCCTCGCGGTGACGCGCGAACAACTCGGCGCAGCCGCGGTTGAGCCGCACGCGCGGACGCACCGCCGGATTGAGTTGGGCCAGCCACTGCCCGCGCACCTTGCGCACCACCACGTCCGGGGTCACGTAGGGCAGGTCGGCATGACCGCACGTCCAGCCCGGACGCGGGTCGAGGCGGCGCACCGCCTGGCACGCCGATTCCGCCGCGGTGACCGAACACCCCAGTTGGGCGGCCAACGCCACCGAGTCGCGGCGTGCCAGCAGCTCGAGATGCGACGTGACGATGCGACGACTCAGCTCGCGCCAGGCCGGGTCGACCTTGTCGACCTGCAACAGCAGACACTCGCCGACGTGGCGCGCCCCGACACCGGCCGGCTCGAACGACTGCACCAGGCGCAAGGCCGTGCTGAGTTCGCTCTCGTCGGCGGGTGGATCGAGGGCCATGAGCGGCCCGAGCTCGGTCAGGTCCATGCGCAGATAACCGTCGTCGTCGAGCGATTCGATCACGCCGCAGACCAGCGCGTGGTCGCGCTCCGAGAGCGGCAACAGGTTCGCCTGGCTGCGCAGCTGCTCGCGCAAGCCGGTCGGCGCCACCATCATGTCGGTCGCGCTCATCGAGGACTCGCGCGAGCCGTCGTGGGCGCCTTGAG
>JALYHO010000271.1 GCA_030776545.1 Pseudomonadota bacterium | reverse complement strand
GTGCGCCAGCAGCACCCGCACCGCGGCCGCCCCCGGGGCGCCCGCCAAGGCCTTGCGCGGGTCGCTGCGCTGCGCGGGATCGAAGTGGTGGGCACCGAAGTCGGTGACCCCGGCGATCAGCAGGGGGGACCCGCCGTGCTGCAGCACCACGTGCTCGTTCAACAGCACGCGCAAGCCGAGGCGCCGCAGCTCCGCCACCCACGCCGCAGCGCCCGAGTAGTACTCATGATTGCCGGTGACGAAGAAGGTGCCGTGGGTCGAGCGCAGCGCCGCCAGAGCGGCCACGTGCTCGGACAGTTCGGACACCGAGCCGTCGACCAGGTCACCGGTCACGGCGACCATGTCGGCGTCGATCCGGTTCACCGACGCGACGATGCGTTGCAGGTAGGGACGCTTGATGGTGGGTCCGACGTGGATGTCGCTGATCTGCGCGATCGTGAAGCCATGCAACGCAGGGGGCAGCCCGGAGATCGGCACATCGATGCAGACCACCCGCGCGGTCCGGCGCGCGTTGAAGAAACCACGCGCCGTGAACGCCAGGGCGCCGAGCGGGACGGCCGCGGCGCTCCAGTTCAGGAGACCGGGCAGCGGCACCCGGCCCGGCGCGACCGCGTCGAAGGCCGCGAGGACGAGCAGGGTCAGGTCGCGGGTGACGGTCAGAACGAACAGGGACGAAAAAAGCCCCATGGCCAACAAGCCGGCCCAGGCCAGCCGGTCGGACCACGGCTGCACGCGGATGCGGCGGGCAAGCAGGCCCATGGGCAGCAGAGCGGCCGAGGCGACCAGCAGGGTCAGGAAAAGGCCGCCGATCCAGGGACCCCCGGGAAGTTCGGGCCAGACCCGCCATCCCACGTACAGATGAAGCAGCGACGAGACGAGCAACAGGGGAACGAGGGACATCGGGTCAGCCAGGGGCCACGGTCCGGCAGATATGGTTGCTGCGCGCGTGGATGCAAGGGCGCCGCTCGGCGGCCGGCCTTCGACGCGGAATTCAGCCCAAGCCGGGCGCACCGGTCGGCGACCCATTGCACCGGAACGCAGAAACCGTGCCTGCCAGCACCACCGCCTGGTGCTTCAGGCTCTCCGAGGCGGCCGCCGACTGCTCGACGAGGGCGGCGTTCTGCTGGGTCATCCGATCGAGTTCCATCACGGCGGTATTGACCTGCTCGATGCCGCTGGATTGCTCGGCCGACGCGGCCGTGATGTCGCCGATGATGTCGGCGACCCGTTTGACGCTCGCGACGATCTCGTTCATGGTCGTTCCGGCGCCCTGGACGAGCTGCGATCCGGACTCCACCTTGGTCACCGACGTACCGATCAAGGACTTGATTTCCTTGGCGGCATCGGCCGAGCGCTGGGCCAGCGAACGCACCTCGGAGGCCACGACCGCGAAGCCGCGGCCTTGCTCACCGGCACGGGCCGCCTCGACAGCGGCGTTCAATGCCAGGATGTTGGTCTGGAACGCGATGCCGTCGATCACGCCGATGATGTCGGCAATTTTCTTGGACGACGCGTTGATCTCGTCCATCGTGGCGACCATGCGGGTCACGACCTCGCCGCCTTGGCGCGCGACGTCGGACGCCGACGACGCGAGCTGGCTCGCCTGCGCCGCCGCTTGGGCGCTTTGTCGCACCGCGCCGGTCAGTTCGGTCATCGACGAGGCGGTCTGTTGCAGGTTGGAGGCGGTCTGTTCGGTACGCTCGCTCAAGTCCATGTTGCCGATGGCCACTTCCGAACTCGCGCTTTGAATGCTTTGAGCCGAAACCCGGACCTTGCCGACGAGCTCCCTGAGTTCCTGCTGCATCGACTGCAGCGCCAGCATCAGCTGGGCCGGCTCGTCCTTGGCGTGGACCGTCCATTCGGCGCCGAGGTCGCCGGTGGCGATCCGGCGCGCGACCTGGATGGCTTCGTCGAGCGGACCGCAAACGGAATTCAGCGTCAGCCACATGAGGGGCAAGAACAGCGCCAGCGTGGCGCCCACCAGCACGAGGCGCAGGGTCGACGCGGTGGTGGCGGCAGCCGCCAGGGCGGTGCGGGTGGCGTCGAGGTTGCTTTGCTGCTCGCGCAGCAGGTTGGCGGTGTTTTGCTGCAGCGACTTCAGCGTCTCTTCAGCCTTGCCGGCATAGGCCAGTGCGACCGTGGCATCCATGGTGGCACCCTGGAGCTGCGCCGCGATGGGCGAAATCACCGCGGCGTAGTCCGCGAGCAGCTTGTTCTGCGTCGCCACCATGCCGGCGATGGCGTTGTCGCCCGCGCTGGCGGCGACCAGCCGTTCGCCGATCTTGGTCGTCGTGGCGAGTTCCTGCTTCCAGAGCTTGACGACGTCGTCGACGCCCGTGGGATTGGCCGAGGCCATCGCCATCATCGTGGCCTCGTAGCGACGCAGGTTGCTCAGGGATTCCCGCAAGTTGCCCGCTTCGGTGCTCGATGCGGCCGCTTCCTGGAACAGGCGCGAGGTGGTCTCGTTGCCGGACCGGCTCGACGCGACGCCCCACAGGCCGACCCCCACCAGGGACAGCGTGACCGTCGCCATGACGAAGGCGAACCGGGAACGTACAGAGAGGTCGCGCAACGACAGCATGGCGTACTTCGCAGAGTTTCACTTCCCCTGGTTTCGGCGGCGGCGCAGCGAACTTGAACAATTGTGACGCGTTCGCGCCTGGGCTCTCACCACCGTTCGATCAGGACGGAACCGACCGTCGGCGGCATGGGATCGAGCTGGATCAATGTCGCCAGGCGCGAGCAGGCCATCGCTGCGCTCGCCTCGTCGGCGGCATGCACCATGGCCAGCGGGCTGCCGGCCTCGACCCGAAGGCCGATCGGACACATTGCAGCGAGCCCGACCCGCGGGTCGATCGAGTCGCCGGCTCGGCGCCGACCGCCGCCGAGTTCGAGCACCAGCAAGCCGATGCCACGGGTATCCATGCCGCCCACCCACCCTGCGCGCGCGGCCCGGAACGGGCGGCACACCGGCGCGACAGGCAGGTGCGCGTGCACCCGCGTCGCGACATCGGCCGGCCCGCCGAGCGCCGCGACCATCCGCTCGAAGCGTTCGAGCGCTTGCCCACCGGCGAGCACGGCGTCGACGCGCCGGCCGGCGTCCTCGAGATCGGCGGCCAGACCGCCCACCAGCAACAGTTCTGCACTGAGGCTGCGGGTGACTTCGCGTAGCCGCGGGTCGCCGGTCGCGCCGGCCAGCATCGCGACCGCCTCGGCCACTTCCAGGGCATGGCCGCAACTCGTCCCCAAGACCTGGCTCATGTCGGTGATCCAGATGCGCGTCGGCAAGCCGGCACCCGCGGCGACGCGCGCGATCGAAGCGGCCAGCTCGCGCGCCATCGTCAGCTCGGAAGCGAACGCGCCATTGCCGGTCTTGATGTCCATCACCAGGCCCTGCACGCCACCCGCCAGCTTTTTCGAGAGGATGCTGGCGGTGATCAGCGGCACCGATTCGACCGTGGCGGTCAGGCCGCGAATGTCGTAGAGGCGGCGGTCGGCCGGGGCCAAGGCGCGAGTCGCCCCGACGATTGCACAGCCGGCGCTGCGCAGCGCCGCGAGCAGGCGCGGGACGCCCACCTCGGTCTGGTAGCCCGGGATGCTGTCCAGCTTGTCGAGCGTGCCGCCGGTGTGACCCAGGCCGCGGCCCGAGAGCATGGGCACGACGCCGCCGCAGGCAGCGACGATGGGCGCCAGCAAGAGGCTGACCTTGTCGCCCACGCCTCCGGTGGAGTGCTTGTCGAGAATCGGGCCGCCGAGGTCGGCGCCGGCCCAGTCCAGCACCTCTCCGGAATGGGTCATGGCGTGGGTCAGCGCGACGGTTTCGGATGGGGACGCGCCGTTCAGGCAGATGGCCATGGCCAACGCCGCCACTTGCGCGTCCTGCCATGACCCATCGACCAGGCCGGTCACGAACGCGTCGATCTGGGCACGGTCGAGGGCCCGCCCCTGGCGCTTGCAGCGAATGATCTCCTGGGGAATGCGTTCAGTAGCCACGAGACCCCGCCGGGCCGGTCGCCGCTGCGCGGCCGCCGAGCACCGCCTCGATGTCGTCCAGCAGGGCGCTGGCGCCGATGCGAACACGCTGCGGCCCGAGGGCTGCGGCCCCGAAGGCGTCGCGGCAGAGCGTCAGGTAGACCGCGGCGTCGGCCACCGTCCGGATGCCTCCGGCGGCCTTGAATCCGACCCGCCCGGCGCTGCCC
>JALYHO010000270.1 GCA_030776545.1 Pseudomonadota bacterium | reverse complement strand
GTGCCGGGTCGGGCACCAGGGCCCGCGCCAGACCGCCTTGCAGACGCACCGTCGCGACCCCGTCAGGGTGCGACCAGTGCAAGGCGATGCCCGGCGCCGGACCGCCCGCGGTGACCGACGTTTCGGCGAAATGCCCGATCGGCGGATCGTCGGGCCAGGTCGTCGGAACCACGCGGTCGACGAAGACGTCGCTTTTCTCGAGCGCCGCCAACTCGGCCCGCAGCCAGCGCCGCGAGACCGCGGCGACCCAGGTCGGCTGCCCGGGGATGGCGTTCGGAGCGAGCGCGAGATGAACGTCGTCCTCGTCCTCCAGCAGGGCTTCTTCGAGCACACCGCCGAGGGCCGCACGCAAGCGCGCGCCAGGTGCCTTGGGCATGACGATGCGGTGCCAGCTCACGTCTGTCTCGGCCAGGGCCGCGATCACCTGGGTCGTCTTGGGCAGCAAGGCCGCCGGGGCGTGGCCTTGCGTTTCGATGACCAGGCCGTCGGGGCTGGTGACATAGGCGTAGTCGGTCGCCAGCCCGCTGGCGTCAGGCTCGGCGCCGCCTCCGCTGCTGCGCAGGCGCGGGCGATGCGGAATCTGGACGACGAGGGTGGACATGGGGCAGGCGGATCCGGTCTAGGCTCGCATTGTAGGCACGGGGGCAGAAGGAATCGAAGCGAATCAAGGACTTACCGCGGCTTGTTGGAGCGATCGAGCGGAGTCGGATCGTCCCTGGGTCACGGGCCTGCCTGCTCCAAGGTCGAGACGCGCTCCTGGTCGAGGACGGTCGAGGTGCCGTCCGGGTTGCGCAACAGCAGCGTCCGCTCCACCAGGACGCGGTCGGCCAGCCGGAGGCGCCCACGGACCTCGAAATAGTCCGATCGGACCGAGATGTTGTTCAGGTCCGCGGTCGCAGCGCCGACGATGGCCGACGTGGTCTGGTAGGGTTTTTGCTGCGCGACGACGGTCAGGGCCTGCGCCGCTGCGGGACTGAGTTGCAGCGCCGCAGCCAGCACCTCCTTGGACGCCGTGTTGGCATTGACGAGGATCGGGGTGCCTGAGGCGCCGAGGGTCAGCACCACGACGTACGGCCGCAGCGCCTCGATGGTCGCCGGGTCGACGCCGAGCCAGGCGAGTTGCGACACGTTGCCCGGGATGAGCGGTGCACCCGCGCTCGGCGACGCCGCCGACGCCGCTTGCAGGTCCGAGAAGATGCGCTGCGCGACCCCGACCTCCACACCGATGTTCTGGCACAAGGACTGGAAGATCCTGAGCTGGGTCGCCGCGACGAGCGGATCCTTGGCGGTCAGGTTCATCAAATTGAAGCGTGCCTGCGCGTCCGCGATCGACCCGGACAGGAAAGCGTCCGGACCGTCGTCGGTCTCCTGCGCGTCCACCGAGAGGAAGGTCGAGAGGCGTGACTCCGCCAGGGGGGTGGCCCAGGGTTCGGTCAAGGCGGTCACGTTCCGCTTCGCCTTGAGGTCTTCGCTCAGGATGAGCTTGGCGAAGTCGAGCGCGCCCGACAGCACCCACGCGGCCTGGGTTCGCGCCCGTTCCGCCGCTTCGACCTGGACCGCACGCCACTGCTGCCACACCATCGCGGTGGCGAGCGTCGCCACCAGGGTGACGATGATCATCGCGGTGAGCAGCGCCGCGCCGCGCTGCTGGCGGCGGCGGCGCGGGCGAGGACAGCGGCGCGGGACCGGCACTTTCAGCGCCCCGTCAAGGTGTCGCGCGTCAGGTCGCCGCTCAGCCCGCTTCCCGGACCGAAGCTGATCACCGCGCGCACGCCACCGGGGAGGACGAACGCGCCGGTGGACGACTTGGCGATCGTGGACTGGCAGTTGGCCCAGGCATTGGTGAAGAAATAGACCTGCCATCCGGTCACGCCGGTCAGCACCTTGAGCGAACCCGGCTCGCTGCCCTGCAGTTGCAGGCTGCGCAGCCAGCTGTCCGTCAGCTGGCCGACGGTCGTGACCGAAGGCCCGGCCCAGCGGACCCAGGCGCCACCGGAGTCGTCGGGTCGCAGCGACCAGACCACGACCTGCAAGCCGTCCGGGGTGCGCCGGACCAGCCGCACCGAGGTGCCGTCGCACTGCAAGGGAGGGGTCGGAACCTTGCCGTCCTGGATCGAGGCCAGGTCCTGGTCCCACTGCGCCATCACCGTGTTGAGCCGCAAGGTCTGCTCCAGCCTGCCCTGGCTCGCGCTGCGGCTGCGCACGATGCCGTCGACGCCTTGCCAGGACATGACCGCCATCACGGCCATCACGAGCATCGCGACCAGCACCTCGACCAGCGTGAAACCGGCTTCGGCAACCGGACGAACCGGGCAGCGCACGCTCATTTGCGCAGCACCGTGCGGATGTTGAGGATGGGCTGCCCGGCGTCGTCGCTGATCTGCGCGTTGACGTTGACGAACAGCGGGTTCGGGGTGCGGCGCACCGTCAGCAAGCCGCGGTAGTTGGTGCCGAGCTGGACGCAGGAGAATTCCGAATCGCCGGTGGGCGGCGTGAGGTGGCTCAGGCGCAGCCCGCCGAGCTGGTTGTCGGCGCACCACTGGGCGGCGGTCACGTCGCTCATGCGCTGGGTATTGGTGGTGAGGGCGCCGGCGGCCTTGATGCCGGCGCCGAGCGTGATCGCGACGATGGCCAGCGCGACCAGCACCTCGATCAGCGTGAATCCGGCGCAGCGGCGGGCGGCGTTCACGAGTTCGCCTGCGGGTCGTCGACCACCACGAACGGTCCCAGCCCGTCGGTGGCGACGGTCAGGCGCTGGTCGTCCAGGTGCAGGACGATGCGCTGGGCACCGATCATCGGCTCGGGGCCGAGGCGCACCGCGCGTGCCCCCGCGACTTCGGCGCTGACACCGGGCACCAGCCAGGCCGTGGGCCGATCGTCCGAAGGGGGAAAGCCCACGAAACGAAAGCCCGACGCGCCCTCTTGCTGCGGCCGCGGCTCCCAGCTCGCGTCCAAGCCGGCGGCGCGGGCCTCCGTGCGCGCGGCTTCGAGCAGCGCCACCAACCGCGCACCCTCGTGGTCGAGCCGGGTCGCGGCCGGGTCGCGCAAGGCGAGGCTCGCGACCGCGCTGGCGATGGCGATCAGTGCCACCACGATCATCAACTCGATGAGCGTGAAGCCCCGGGTCCGGCCGTGCCACGCCATCTCGGCTCCGTCCTACTGCCAAGACCCGATGTCGGCGTTCTTGCCTTCGCCGCCGACCACGCCGTCGGCGCCGAAGCTGTAGACGTCGATCTCACCCTGCAGGCCGGGGTTGGCGTACTGGTAGGGGCGGCCCCAGGGGTCGTTCGGGAGCTTGTCGAGGTAGGGCTTCCAGTTGGGTGGGATGGGGCCGGTCGTGGGCTTGGCGACCAGGGCGCCGAGGCCTTGCTCGGCGGTCGGGTAGCGTTGGTTGTCGAGCTTGTAGAGCTTGAGTGCCTGCATGAGGTTGTTGACGTCCGTGCGCGCCGCCGTCACGCGGGCGTCGTCGGCGCGTTCGAGCACGTTGGGCACGATCAGGGCCGCCAGTACCCCGATGATGACCAGCACCACCATCAGTTCGATCAGCGTGAAGCCGCGTCCGAGACGGCTCGCCGCGCGGCGCCGCGCGTTCGATGGGGAGGTATTCAGCACGGTCATGGAGATTCCTGAGGGGGCCGGGGTCCGGTTTCGCTTGCCGCATGAATGATAATCGGCCCATGCTCGCACGACTGTCGGCCTTCGTCATCTGGGCCCTGGTGGCCGCCACCGCGGTCTTCTGGGGGCTGCGCCTGGTCGTGCGGACACCGCCGGCCCCGGCCTATGCCGTGACAGTGGGCGACGCCGACACGGTGCACGGCGACCTCGCCCGAGTGCTCGGTTCGACGCCGGTGAATGCGCCCGTTGCGGCCGCCGCTCCCGAAGGCAGTTCGCGGTTCAAATTGCTCGGCATCGTCGCGCCGCGCTTTGCCCACGACAACGACCCGGGTTCGAACGGTGGCGTGCGCGACGGCGTCGCACTCATTGCCGTGGATGGCAAGATGCCCAAGGCCTACGCCGTCGGTGCCCACCTCGACGGCGACCTGGTGCTGCAATCGGTGAGCCTGCGGGCCGTCTCGATCGTCGGCCAGGGGGCCGCGGCCATCAAGCTCGAACTTCCAGCGCCTTCGAGCGCGGCTACCGGCACGCTGCCCGGCGCGGTCGTGGGTGCGTCGCCTTCTGCGACGCCGGTCGGCATGCCGCAGCCCGTGCCCCAGATCACGCCACAGCCCACGCTGCCGGGCATCCCTTACGCGCCCGGGGGCACACCCGCGAATTCTTTCCAGCCGCCGCAACCGCAGCGCCAGGACGGCAACGTGCCCAATCCCTGAGGGGTCAGAGGGGCCGCGGCGCCTCGTGGGACGTGCCGATGGCGCCGGGGTGGGTCGGCCCGGCTTCCTCGCCTTCCGCGACCTCGGTCAACAGGGCCGCGGCACTGCGCACCAGGGGCCAGGCCAGTGTCGCACCCGTGCCGTCGGTACTTTCCATGCCCAGCTCGAGCAAGGCAGAAGCGTGGAAGAGGGCCAGCGCCTGGTCCAGGCCCTGGTGGCTGTGGCTGCGACAGTACACGCAGTAGTCGGTGACCGCGGGCGCGATGCGGGCCGCGACCATCAGGGCCGCGCACGCCGGCATGCCGTCGACCACGATGACATGGCGCTTGCTGCCGGCCACCAGCATCACGCCGACCATCATCGCCATCTCGAAGCCGCCGAAAGCGGCCAGGACCTCGACCGGCTCGGTCACGTCCTTGTGGCGCGCCTGGGCGTTCTGCAGCACGCCCAAGGCATGCGAAAGCTCGGCCTCGGTCATGTCGGGGCCGGAGATGAGCAGCTCGGACATGTTCGCGCCGGAAAGCCTTGACAGCACCAACGCCGCGCTTTCGTGCGAGCCGACCCCGATGCCGGCGCAGATCACGGCATTGCCCACCAGGGAATCCGCGATTTCCATGCCGGCGCGGATCGCGGCGTGCGCCTGGTCGAGCGACATCGCCGACGTGACCCGCGCGTTGCGCGTGCCGTGCGCGATCTTGCGCGCCAGCAGCCGGGCATGCGGATGAACCGACTCGGCGATGCCGCAGTCGACCACCGACAGCTCCAGCCCCTGGATGTGCGCGAACACCCCGAGCGGCAGCTGCGAACTCAGGAGGCGGTGTGCGATCAACGCGGTCGACTGGGTGCCCGAGCCGCGCATGCCTTCCACGGCCAGGCCGTGGTCGGCGGCGAAGATCGCCAGCTGGGGGGTTCGAAACCGCGGCTTCAAGGTGTTCTGGATCAGCCCGAGGCGCACCGCCAACGACTCCAGCTCTCCGAGGCCGCCGGTGGTCTCGGCACGCCGCGCAAGTTTTTGACGCAACGCCTGCTCGAGCAGCGGGTTGGACGTGGCGGAGATGAGCGAGCGATTGACCGACATGAGGCTTTCGGAAGGTTCGACTGGCGTGGACCGGCGGCCCGCCGCCAGGGGGATTGTCGCGCTCCTCGGGAGGGCCGAGCAAGCCACGTGCCCGCTCGGTCGGGACCCGGCCCCGTTTCCTAACGCAAAAAGAGCCGGTAGACCGGGTTGTCGGTCTCGTCCGCGCAAGGGTAGGCCAGGCTGGCGATGAATTCCTTGAACGCCTTTTTTTCGGCGCGCGGGACCTGGATGCCGACCAGGATGCGGCCGTGATCCGCCCCCTGGTTGCGGTAGTGGAAGAGGCTGATGTTCCAGTCCGGATGCATGCTGGACAAGAAACGCATCAAGGCACCGGGCCGTTCGGGAAAGACGAAACGGTAGAGGCGTTCGTCCGCCGCCAGATCGCTGCGTCCGCCCACCATGTGCCGCAGGTGTTCCTTGGCCAGCTCGTCCCCGGTGAGATCGAGCGCCTGGAAGCCGTGGCGCTCGAAATGGCGCGCGAGCTTGGCCGGTTCGGCGCGGTTCGTGGTGGTGAGGCCGACGAACACATGGGCCTGGCGCGCGTCCGAGATCCGGTAGTTGAATTCCGTCACCGCGCGGGGTCCGATCAGCTCGCAAAAGCGCCGGAAGCTGCCGCGTTCCTCGGGGATGGTCACCGCGAACAAGGCTTCGCGCTCTTCGCCCACTTCGGCACGTTCGGCGACGAAGCGCAGGCGGTCGAAGTTCATGTTGGCGCCGCACGTGATGGCGACGAAGGTCTTGCCCTTGCAACCGTGCGCCTGGACGTATTGCTTGATGGCCGCCACGCCCAGCGCCCCGGACGGCTCGAGTATGCTGCGCGTGTCCTGGAAGACATCCTTGATGGCGGCGCAGGCCGCGTCGGTGTCCACGACCACGTAGTCGTCGACCAGTTCGCGGGCGAGCCGAAAGGTCTCCACGCCCACCAGCTTGACTGCCGTCCCGTCGGCGAACAGGCCGACGTCGCTGAGTTCGATGCGCTTGCCCGCCTTCACCGAGCGCAGCATCGCATCCGAGTCGCGCGTCTGGACCCCGATCACCTGGATCTCCGGCCGCACCGACTTGATGTAGGCCGCGACGCCGGCGATCAGCCCCCCGCCCCCGATGGCGACGAAGATCGCATCGATCGGCCCCTGGTGCTGGCGCAAGATCTCCATCGCGATCGTGCCCTGCCCGGCGATCACGTCGGGATCGTCGAACGGGTGGACGAAGGTCAGGCCGTGGGTCGCCTCCAGTTCCAGGGCGTGCAGGTAGGCATCCGAATAGCTCTCGCCGGTCAGGACCACCTGTCCGCCGAGCGCCCGCACCGCGTCGACCTTGAGTTGCGGCGTTGTCACCGGCATGACGATCAGGGCCTTGCAGCCGAGTCGCCGCGCCGCCAGCGCCACCCCTTGCGCATGGTTGCCCGCCGATGCGCAAATCACGCCGCGCGCGAGCTGCGGCGCCCCGAGCCGCGACATCTTGTTGTAGGCCCCGCGCAGCTTGAAGCTGAATACCGGTTGGGTGTCCTCGCGCTTGAGCAGGACCTGATTGCCCAGGCGCCGCGAAAGATTGCGCGCCGGTTCCAGCCCGGTTTCGATCGCGACGTCGTAGACCCGCGCCGTGAGTATCTTTTGGAGATAGTCGGCGAGGGTGAGGGGTGGCGCCTTTTTGGGCGCGCGCCGAGGGGGCTTTTGGGGGGCGGCCATGCGCATGCTGGTGAGCGTCGTTTGCGGCGCCGCATCATACGTTGCGCACGGGGCGGCGGAGCCTGGGGCCCCGGCCGGCGGCCGCATCGCCCGTAAAAAAGCCCAAGGCATTGCTGCCTTGGGCTGAATCCACCAATGGAGGAGGTGGAGGAGACAATCGTCGCGGCGCGAACAACCACCGCATGCTGCCAGTGTAGGCGTTTTTTTGTTGCGCCGCAATAAGACGCCCGGATGCCGGATGCGCGCGGCCCGGATGGGGGGCTGGGCGATGGGCACAATCAGGGTTGTGAAACCCCAGGGCCGCGCGCGGCCCGACAACGAGGCCGGACATGGATTGCACGATCAACTGGATGCCCGCCAGCGGCATGGCCTTTTCAGCCGAAACCGGCAGCGGGCACTTATTGATGATGGACGGCGCGCCCGATGGCGGCGGTCGCGACCTGGCCCCCCGGCCCATGGAGACCGTGCTGGCCGGCACGGGCGGGTGCACGGCCTATGACGTGGTACTCATCCTGCAGCGCGGCCGCCACGAGGTGCGGGGGTGCCAGGTGAAGGTCACCGCCGAACGCGCGCCGACCGACCCGAAAGTGTTCACCAGGATCCACATGCACTTCATCGTCACCGGTCCGGGACTGGCCGAAGCCGCGGTCGAGCGGGCGGTCAAGATGTCGCACGAGAAGTACTGTTCGGCCAGCATCATGCTGGCCAAGACGGCTGAGATCACCACCAGCTTCGAGGTCTGCGCCGCCTGAATGGAGAGCGCCGGGGCCGGTCGCTCGCCTGACTAGATGGCGTAGGCGGTCGTCGTCATGAGCCGCGAGGCCAGCCGCATCGTCCAGCGCATGGGCGCGGGCAGTCCCGCGGCACCGGCGGCCTGCGCGGCGTCGCCGTGGCGCGCCTCGTCGGATTTCATCTGCGCCACGATCGCGCGCGACACGGTGTCGGCGACCGGCAGCCGGTCGAGGTGGGACGCCAGGTGCTGCTCGACCTGGCGCTCGGTCTCGACCACGAAGCCCAGGCTGAGGCGGTCCCCGGCCCGTCCAGCCACCAGGCCGACGGCGAACGCGCCGGCGTACCAGAGCGGGTTCAGCAGGCTGGCATGCGTGCCCAGTTCGTCCAGGCGTTGCTGGGTCCACGCCAGGTGGTCGGTCTCCTCGCGTGCCGCCTGCTCGAACTCTCGGCGCAAGCGCGGGTCGCGCGTGCAGAGCGCCTGCGCCGTGTAGAGCGCCTGCGCGCAGACCTCGCCGACGTGATTGACCCGCATGAGCGCGCCGGCGCGGCGCCGGTCCGGTTCATCGAGCGGGGGCGCGGGCTCGGCAGGCATGGGGCTGGGCCGAGAGGCATGGCTCGCGCCGGAAAGGGTGCGCAGCGCGCTGTCGGCGGCGATCAAGAGGTGGTCGAGGGGTGGCACGTGGGAACTCCGGGATGGCGGGGGCAGAATAGCGCACTGGGTTCGCGGCGAACCGTGACGCACGCCACGGCGCGCGTTTCGAGGGGGCCGACGCGGCCCGCGAGTCGTTGTGCCCCGGCAACACAATGGCCTTTTTTGGGCGCCAAGGCTTTCCAGCACTCGGCCCCTCTGGTGCAATACACACAACTTCCGCTGAGGGGGTTATGCCTGATCTGCCCAACAAGGGTGATTCTTGATCGGGACCTCTTGTTCAACCTAGGAGATAGTTGCAATGAAAAAATCTCTGCTCGCTCTCGCAGTTCTGGGCGCTTTCGCTGGTGTGGCATCGGCTCAATCCTCCGTCACCCTGTACGGCACCGTCGACCTGAGCGCCAAGTACGTCAAGAACGATGGTTCCGCGCGTCGCCTGTCGTTGTCGCAAGACGGCATCAACAGCAGCCAGCTCGGTTTCAAGGGCACTGAAGACCTCGGTGGCGGCCTGCGCGCCGGCTTCGTCCTGCTGAGCGGCGTGAACGCCGACACCGGCACCACGAACACCAAGTTCTTCAACCGCCGTTCGACCGTCAGCCTGTGGGGCAACTTCGGCGAAATCCGCCTGGGTCGCGACTACACCCCGACCTTCTGGAACGACACCATTTTCGACGCCTTCGGCACGAACGGCCTGGGTGATTCGAGCCACGTCCTGCAGCTGCCGACCGCGACCTTCGTTCGCGCCGACAACTCCATCGGCTACTTCCTCCCGTCCAACATCGGCGGTCTGTACGGCCAAGCGATGGTCGCGGCTGGCGAAGGTGGCGGCAACGGTGGCACCTCCATCAACCCGGGCCGCTATGTCGGCGGTCGCCTCGGCTTCGCCGCGGGCCCGTTCGACATCGCAGCGGCTTACGCCACCCAGCGTTACGTCGGCGGCCCCACCCGGAGCAACGAGAACATCCAAGGCGGCACCGGCGAACAGAAGACCTGGAACATCGGCGGTTCGTACGACTTCGGCGTCGTCAAGCTGATGGGCTACTTCGACCGCGACACCGTCGATTCGCTGCGCGAGAACCGCTACTCGGTCAGCCTGGTCGCTCCGATCGGCCAAGGCGAAATCCACGCCGGCTACGACCGCAGCAAGGTCACCGGCACGACGGCGTTGGGCTTTGGCCTCAACAACGCGGCGAACCAGGTCAAGGTCGGCTACGTGTACAACTTGTCCAAGCGCACGGCCGTCTACACGAACGTCTCGCGCCTGAGCAATGGCAGCCTCTCCAACCTCGCCGTGGCTGGTGGCAGCTCGATCACGGCTGCCCCGACGCTGGGCGGCAAGTCGACCGGCGCCGAATTCGGTATTCGCCACTTCTTCTGATCGACCGCTTGCCTCGCGCAAGTTGTCGCCAGATCGAAAAGCCGCCCTCGGGCGGCTTTTTTTATGGTGCGCCCGGCTCGGGCGGCTCCCGCGGATGCAAGGTCCCGCTGCTGTATCGGGTCTCCCGCAATCGAATGACAACGGGAACTCGACGCGTTCGATCGGCTTTCGAGCGCCAACGTGGAAGAGACCCATCGCGTGGTCGCCACATGACTGTTTTGGCCTGCTCGCAGTTCCAATCCGGGCATTCCCCTTTGACGGCTGGCGCACCTTTTGCTCTGATGCGCTTGTGCCGATCTGGCTGCGGGCATGGCGCGCGCGCACCCGCCTAGGGCGGGTCACGTTCCGAACCTCGAAATCATCACCCACTGCTTGGGTCTGCCCGATTCCTGATGCTCGTCTTCATCCTCCGCCGCCTCGCCCAAGCCGTGATCGTGATGCTGTCGGTCGCCTTCATCGCTTTCATGCTGTTCCAGTACGTCGGCGATCCGGTGCAAAACATGCTCGGCCAGGACGCGACGCCCGAGGAGCGCCAGCAACTGCGGGTCGACCTCGGGCTGGATCGCTCGTTTCCGGTGCAATTCCTGCGATTCGTCGAGAAGGCGGTGCAGGGCGAGTTCGGGCTGAGCTTGCGCCAAGGCCGCAAAGTGTCGTCGTTGATCGCCGAGCGCCTCCCGGCGACACTCGAACTCTCGTTTTGCGCGGCGTTGGTCGCGCTGGTGGCCGGCATCCCGATGGGCGTGTATGCGGCGCTGCGCCGCGGCACGTTCGGCTCGCAGGCCTTGATGACGCTTTCCTTGCTCGGCGTCTCGCTGCCGGTCTTTCTCATCGGGATCTTGCTGATCCTGGTGTTTTCGGTGACGTTGAAATGGTTGCCCAGCTTCGGTCGTGGCGAGGTCACGATGCTGGGCGGATGGAGCACGGGCCTGGCGACCGCCGACGGCTGGAGGCACCTGGTGCTCCCGACTATCACCCTCGCAGTGTTCCAACTCACGCTCATCATGCGTCTGGTGCGCGCTGAAATGCTCGAGGTGCTGCGGGCGGACTACATCCGGTTCGCCCGCGCGCGCGGCCTGCCGAACCGCATCGTCTATTTCCGTCACGCCCTGCAAAATACCCTGGTGCCGGTCATTACCATCACGGGGCTGCAACTGGGCGGACTGATCGCTTTCGCCATCATCACGGAGAGCGTGTTTCAGTGGCCCGGCATGGGCCTGCTTTTCATCCAGGCAGTGAGTTTCGCGGACATTCCCGTGATGGCCGCCTACCTCTGCCTGGTGGCGCTGATCTTCGTCGTGATCAACCTCGTCGTGGACCTGCTCTATTTCGTGGTCGACCCGAGGTTGCGGGTCGAGCGGTCCGCGGCGGCCCATTGACGGCGACACCCACCTTTTCAGGAGTTTGCATGGTGCTGACCCGATTCGTTGTGAACCGACACCTGGTGACCCTGGCCCTCGTGCTGGCAAGCGCCGCCGCCCCGGCGGTGACCCTGCGCGTCTCGGACCAGGGCGACATCCAGTCGATGGATCCGCACTCGCTGAACGAGTCGCTGCAGTTGAGCTTCATGGCCAATGTGTACGATCCGCTGGTCGCGCGCGCCAAGAACATGGCGGTGGTCGCGGCGCTGGCAACCGAATGGAAGCAGACCGCTCCGACGGTCTGGCACTTCGAGTTGCGCCGGGGCGTGAAGTTTCACGATGGCACCCCCTTCACCGCCGACGACGTCGTCTTCACCTTCAAGCGCGCCGCCGACCCCGGCAGCGACATGCGCGGCTACACCGCGCCCATCAAAGAGGTGCGCAAGGTCGGCGACTTCGCGGTCGACATCGAAACCGTGGTCCCGTTTCCGATCTTGCCGGACACCCTCACGGTGCTCGGGATCATGAGCAAGAAATGGTGCGAGGACAACAAGGCCGAGCGCCCGGTGGACCGCCGCAAGGGCATCGAGAACACCGCGAGTTTCAAGGCCAACGGCACCGGGCCCTTCCGCCTGCGCGAGCGCCAGCCCTCGGTGCGCACGGTGCTGGTGCGCAACTTCAACCACTGGGAGAAGGTCGAAAGCAACCTCGACGAAATCGACTTCACCCCGATCGGCAACGACGCCACCCGGGTCGCGGCGCTGATCTCCGGCGAAACCGACGTGATGGAGCCGGTGCCTCTGCAAGACGTCGAACGCATCCGGTCGAGCCCGAACCTCACGGTGGCCCAGGGGCCGGAGCTGCGCACCGTCTTCATCGGCATGGACCAAAAGCGAGACGAACTGCTCAACAGCAGCGTCAAGGGCAAGAACCCCTTCAAGGACCGCCGCGTGCGCCAGGCTTTCTACCAGGCGATCGACGAAGAGACGATCAAATCGCGGGTGATGCGCGGCGCGGCCGCGCCGACCGGGCTCATGGTCGGCCCGGGGGTGCACGGCTTTGCCCCGGACATGAACAAGCGCCTGCCCTACGACCCCGAGGCGGCGCGCCGCCTGCTGGCCGAGGCGGGCTACCCCAACGGGTTCGAAGTCGGCATGAATTGCCCGAACGACCGCTACGTGAACGACGCGGCGATTTGCCAGGCGGTCGCGGGCAACCTGGCGCGCATCGGCGTCAAGGTGAACCTGCAGACCGAAACCAAACTGACCTATTTCCCGAAGATCCTGCGCCGCGACACGAGCATGTATCTGCTCGGCTGGACCCCCTCGACCGCGGACGCCCACGACGCGCTCTACAACCTGATGGCGACCCCCACCGAGAAGGGGCAGGGGCAATACAACCTGGGCGCCTACAGCAACCCCAAATTCGACGAATTGACCGCCCGGATCCAGACCGAGTCGGACCCGACCCGGCGCGACGCCCTGATACGCGAGGCCTTCAAGGTCCATCAGGACGACATCGGCCACATTCCGCTTCACCAGCAGGCGCTGGCCTGGGCGCACACCCGGAGCGTGACGCTGACCCAGCTGCCGAACAACTACATGTACTTCAAGTGGGTCACGCTGAAAGCCCGCTGAATCCGCCCCCGCTGAGCGAGGTCAGCAGCAGCGCGGTGGCGGCGGCCGCCGCGGTGCCCGACGCTCCCGGTGCCTGGGCGCGCTTTTTCGACGGGGACGTCTGGCATTCGCTGCGGACGTCACCGCTGGCGATCGTCGCGGCCGCGATCGCCCTGGTCTGTGTTTTCAGCGCCGCGTTCGCGCCCTGGATCGCGCCGCACAACCCCTTCGACCTCGCCACGCTGGAGCTGGGCGACTCGATGCTGCCGCCCTCCTGGATGGACGGCGGCGTCGCGAAGTACCTGCTGGGCACCGATGAGCAGGGTCGCGACGTGCTGTCCGCCCTGATGTATGGCGCGCGCATCTCGCTCGTCATCGGGGGGGTCTCGGTGGTCGTCTCGATGGGGGTCGGGGTCGCGTTCGGGCTGCTCGCGGGCTATCTGGGCGGAAGGGTCGACGCCTTCATCATGCGCATCTGCGACGTGATGCTGTCGTTCCCGTCGATCCTGATCGCGCTGCTGATCGCCGGTGTCGGTCGCGCGCTCTTCCCGAACGCCCGCGACTCGCTCGCTTTCGGCGTGCTGATCCTGGCGATCTCGCTCCCCGGGTGGGTCCAGTACGCCCGCACGGTGCGCGGCTCGACCCTGGTCGAACGCCAGCGCGAGTATGTCCAGGCGGCGCGGGTCGTCGGCGTGCCGCCCTTGCGCATCATGCTGCGCCACGTGTTGCCCAACGTCCTCGGGCCGGTGCTGGTGCTGGCCACGATCCAGCTCGCGGTGGCGATCCAGACGGAGGCGACGCTCTCTTTTCTGGGCGTCGGCGTGTCGCCGACTTCGCCCTCGCTCGGCACCTTCATCAACGAAGGCCAGAAGCAACTCTTCAGCGGTGCCTGGTGGCTGGTGATCTTTCCCGGCGGCATGCTGCTGTTGATCGCGCTCAGCTTCAACCTGTTCGGCGACTGGTTGCGCGACGCGCTCAATCCGCGCCTGCGTTGATCCAACGACCGGATGACGCCGACCTCGACCCCCCGGCCCCTCCTCGAGGTGCGCCATCTTCGAGTCGAATTCCCGACGCGCCGCGGGACCCTGGTCGCCCTCGACGATGTGTCCTTCGACATCGCACCCGGCGAGATCCTCGGCGTCGTCGGCGAGTCCGGCGCCGGAAAGTCGCTGACCGGCTCGGCGATCATCGGCTTGCTCGATCCGCCGGGGCGCGTCGCGGCCGGTGAAATCCTTTTCGACGGCCGCCGCATCGACAACCTCCCCTACGAGGCGATGCGCAAGATCCGCGGCCGCCAGATCGGCGCGATCTTCCAGGACCCGTTGACTTCACTGAACCCACTTTTCACCGTCGGGCAGCAGCTGGAGGAGACCATCCTGGCCCACTTGCCCGTGACGCCCACCCAGGCGCGCGAGCGCGCGATACGCCTGCTGCGGGAGACCGGCATTCCCGCGGCCGAGGCCCGCATCGACCAGTACCCGCACCAGTTCTCGGGCGGCATGCGGCAACGCGTGGTGATCGCGTTGGCGCTCGCTGCGGAGCCGAAGCTGATCGTGGCCGACGAGCCCACCACGGCGCTCGACGTGTCGATCCAGGCCCAGATCATCGCCTTGCTCAAGCGCCTATGCCGCGACCACGGCGCGGCGGTCATGCTGGTCACCCACGACATGGGCGTGATCGCCGAGACCTGCGACCGGGTGGCGGTGATGTATGCCGGCCGGGTGGTCGAGGTCGGCCCGGTTCGCGACGTGATCCATTCGCCCGCCCACCCCTACACCGCGGGTCTGATGGGATCGATCCCGGCGATGGACGAGGACCGCGATCGGCTGTTGCAGATCGACGGCGCGATGCCGCGCCTGACCGCCATCCCTGCCGGCTGCGCCTTCAACCCGCGCTGCCCGCGGGTCTTCGATCGGTGCCGGATCGAGCGGCCGGATTTGCTGCCCGCGGGTCGTACCCGGGCTGCGTGCTGGCTCCATGCCCCGTCGCTGCAGGAGGTGACGCGATGAGCGAGGCGGCCGATTCGCGGCCTTTGGTTCAGGTGCACGGCCTCTCCAAGACCTTCGACGTTTCGGCACCCTGGCTGAACCGCGTGATCGAACGCCGACCGCGCCAGATGGTGCACGCGGTCGACCGCGTGAGCTTTTCGATCCAGCGCGGCAAGACCTTGGCGCTGGTGGGCGAGTCGGGCTGCGGGAAGAGCACGGTGGCGCGGCTCCTGGTCGGGCTCTACCCGCCGACCGAAGGCCGGGTCGAGTTCGACGGCATCGACACGGCCGCCACGTTCCGCTCGCGCCAGGCACTCGGGCTGCGACGCCGAATGCAGATGATCTTCCAGGACCCCTACGCGAGCCTGAACCCGCGCTGGAAGGTCGCCGACATCGTCGGCGAGCCGCTGGCCGAGCACGGCCTGCTGCAGGCCAAGGGCGGGTCGACGTCACCGTCGGTCAAGGCAGAGCGCAAGGCCAGGGTGATCGAGCTGTTGCAGTCAGTCGGGCTCGCCGCCGCTGATGTCGAAAAATTTCCGCATCAGTTCTCCGGGGGTCAGCGCCAGCGCATCTCGATCGCGCGCGCCCTCGCCACGCAGCCCGACTTCCTGGTCTGCGACGAGCCGACCTCGGCGCTCGACGTGTCGGTCCAGGCCCAGGTGCTCAACATCATGAAGGACTTGCAGCGCCAGCGCGGGCTGACGTATCTCTTCATCTCGCACAACCTGGCGGTGGTCCGCCATGTCTCGGACCAGGTCGGGGTGATGTATCTGGGTCGGGTGGTCGAACTGGCCGAGAAGGCCGATCTCTTCGCGCGTCCGCGCCATCCCTACACGCGCATGCTCCTCGATGCGATTCCCGACATCCACATGAGCGGGAGGTCCCGCACGCCGGTGCAGGGCGAGGTGCCCAACCCGCTGGATCCGCCACGAGGGTGCACGTTTCATCCGCGCTGCCCGTTCGCGAACGAGCGCTGCAAGGTCGAGCGGCCGGCGCTGATCGCTGCCGACGGGGCGTGGGTCGCCTGCCACGCGGTGGAGGAGGGGCGGATCTGACCGAGGGGCCAGGCGGCGTGGCGGCTCACCCGGCCCGCTCGCTCTCCAGCCCATGCTCGCCGCGATACAGGTCGGCCGCGCTTTCCCGCTCGCGAATCAAGGCCGCGCGCGCCCCGCACACCATCACTTCGGCCGGCCGCCCGCGCGAGTTGTAGTTGCTCGCCATGCTCATGCCATAGGCGCCGGCGGACAGCACCGCGATGTGGTCCCCCGCGCGGACCGACAGGTCACGGTCCTTGCCGAGCCAGTCGCCCGACTCGCACACCGGACCCACCACGTCGACGCGCAGTGCCGGCTCCTCGCGCAGCCGGCACGCGACGATGTTCATCCAGGCCTGATACATGGCCGGCCGCATCAAGTCGTTCATCGCCGCGTCGACGATGCAGAAATTCTTTTCTTCGCCCGGCTTCATGTAGAGCACCTCGCTCACCAGCACGCCGGCGTTGCCGACCAGCGAGCGACCAGGCTCGAAGAGCACCTGGCGATGCCCGTGGCCCCGCGCGTCGATGCGTGCGAGCAGGCTCGCCACCAGCGTCTCGGCCGAAGGCGGTGCTTCGTCGGTGTAGGTGATGCCGAGCCCGCCGCCCAGGTCCAGGTGGCGGATGGGCACGCCCTGCGCCTCGATCTGTTCGATCAATTCGAGAAGGCGGTCGAGCGCATCGAGGTAAGGGGCGATGTCCGTGATCTGCGAGCCGATGTGGCAGTCGATGCCGACCACCTCGAGCCCGGTCAGTTCGGCGGCCCGCCGGTAGGCGCGCAACGCGTCGGCGTGGGCGATGCCGAACTTGTTGTCCTTCAGGCCGGTGGAGATGTAGGGGTGAGTGCCTGCGTCCACGTCCGGGTTGATGCGCAGGCTGACGCGCGCGGTGCGACCGATGCGCCGCGCGGTCTGTGCCAACAGTTCGAGCTCCGGCTCGCTCTCGACGTTGAAGCATTTGACGTCGGCATGCAAGGCTCGCTCCATCTCCTCGCGCGTCTTGCCGACGCCCGAGAAGACGATGCGTGATCCGGGCACGCCGACCGCGAGCGCCCGTTCGAGTTCGCCGCCGGAGACGATGTCCACGCCGCAGCCGGCTCGGGTGAGCACCTGCAGCACGGCCAGGCTGGAATTGGCCTTCATCGCGTAGCAGATGAGGTGGTCGCGGCCCGCCAACGCGCGCTGGTAGCTCGCCAGCGCGGCCAACATCGAGGCTTGCGAATAGGCGTAGAGCGGCGTGCCGTGTTCGCGCGCGAGGCCGGCGACGGCGCATTCCTCGATGTAGAGGTCTCGGCCGCGGTAGGCGATGTGCGGCGCGCCGGGCAGCGTCATGGCGTGCGTGGGGGGAGGG
>JALYHO010000269.1 GCA_030776545.1 Pseudomonadota bacterium | reverse complement strand
GGTGCTGCTGGCGCACCAGCCGCGCAGTGCCGAGGCGGCCGAGCAAGCGGGCTTCCAGCTGCAGCTCTCCGGCCACACCCATGGCGGTCAATTCCTGCCCTGGAACTTCTTCGTGCGCTTGCAGCAGCCCTTCACCGCGGGCCTGCACCGGCTGCGCCGCCTCTGGGTCTATACCAGCCGGGGCACCGGCTATTGGGGGCCGCCGACGCGCCTGGGCGCGCCGTCCGAGATCACCCGGCTGCGCCTGGTCGACGCGCCGGCCTGACCCCCGGGACGCACGACACCCTGGCGGCCGAACGCCGCGGAGCGCGTCTTACAATCGACGGATTTCGCTGGCGGCCCCCTTTGGCCGCGCTTTACCGAGGACTCCCCCGTGTTCATTTCCGAAGCCTACGCACAAGCCGCTCCGGCCGCAGCGACCGATTCCATGTTCGGCAACCTCGGCAGCATGCTGCCTCTGGTGCTGATGTTCGTGGTGCTCTATTTCGTGATGATCCGCCCGCAGATGAAGCGGCAAAAGGAAGCCAAGGCCATGATCGACGCGCTCGCCAAGGGCGACGAGGTCGTGACCACCGGTGGCCTGCTCGGCCGCATCGCCAAGATCGGCGACACCTACCTGACGGTCGAAGTTGCCAGCGGCGTCGAGATCCAGGTTCAGCGTGGCGCCGTCATCCAGGTGCTGCCCAAGGGCACGGTCGCCAGCAGCAAGTGAAGGCCGGCCGGTGACCTCGGCAGGCAGGTCGCCCCCGCGCCGAAATCGAGCGCGGCCCGCGGGTCCGCCGCATAGGAATCCATCATGAATCGCTATCCCGTCTGGAAGTACGCCTTGCTCGTCGTGGCGCTGGTGCTCGGCCTGGTCTATACCCTGCCGAACGTCTTCGGCGAGGCGCCCGCGGTTCAGGTCAGCAGTGGCCGAGCCACGCTCAAGCTCGATTCGACCATGGTCGCCCGGGTCGAGGGCGTGCTCGCGCAAGCCGGCCTGCCTGCCGACTTCGTCGAGTTCGACGGCAATTCGGTGCGGGCGCGGTTCAAGGACCTGGACGTGCAGCGCAAGGCCCGGGAGGCGGTCAGCGCCGCGCTCAACGCCGACCCGTCCGACCCGGCCTATATCGTCGCGCTCAACCTGGTCTCGCGCTCGCCACGCTGGCTCACCGCGGTGCACGCCCTGCCGATGTTCCTCGGCCTGGACTTGCGCGGCGGGGTCTATTTCCTGATGCAGGTCGACACGAAATCGGTCCTCACCAAGCGCGCGGACGCGCTCGCGGGCGACGTCCGCACCTTGCTGCGCGACAAGAACCTGCGCCATGCCGGCATCAGCCGCGACGGCAACGATGTCGACATTCTCTTTCGCGACCGCGACACGCTCGGCGCGGCGCGCAAGCTGCTTTCGGAGCAGCTCTCCGACCTGGTCTGGACCGAGGCCCCGACCGGCGGTGGCGACCTGCGCCTGGTCGGTTCGCTCAAACCCGACGCGGCCCAGCGCGTCCAGGAAACCGCCATCACCCAGAACATCACCACGCTGCACAACCGGGTCAACGAGCTCGGGGTGTCAGAACCGGTGATCCAGAAGCAGGGCGCCGACCGCATCGTGGTCCAACTGCCGGGGGTCCAGGACACCGCCAAGGCCAAGGACATCATCGGCCGCACCGCGACCCTCGAACTGCGCCTGGTCGACACCAGCGCCGAAGCCCTCGCCGCAGTCAGCGGCGCCGGCCCGGTGCCGTTCAGTGCCGAGCGCTACACCGACAGCGACGGCAGCCCGCTGATCGTCAAGAAAGACGTGATCCTGACCGGCGACAACCTGACCGATGCCCAGCCCGGCTTCGACAGCCAGACCCACGAGCCCGACGTCAACCTCACGGTGGACGCCAACGGCGCCCGCATCATTCGCGACGTGACGCGCGAGAACATCGGCAAGCGCATGGCGATCCTGCTGTTCGAAAAAGGCAAGGGCGAAGTCGTCACGGCACCGGTGATCCGCGGCGAACTCGGCTCCAAGTTCCAGATCACCGGCAAGATGACCGCGGCGCAGGCCAACGACACCTCGCTGCTGCTGCGGGCCGGCTCGCTCGCCGCACCGATGGACATCATCGAGGAGCGCACCATCGGCCCGAGCCTGGGCGCCGACAACATCACCAAAGGCTTTCACAGCGTAATCTTCGGTTTCGCCGCGATCGCCCTCTTCATGTGCGTCTACTACCAGTTTTTCGGGGCCGTCTCGACCCTGGCGCTGGCCTTCAACCTGCTGCTCCTGCTCGGGGTGCTCTCGATGCTGCAGGCGACCCTGTCGCTGCCCGGCATCGCCGCGATCGCGCTGACGTTGGGGATGGCGATCGATTCCAACGTGCTCATCAACGAGCGGGTGCGCGAGGAGCTGCGGGCGGGCAAGTCACCCCAGGTCGCGATCAACGAAGGCTACGAGCGCGCCTTCGCGACCATCCTTGACTCCAACGTCACCACCCTGATCGCCGGCGTCGCCCTGCTCACCTTCGGCTCGGGGCCCGTCAAGGGCTTCGCCGTGGTGCACTGCCTGGGCATCCTGACCTCGATGTTCTCGTCCGTGGTGTTCTCGCGCGGGCTCGTCAATCTCTGGTACGGGCGCCAGAAAAAGCTCAGGGGCGTGG
Organism: Pseudomonadota bacterium; assembly: GCA_030776545.1. Lineage (GTDB taxonomy): Bacteria > Pseudomonadota > Gammaproteobacteria > Burkholderiales > Burkholderiaceae_C > LMDS01. The sequence goes on along the minus strand of JALYHO010000269.1, from coordinate 3,718 downwards.
CGATCGGCCAGGTCTGGAAGCCCCAACCGACCGTGCCGGCCGGCAAGGCCTGATCCCCCCGGCCCCGCTCAAGGAATCATCATGGAGTTCTTCCGTATCCGGCGCGACATCCCGTTCATGCGGCATGCGCTGGTCTTCAACATCGTCTCGGCCGTGACCTTCGCGTTGGCGGTGTTCTTCCTCGTCACGCGCGGCCTGCACTTCTCGATCGAGTTCACGGGCGGCATCGTCATGCAGACGACCTACGCCCAATCGGCCGACATCGACAAGATCCGCGCCGACGTCGAGCGCCTCAACTACGGCGACGCCCAGGTCGTCAATTTCGGCAGCACGCGGGACGTGAGCATCCGGCTGCCCACCCACCCGAGCATCCGGCAAAGCGACATCACCGCGACCGTTTTCGACGCCTTGTGCAAGGCCGAGAAGGGCACGGTCAGCGTCAAGCAACTCATCACCGACAAGGGCGAGGCGCTGAGCCGCCCGGTGTGCTCGGCGGGCGCGGACGAGCCGGTCAAGCTGCAGGCGGTGGAATACGTGGGGCCGCAGGTGGGCAGGGAGCTGGCACTCGACGGCGCCAAGGCGCTCGCGTTCGTCGTGGTCGGCATCATGCTCTACCTGGCGATCCGCTTCGAATGGAAATTCGCCGTGGCGGCGATCATCGCCAACCTGCACGACGTGGTCATCATCCTGGGGTTCTTCGCGTTCTTCCAGTGGGAATTCAACCTCACGGTGCTGGCGGCGGTGCTTGCCGTCCTGGGCTATTCAGTCAACGAGTCGGTGGTCATCTTCGACCGGATCCGCGAGGCCTTCCGGCGTTTTCGCCAGATGAACACGCGCGAGGTGATCGACCATGCGATCACCAGCACGATGAGCCGCACCATCATCACCCACGGTTGCACGCAGGCGATGGTGTTGTCGATGCTGATCTTCGGCGGACCGACCCTGCACGGTTTTGCGATCGCGCTGACCATCGGCATCCTGTTCGGCATCTACTCGTCGGTTTTCGTCGCGGCCGCGATCGCCATGTGGTTGGGCGTCAAACGCGAAGACCTGATCAAGGCGACGTCCCGCAAGGAGACCGATCCCGACGACCCGAATGCGGGGGCGGTGGTGTAGAGTCGAAGCGTAGAAGTTTCGGAAAAATTAATTTCTCACATGCCGACCCCCGCTCACCAGACGGCATTGGCCCAGCAGGCGAGGCGCTCCTACGTCGAGGGCCTGCTCTCCGGCCTGCCGGCGGTGGTCCAGGCGGTGGATCTCGGGGCGCGCATCCTCGTGAGTCAGGTCGTCGATCCCAAGCTCGCCATGAAGCGGCGCGAGCTGGTGCCCGATCTGCAAAAGGCCACGCCTTACTGGCTGCAGGGAATGACCTCGATGCTGCGCGGCGCGCGCCAGACCGGCATGGTCTCGTCCACCCGCCCCGGCGACCTGCCGCTGCCGTCGAGCCGGATGGCCAGTCTGAGCCTGGTCGACGACGACACGATCGAGCAGGAAATCGTCAGCTCCAAGCTCGCCCTCGCGATGATGGACCGCTCCTCGTGGGAGTTCACCGACCTGCGCTCGCGCATGACCGTGCTGGAAGGGCGTGACGAACTCGACACCAACGACGCGCTGCGTCCACACGTCCTGGCGCGCATCGTGAGCGCCTCGTGGCGCGCCGCCGGTCTGGGCCTGGACGCCTGGCGCCAGTTGCAAGGCGTGCTGCACGAAGAATTTTCCCATCTGGCCGAGGAGGGGTACCACGAAACCAACCGCTTCCTGCTCGAACGCCACGTCATGCCCGAAGTCGATCTGCGGCCTTTCATCCGGCGCTCGCGCGGCAACTACACGGGCGGCGCGTTCATGCACTCCGGGCACGGGACCGCGGGCTTCGTCGGCGGGGCCAGTGGCGCCAGCACCAGCTCGGGCGGATCGGAGAGTCGCAGCGGGGTCGGCGAAGAAACCCGACTGATGACCCGCCACGGGGGCTTGGCCCGGGGCATCGACCATGCGGAACAAGTGCTGGGACGCCTGAACCGCCTGGTCGGACGGCAGCTGCCGGGGTTCAGCGCGACGCAACGTGACCAGCCGGCGTCGGTCCCGGCGCCACGCCTCAGGAACGCGATCAGCGAGGCCCAGCAGGGCGTCGTTCGGCGGCTCGAGCAAGACGGGCGCAGCGGCGGCGTCGCGGTGGTCAGCACGCCGCAACTGCTCGAGGAACTCAACCAGCGCAAGGCGGCACTCAAGCAAGCCGCCAGCACGCCGGTCGAGCGCGCCACCATCGAGATCGTCGCGTTGCTGTTCCAGAGCATCCTGACGGAAGAGCGCATCCCGACGGCGGTGCGGGTCTGGTTCGCGCGGCTGCAGATGCCGGTGCTGCGGGTCGCGGTCAGCGAGCCCGATTTCTTCGCCACCATCGACCACCCGGCGCGCCGCCTGATCGACCGCATGGGCTCATGCGTGATGGGTTTCGACGCCACCAGCCGCGCCGTCGGCGACATCCTGCAAAAAGAGATCAAGCGCGTGGTGCAAGTGGTCGAAGCCTATCCGGACACCGGGCGGCGCGTGTTCCAGACCGTGCTGGTCGAATTCGAAAAATTCCTCGAACACTATTTCAAGAACGAGAACGAGGCGTCCCGCAAGGGCGTCTCGCTGGCGCAGCAGGTCGAGCAACGCGAGACCCTGGCGATCCAGTACACGATCGAGTTGCGCAAGATGCTCAACGAGGTCCCGGTGCAGGAAGGCGTGCGCGAATTCCTGTTCCAGGTCTGGGCCGACGTGCTCGCGATGACCGCGGTCAAGTCGACCCACCCGGGCGAGGCGACGAAGGACCTGAAGCGCGCCGCGGCCGACCTCATCTGGTCGGCGAGCGCCAAGGTCTCGCGCGAGGAGCGCGCCGAGGTCATCCGGCGCCTGCCGCCGCTGCTGAAGACGCTGCGCGAAGGCATGGCGCACGCCGGGCTGCCGGCCGACAAGCAGGACGAGCACATCCAGCGCCTGAACAACTCGCTCGCCGCCGCGTTCACCGCGAAGACCGCCGCGATCCCGCACGAGCGCCTCGAGGAACTGATGGCGCGGCTCGAGACGCTGGAGGAACTGCTGCCGGAGGCCGAAGACCTGGAGATCGACGAATCGATGGTCCACGACCTCTCGGGCTACGAAAGCTCGGAGCTCGAGGTCGTCTCGGCCGGCGGCTCGATGCCGACCCCGGCGATGATCGCCTGGGCGCGTGAACTGCAGGTCGGCAGCTGGTACATGCTCGACTACCGCGGCCGCAACGAGCCGATGCAGCTCGCGTGGCAGGGCATGCGCCGGCAGCTCGCGCTGTTCGTGTCGCCGCAGGGCCGCGGCGTCCTGTTCCAGCAGAACCGGCTCGCCGCGTTCCTGCAGGCCGGGCTGCTCGTGCCCGCGCAGGAGGAGTCGCTGACCACGCGCGCGACCCGCAGCGCGATGGCCAAGATCGACGGCGACCCGAGCCGGCTGCTCGCCTGAGCCGGAGACTCAGAACGGGTTGTTCGTCGCGCGCGTCAACGCCAGCGAACCGAGGCTCGCCTGGCCGCTCGGGCCCAGGCGCCGGTCGTCCGCCCACAGGTAGGTCGAGCTGACCGCATCGGCGACGAGGGTGTTGGTGTTGCACTTCGGCAGCGCCACGGTGCAGGCCGGCGCGATCGTGTTCGCGAAGGTCGAGCTGCTCAGGCCCTGGGTCGACGCCGTGTCGACCGCCTGCAGGTACTCGTCG
>JALYHO010000268.1 GCA_030776545.1 Pseudomonadota bacterium | reverse complement strand
CCTGTGGGGCGAGCAGCGAGACGGCGGCCCCGCCCAGGGCCGCCGCGGCCGCCGCCGACAGCGCGAGCAGCAAGAGTGCGCCGGTCGCGGTCGGTACCCAGACCGTGCGGCGCCTGAAGAGGCGGATCATCGGCGCGACCCGTGCCGCGGAACGGCGACGACTCTGCCCTGCCGGGCTCGTGCTGAAATACTGTCCATGCCTTGGTACCTCCTGAAGCGGCTCGCTTCCTTCATTGCCACCTTGCTGGCGGCTTCGGTCGTGATTTTCGCGGTACAGGGGGTGCTCCCCGGCAATGCGGCGCAGGTGATGCTGGGTGAGTCGGCGACGCCAGAAGCGATCCGGTCGCTTGCCCACGAACTCGGGCTGGACCGGCCCGTGGGCGTGCGCTATTTTCGTTGGGTGTCCGGCCTGGCGGTCGGCGAGCTGGGCACGAGCGTCGCCTATGGAACGCCGGTCGGCGCACTCATCGCGGAACGTCTGGCGGTGACCGCACCGCTGGCCATCATGGCGATGCTGCTGACCACGGGGGTGGCGCTCGCCCTCGGCATCGTTGCCGCAGCCCATCACAACCAGCGTGCCGACTTCGGTGTGATGGTCGTGAGCCAGCTCGGCATCGCCATTCCCAATTTCTGGTTCGCGATCTTGTTGATTCTTTTGTTTTCGGTGAAATTGCACTGGTTCTCGGCGGGGGGTTTCCCCGGCTGGAGCGACGACCCTTGGGGGTCGCTCAAGGCGCTGGCGCTGCCGGCGATGGCGCTGGCAGTGGTGCAGGCCGCCATTTTGGCTCGCATCACGCGCTCGGCCGTGCTCGACGTGCTGCGCGAGGACTTCGTGCGGACGGCCCGCGCCAAGGGCCTGAATTCGCGTCAGGTGTTGTGGCGCCACGTGTTGCGCAACGCCTTCGTGCCGGTGCTCACGGTGATGGGTCTGCAGTTCGCCAACCTGCTGACGGGAACCGTGGTGATCGAGAACGTCTTCGCGCTGCCGGGGCTCGGGCGGCTGGTGTTCCAGGCGATCGCCAATCGCGACATGCTGGTGGTGCAGGACGTGGTGATGTTGCTGGCGGCGATGGTGATCGCGATCAACTTCATCGTCGATGTGCTCTACGCGGTGATCGATCCGCGCTTGCGATCGGCGTCACCATGAGGGCGCTGCGTCACAAGAGCTTCGCGGCCGGTGCGGTGCTGGTCGCCCTGCTGCTCGGGACCGCGCTGCTCTCGTTCGTCTGGACCCCTTACGCCGCCAGCGAGCTCGACATCCCGAACAAGCTCCTGCCGCCTTCGGCTGCTCACCTGCTCGGCACCGACAGCCTCGGGCGCGACATCGTTTCGCTGCTGATCATGGGGGCGCGCAACGGCGTCACGGTCGGCTTGATCGCGGTCGGCATCGGGATGCTGTGCGGCGTCGGGCTCGGACTGCTCGCCGCGGCGCGGCGTGGCTGGGTCGAAGACGTGCTGATGCGCCTGGCCGACTTCACCTTCGCGTTCCCGGCCCTGCTCTCGGCCATCATGCTGGCGTCGGTCTACGGCCCCGGCCTGCGCAGTTCGGTGGTGGCGATCGGCATCTTCAACATTCCCGTGTTCGCCCGCATCACGCGAGCCGCCGCCAACCGGATCTGGGGCCGCGAGTTCGTGCTGGCGGCACGCGCCTGCGGCAAGGGACGCTGGCAGATCACGCGCGAGCACGTGCTGCCCAACATCGCCCCGGACCTGATCGTGCAGGCGACGATCCAGTTCGCAGTCGCGATCCTCGCGGAAGCTGCACTGAGCTATCTCGGGCTGGGCACCCAGCCGCCCGAGCCGTCGTGGGGGCGCATGCTGAACGAGGCCCAGCAGCTGCTTTTCCAGGCCCCCCAGCTGGCACTCTGGCCCGGCCTGGCGATCGCGCTGGCGGTGCTCGGGCTGAACCTGACGGGCGACGGGCTGCGCGATCTGCTCGACCCGCGCCTGGCACGACGGCACTGACGCTTCCCTCCGACCCGTGCCCGGCGAGGCCACGGCACAATCGGTCGGTGACGTTCACCGCCCCGTCCCCCGCCGCCCCGCTGCTCGCAGTCACCGACTTGCAGGTGAGCCTGCCGACGCCACGTGGTCCGGTGCAGGCGCTGCGCGGTGTCGACCTGCACATCGCCCGCGGCGGCACCCTCGGGTTGATCGGAGAAAGCGGCTGCGGCAAGTCCATGACCGCGCTGGCGATCATGGGCCTGCTGCCCCCCGGGGCACGGGTGACCGGGAGCATCATGTTCGGCGGCCGGGAATTGCTCAGCCTTTCCGAGGCCGCGCTGTGCGGCCTGCGCGGCAACCGCATCGGCATGGTGTTCCAGGAACCGATGAGCGCCCTCAATCCGTTGCACACCATCGGCGCGCAGATCGCCGAACCGTTGCGACTGCATCGCGCCTTCGGGCGGGCCCAGGCGCGCGTCGAAGCGCTGCGTCTGCTCGACCGGGTCCGCATGCCGCAGGCCGCGCGTCGCCTCGACGCCTATCCCCACCAGCTCTCCGGCGGCCAGCGCCAGCGGGTGACGATCGCCATGGCCCTGGCGTGCGGTCCCGACCTGCTGATCGCCGACGAGCCCACCACCTCGCTCGACGCCACCCTCCAGGTCGAGGTGCTCGATCTGATCGCCGGGCTGGTGGCCGACACCGGCATGGCGCTCTTGATGATCAGCCACGATCTCGGGGCGATGGCTCGCACCGTGGCGCGACTGCTCGTGATGTACGGCGGCGCCGGGATCGACTCCGGGCCCACCCGCGAGGTCTTCGACCGGCTCGCCCACCCCTACACCCGTGGCCTGTTCGGAGCGCGCCCGCGCCTCGGGGCCGCCCGTGTCGATGGCCGCAAGCCACGATTGACGACCATCGCGGGACGGGTGCCGGAGCTGAGCGACCTGCCACACGGGTGTGCGTTCGCGGACCGGTGCGAATGGGCCGTCCCCGCGTGCCGCGCCGCCCCGCCACCGTGGATCGACGTCGGGGCGAGCCACGCGGCGCGCTGCATCCGGGTCGGCCAGCTGGGGGCCATCGCATGACGAGCACGTCGGCGCCGGCAGACGTTGCGCTCCTCGAGGTGCGCGGCCTGTCCAAGCGCTACCGGCTGCCGCGCGAGGGATTGCTGCGCGCGGCGCCGATCGTGGACGCCTTGCGGGACGTGAGCTTCACGGTGCAAGCCGGTCGCAGCCTGGGCATCGTCGGTGAATCGGGCTCGGGGAAATCGACGTTGGCACGGCTTGTGATGGCGCTCGAGGCGCCCAGCGCTGGCAGCGTCCGGTTGCTCGGACGCGACCTGCACGCCTTGTCCGCCGCCGACCTGCGCCGGGCCCGGTCCGATGTCCAGATGGTGTTCCAGGACCCGTACGGTTCGCTCGATCCGCGCCAGGACGTCCGTCGCATCGTCGCCGAACCCTTGATCGGCCTCGATCCCGGGGACACGCTGCGGCGGGTGGACGACGTGCTCGAGGCCGTCGGACTGCGCGTCGCCGACGCTGCCCGCTTCCCCCACGAGTTCTCGGGGGGCCAGCGCCAGCGCATCGCGATCGCGCGCGCCCTGGTCACCCGGCCGAAACTGATCGTCGCCGACGAACCGGTGAGCGCACTCGATGTCTCGGTCCAGGCGCAGGTCCTCAACCTGCTCGCCGACTTGCAGCGGGAATTCGGGGTCACCTACCTCTTCATCAGTCACGACCTTGCCGTCATCGACCAGGTCTGCGACGCGGTCGCGGTGATGCGCGAGGGCCGGATCGTCGAGCAAGGACCCACCGAGCAGGTCCTGCGGCATCCGGCACATCCCTACACGCGGCAACTGCTGGCCGCGGCGGCGGCGTCATCCCTGCCGACCCTCGCGCCCGCAGCGCTCCGATTCCAGCCCCTTCAGGAGTGAAGTCATGACGTTTTCCGTTTCCGCACGCGTCGCGGTTCTCGCGCTGGCCGCTGCCGGCGTGCTCGCGCCCCCCCTCGCCCGGGCGCAGGGCCACAAAGACAGCGCCGTGCTCGGCATGATCCTGGAGCCCGCGCCGGGGCTGGACCCGACCATGGCGGCGGCGGCGGCGATCGGCGAGGTGGTGCACTACAACGTGCTCGAAGGCCTGACGAAGATCAACATGGACGGCAGCATCACCCCGCTGCTGGCCGAGAGCTGGACCATCGACCCCGACGGACGGGTCTACACGTTCCGGCTCCGCAAGGGGGTCAAGTTCAGCGACGGGCGCCACTTCGACTCGGGCAGCGTGAAGTTCAGTTTCGAGCGCGCCCAGGCGCCGGGCTCGACCAACAAGGACAAGAAGGCGGTCTTCGACAACATCAGCCGCATCGAGACCCCCGACCCGGCGACCGTCATCGTCTTGCTCAACCAGCCGGACGGCAACTTCCTGTTCCGCATGGGGCAGAACACAGCGGTGATCCTCGACCCCCAGAGCGCGCCGACCACCGCGACCCGTCCGGTCGGCACCGGCCCCTTCAAGCTGGACAGCTGGGCCCACGGATCCGCGATCACGCTCGTCCGCAACGAGGGGTACCGCAATCCCGGCGCGATCAAGCTGAAGAAGGTGACTTTTCGCTTCATCAACGATCCGGCGGCCGAGACGGCGGCCCTCCTGGCCGGCGACATCGATGGCATGCCACGCTTCGGCGCCATACAAAGCCTGAAACAGTTCCAGACCGATCCGCGCTTCGCGGTCGTCCCCGGTGGCACCGAGTGCAAGACCATCCTCAGCATCAACAACAAGCGCAAGCCCTTCGACGACGTGCGGGTGCGCCGGGCGCTCGCCGCCGCGATCGACCGCAAGGCGGTGATCGACGGTTCCTCGGAGGGCTACGGCAAGCCGATCGGCAGCCACATGGTGCCCAGCGACGCGGGCTACGTCGACCTGACCGGCGTCAATCCCTACGACCCCGAGAAGGCCCGCACGCTGCTGAAGGCAGCCGGCGTCACGACGCCGCTGAACGTCACGCTGACCCTTCCACCGCCGCCGTACGCCCGCCAGGGCGGGGAAATCGTCGCTGCCCAGTTGGCGAAAATCGGCGTGATCGCCAAGATCGAGAACGTCGAGTGGGCCCAGTGGCTCTCCGGTGCCTTCAAAGGCAATTTCGACCTCACGCTGATCTGCCACGCCGAGCCGCTCGACTTCGACCGCTACGCCGACCCCGCCTACTACTGGGGCTACGACTCAAAGACCTACAAAGACCTGCTCGCGAAATACAACAGCGCGACCGACGCCAAGGAACGGGTGAAGCTGCTGGGCGAGATCCAGCGCCAACTGGCGATCGATTCCGTGAACGTCTACCTCTACCAGTTGCCGCAGTTCGCGGTCGGCAAGAAAGAACTCAAGGGGATGTGGAGCAGCTCGCCGGTCTTCGCCAACGACTTGTCGGCGTTGTCGTGGCAATGAAGCTGCACGAGCTGAGCGCGGTCGAACTGCTCGCCGGCTACCGCGAACGCACACTCTCCCCGCTCGAAGTGACGCGCGCGGTGCTCGCGCGCATCGCCGCCTGGGAGCCGCATCTGCACGCCACCTTCGCCCTCGATCCCGAAGCGGCGCTGGCG
>JALYHO010000267.1 GCA_030776545.1 Pseudomonadota bacterium | reverse complement strand
GCACGGCCATCTGGTCGCCGTCGAAGTCGGCGTTGAAGGCCGCGCAGACCAGCGGGTGCAGCTGGATCGCCTTGCCTTCGATCAGCACCGGCTCGAACGCCTGGATGCCCAGGCGGTGCAGCGTCGGGGCCCGGTTGAGCAGGACCGGGTGCTCCTTGATGACTTCCTCGAGGATGTCCCAGACCACCGGCGTTCCGGACTCGACTTCCTTCTTCGCCGCCTTGATGGTCGTGGCGATGCCCATCGCTTCCAGGCGCGAGAAGATGAAGGGCTTGAAGAGCTCGAGCGCCATCAGCTTGGGCAGGCCGCACTGATGCAGCTTGAGGGTCGGCCCGACGACGATGACCGAACGGCCGGAGTAGTCGACCCGCTTGCCCAGCAGGTTCTGGCGGAACCGGCCCGACTTGCCCTTGATCATGTCGGCGAGCGACTTCAGGGCGCGCTTGTTCGCGCCGGTCATGGCCTTGCCGCGGCGACCGTTGTCCAGGAGCGAATCGACCGCTTCCTGGAGCATGCGCTTTTCGTTGCGCACGATGATCTCGGGCGCCTTCAACTCGAGCAGGCGGGCCAGGCGGTTGTTGCGGTTGATGACCCGACGGTAGAGGTCGTTCAGGTCGGAGGTCGCGAAGCGGCCCCCGTCGAGCGGCACCAGCGGGCGCAGGTCGGGCGGCAGCACCGGCAGCACTTCCATCACCATCCACTGCGGTTTGATGCCGGACTTCTTGAAGGCTTCCATCACCTTCAGGCGCCGCGAATTCTTCTTGACCTTCAGCTCCGAGCCGGTCATGTCGTTGCGCAGCTTCTCGATCTCGGTGTCGAGGTCGATCTCGGCCAGCAGCTTGTGCACGCCTTCGGCGCCCATCAGGGCGACGAACTCGTCACCGAACTCGGTGCGCTTGGCGTCGTAGTCGTCCTCAGACATGATGCTGAACTTCTTCAGCGGGGTCATGCCCGGGTCGACGACCACATACGCTTCGAAATAGAGCACGCGTTCGATGTCGCGCAGCGTCATGTCGAGCACCAGCCCGAGGCGCGAAGGCAGCGACTTCAGGAACCAGATGTGCGCGCACGGCGCGGCCAGGTCGATGTGGCCCATGCGTTCGCGCCGGACCTTGGTCTGGGTGACCTCGACGCCGCACTTCTCGCAGATCACCCCGCGGTGCTTGAGGCGTTTGTACTTGCCGCACAGGCACTCGTAGTCCTTGATCGGGCCGAAGATCTTGGCGCAGAAGAGACCGTCGCGCTCGGGCTTGAACGTGCGGTAGTTGATGGTCTCCGGCTTCTTGACTTCACCGAAGGACCAGGACCGAATTTTCTCGGGGGAAGCCAGTCCGATCTTGATGGCATCGAAATGCTCATCGGGTGTGAACTGGCGGAACAGATCGAGTAAACCCTTCATGAGGCTCTCCTAATCTCTAGATCGAAAGATGCTGTCGTACTCAAGCGGACGCGGCGGAACCGGCTTGGCCGGCCCGCTGGGGTCGTCCCCTTGAGGGGGAGCGGCGAAGCCGCAACGGGGGTGGTCAATTTCTTTCGAGCTCGATGTCGATGCCCAAGGACCTGATTTCCTTGACCAGGACGTTGAACGATTCCGGCATGCCGGCTTCGATGGCGTGTTCGCCCTTGACGATCGATTCGTAGACCTTGGTGCGGCCGTTGACGTCGTCGGACTTCACCGTGAGCATCTCCTGCAACACGTAGGACGCGCCGTAAGCCTCGAGCGCCCACACTTCCATCTCGCCGAAGCGCTGACCGCCGAACTGGGCCTTGCCGCCGAGCGGCTGCTGGGTGACCAGCGAGTAAGGACCCGTGGAGCGGGCGTGCATCTTGTCGTCGACCAGGTGGTGCAGCTTGAGCACGTGCATGTAGCCGACCGTGACCGGACGCTCGAAGGCGTCGCCCGTGCGACCGTCGTAGAGCGTCGCCTGGGTACGGGTATCGGTCAGGCCCTTGGCTTTCGCGATCTCGTCGGGATAGGCGAGCTTGAGCATGGCACGAATCTCGTCCTCGGTCGCGCCGTCGAAGACCGGCGTCGCGAAGGGCACGCCCTTCGTGAGGTTGCCAGCCATTTCGAGCACTTCGGCGTCGGAGAGGTCGGCCAGCCGCTCGGCCCTGCCGTGGCGGTTGTAGAGCTCTTCGAGGAACTTGCGGATCTCGGCGACCTTGACCTGCTCGCGCAGCATCGACTCGATGCGTTGACCGATGCCTTTGCCGGCCCAGCCGAGGTGGACTTCGAGCACCTGTCCGACGTTCATCCGCGACGGCACGCCGAGCGGGTTGAGCACGATGTCGCACGGGGTGCCGTCGGCCATGTAGGGCATGTCCTCGACCGGCACCACCTTGGAGACCACACCCTTGTTGCCGTGCCGGCCGGCCATCTTGTCGCCCGGCTGCAGGCGGCGCTTGACGGCCAGGTAGACCTTGACCATCTTGAGCACGCCGGCGGGCAATTCGTCGCCTTGGGTGAGCTTCTTGCGCTTTTCCTCGAACGCGAGGTCGAAGCTGTGGCGCGTCTGCTCGAGCGAATTCTTGACGCTTTCGAGCTGCCCGGCGACGCTCTCGTCGGCCGGGCGGATGTCGAACCAGTGGTATTTCTCGACGCTGGCCATGTAGGCCTTGTCGATCACCGTGCCCTTGGCGATCTTTTGCGGACCGCCATTGGCGCTCTGGCCGACCAGGAGCTTTTCGATCCGGTCGAAGGCGTCGGCCTCGACGATGCGCAACTGGTCGTTGAGGTCGAGGCGGTAACGCTTGAGCTCGTCGTCGATGATCTGTTGCGCCCGCTTGTCGCGCGGGATGCCTTCACGGGTGAAGACCTGCACGTCGATGACCGTTCCGTTGGTGCCCTGGTCGACCCGCAGCGAGGTGTCCTTCACGTCGGAGGCCTTCTCGCCGAAGATCGCGCGCAGGAGCTTTTCTTCCGGGGTCAGCGTGGTCTCGCCTTTCGGAGTGACCTTGCCGACCAGGGTGTCGCCCGGGTTCACCTCGGCACCGACATACACGATGCCGGACTCGTCGAGGCGGCCGAGTTGCTGCTCCGAGAGGTTGGGAATGTCGCGCGTGATTTCTTCCGACCCCAGTTTGGTGTCGCGCGCCATGACCACGAGTTCCTCGATGTGGATCGAGGTGTAGCGGTCGTCGGCGATGACGCGTTCGCTGATCAGGATCGAGTCTTCGAAGTTGTAGCCGTTCCAGGGCATGAAGCCGACCAGCATGTTCTGGCCGAGCGCCAGTTCGCCGATGTCGGTGGAAGCGCCGTCGGCGATGATGTCCTCGGCCGCCACCTTGTCGCCGCGCCTGACGATCGGACGCTGGTGGATGTTGGTGTTCTGGTTCGAGCGCTGGTACTTGATCAGGTTGTAGATGTCCACGCCGACTTCGCCGGCCACCGTTTCCTTGTCGTTGACGCGGATCACGATGCGGTTGGTGTCGACATAGTCCACGACCCCGCCGCGCTTGGCGGCGACGACCGTGCCCGAGTCCTTCGCGGCCACCCGCTCGACGCCGGTCCCGACCAGCGCCTTTTCAGGGCGCAGGGTGGGAACGGCCTGGCGCTGCATGTTGGCGCCCATCAGTGCGCGGTTCGCGTCGTCGTGTTCGAGGAAAGGGACCAGCGAGGCCGCCACCGAGACGATCTGGGTCGGCGCCACGTCCATGTACTGGATGCGTTCGGCCGAGGTCAGGATCGACTCGCCGTTGTCGCGGGCGCTCACCAGCTCGTCGATCAGCTTGCCTTCGCCGTCCAGCGTGGCGCTGGCCTGGGCGATGACGTACTTGCCCTCTTCGATCGCCGAGAGGTAGTCGATCTGGTTGGTCACCTTGCCCTCGATGACCCGGCGGTACGGGGTCTCGAGGAAACCGTACTCGTTGAGCTGGGCGTAGAGCGCGAGCGAATTGATCAGGCCGATGTTCGGGCCTTCGGGGGTCTCGATCGGGCAGACACGGCCGTAGTGGGTCGGGTGCACGTCGCGCACCTCGAAGCCGGCGCGTTCGCGGGTCAGGCCACCCGGGCCGAGCGCCGAGACACGGCGCTTGTGCGTGATCTCGGAGAGCGGGTTGGTCTGGTCCATGAACTGCGACAGCTGCGACGCCCCGAAGAACTCCTTCAGGGCCGCTGAAATCGGCTTGGAGTTGATCAGGTCGTGCGGCATCAGGGCCTCGGTCTCGGCCTGGCCGAGACGTTCCTTGACCGCCTTTTCGATCCGGGCCAGGCCCGAGCGATACTGGTTTTCGGCCAATTCACCCACGCAACGCACGCGCCGGTTGCCGAGGTGGTCGATGTCGTCGACCTCGCCGCGACCGTTGCGCAGTTCCACGAGGATCTTGACGACGTCGAGGATGTCCTCGTTCGACAGCGTCATCGCGCCTTCCGGCACGTCGCGGCCGACCCGGGCGTTGAACTTCATCCGGCCGACGCGCGAGAGGTCGTAGGTGTCGGCGCTGTAGAAGAGCCGGTGGAAGAGCGCCTCGACGGCGTCTTCGGTCGGCGGCTCGCCGGGGCGCATCATGCGGTAGATGGCCACGCGCGCGGCGAGCTGGTCGGCCGTCTCGTCGGCCGCCAGGGTTTGCGAGATGTAGGCGCCTTCGTCGAGCTCGTTGGTATAGAGCGCCGGAATCTCCTTGATGCCGGCGGCGCGCAACTTCTTCAGCAGGGCGTCGGTCAGCTCGTCGTTGGCCTTGGCGATGATCTCGCCGGTGTCGGCGTCGACCACGTTGCGGGCCAGCATGCGGCCCAGGAGGTAGTCCTCGGGGACGCTGATGAATTGCGTCTCGGACTGCTCGATCGCACGCACGTGGCGCGCCGTGATGCGCTTGTCCTTCTCGACCACGACGTTGCCGTTCTTGTCGGTGATGTCGAAGCGCGCGACTTCGCCGCGCAGCCGGTCAGCGACGAATTCGAGCTGGGCGCCGGAATCCATCAAACGGAAGTTGTCGAAGACGAAGAAGTTGGCGAGGATCGATTCCGGGTTCAGGCCGATGGCCTTGAGCAGGATCGTCACCGGCATCTTGCGGCGGCGGTCGACCCGGAAGTAGAGGATGTCCTTGGGGTCGAACTCGAAGTCCAGCCACGAGCCGCGATAGGGAATGATGCGCGCCGAGAACAGCAGCTTGCCGCTCGAGTGGGTCTTGCCCTTGTCGTGCTCGAAGAACACGCCCGGCGAACGGTGCAGCTGCGAAACGATCACGCGCTCGGTGCCATTGACGATGAACGAGCCGTAGTCGGTCATGAGCGGCACTTCGCCCATGTAGACCTCCTGCTCCTTGATCTCCTTGACCGTCTTGGCCTGCGGGCTCTCACGGTCGTAGATGATCATCTGCAGCTTGGCGCGCACGGCAGCGGCGTAGGTCAGGCCGCGCACCTGGCACTCACGCGTGTCGAACGCGGGCTTGGCCATGTTGAATTCGATGAATTTCATCTCCACGAACCCGTTGTGCGAGACGATCGGGAACGCCGAGAGGAAAGCGGCCTGGAGGCCTTCGGGCTTGCGTTTTTGCGGAGGTACGTCCTTTTGCAGGAAGGCGACGTACGATTCCTTCTGCATTGTCAGCAGGTACGGAACGTTGAGGACACTTTCGCGTTTACCGAAGCTCTTGCGAATACGCTTGCGCTCGGTATAGCTGTAGGGGGTTGTTTGCTGCGCCATACACACTCCGTCTCAGGAGACTCGGCCCGGCCAGGCTTCGTCCCCATCGGCGACTGTCTTGCAAGCCCGCCTCCTGAACAGGAGCGGCTCAAAGCTTGGTGGTTGGCCACTACCAACCGCTGGCGGACAACCTCGGCGTTGCACCGAAGCCCGACCAAACCCGCTCTCTGCAGTCGGATCAGAGAGCTCGTGAAATCACTTGAAAGAACCCTCTATTGTCGAGGCATATGCTTTCAGGTGCTTTCAAAAGGGCTTGCGCCCCGGAAAGCACCGAAGGGCCGGGCGTCCCTTGCGGAATTCCCGGCCTTCGGCGAGGGCCGAATTACTTGATCTCCGCCTTCGCGCCGGCGTCGGTCAGCTTCTTGAGCGCGGCGTCGGCGTCGGCCTTGGCCACGGCTTCCTTGACGGCCTTCGGAGCGCCGTCGACCAGGTCCTTGGCTTCCTTGAGGCCCAGGCCGGTCAATTCGCGAACCGCCTTGATGACCGACACCTTGTTGGCGCCGGCTTCGAGCAGCATCACGTTGAATTCGGTCTGCTCCTCGACCACCGCAGCCGCGGCGCCGCCGCCGCCCGCGCCGGCCGGAGCGGCCATCGCCGCGGCGGACACGCCGAATTTCTCTTCGATCGCCTTGACCAGGTCGTTGAGTTCCATGACGGACATGCCGTCGAGAGCGGTGATGAAAGCGGCCTTGTCGAATGCCATTTTGATTTCCTAACTAAAACAGTGAAATGAATGTGTGATCAGACGGGCCTGGATCAGGCAGCCGCGGGCGCTTCGTCGGCCGCCGGGGCAGCAGCTTCGTCGCCGCCACCCTTCTTCTTCGCGACCGCGTCGATGACGCGGGCGAAGCTGGCGATCGGCGATTGCAGCAGCATGGCGATCTGCGACAGCAGGACTTCGCGCGACGGGATGTTGGCCAGAGCCTTCACACCTTCGACGTTCAGCGCCTTGCCAGCGTAGGAACCGCCCTTCAGGACCAGCTTGTCGTTCGTCTTGGCGAAGTCGGCAATGACCTTCGCCGCGGCGACCGCGTCTTCCGAAAAACCATAGATCAGCGGGCCGACCATGCTCTCCGACGCGCTTTCGAACGGCGTGCCGGCGACGGCGCGACGGGCCAGGGTGTTCTTCAGCACGTGAAGATAGACACCCTTTGCCCGCGCTTCGACGCGCAGCTTGTTCAAATGCTCGACGGTGAGGCCACGGTACTCGGCCAGTGCCAGCGTCTGCGAACGTGCAGCTTGCGCTGCGACGTCTGCGACGACTGCCGCCTTCTCGTTGCGATTGAGACTCAAGGTCTACTCCTCACATTGAAACGTGCGTTCGCTGCCTTCTTCGAAGGCCTCTCCCGCACACCGGGATTTCAGCGACCTTGCCTTCACTGCTCTACCGCTTCACCCGTGCTGGCCGACTCTCGTCGTCTTCGCACGCATTCCACTGCTCTTCAGTTCGGGCGGGACCGCCATCTGCGCTGGCTCGGCTCGGGAAAAACTCCCTTGCCGTTTTAAGAACCGGACTCACGAGGAGCCCGGTCCGGCCAACGGTCTTGGATGGCCTGCCCGCTCTTCGCTTGCGCGTCGGGCGGACAGCCCACCAATTCTTCAACCCTCGCGCGCCAAGACTTAATTGCGCGAAGGCCTTGATTCAAATCAGGCGTTGAGCGACTGGGTGTCGACGCGAACGCCGATGCCCATCGTCGACGAGACGGCGATCTTGCGCAGGTAGATACCCTTGCTTGCGGCCGGCTTCGCCTTGGACAGCGCATCGACCAGCGCCGCCAGGTTTTCCTTCAGCTTGTCGGAGTCGAACGAGCGACGGCCGATCGTGCCGTGGATGATGCCGCCCTTGTCGACGCGGAACTGGACCTGGCCGGCCTTGGCGTTCTTGACGGCCGTGGCGACGTCCGGCGTGACCGTGCCGACCTTCGGGTTCGGCATCA
>JALYHO010000266.1 GCA_030776545.1 Pseudomonadota bacterium | reverse complement strand
CCCCCTGGACCGCGCTGCAAGGCGCTCACGCGACGAGTTGCAAGCCTGCAGAGGCGGCGGCCTTCGCCGGGCGGGAGGCGTCCGGCACTTGGGTGCCGGATCCCGGGCCGGCGCTGGTCCCCGCCGGTTTCGCGGCGGCCTACGCGACGCTCGCGGCGAACGAGAAAGGCCTGGCCCCGCCACCGGCGCAATTGGCCGACCTGCCGGTCATCGAGCTCCCGGTCGCGGCCCCCGGGACGCGTCTGGTGGTGTTGCTGTCGGGCGACGGCGGCTGGGCTGCGATCGACAAGGGCATCGCCAACGCGCTGGTGCAAAAAGGCGTGCCCGTGGTCGGCCTCGATACGCTCCGTTATTTCTGGACCCCGCGCACGCCCGAAGGCCTGGCAGCCGACCTGGACCGGGTGATCCGCTTCTACGCCGACCGCTGGAAGCGCAGCGACATCGTGCTGGTCGGCTATTCCCAGGGCGCGGATGTGTTGCCGTTCGCGATCAACCGCTTGCCGGTGCGGACCCGGAGCCAGGTGCGCCTGGCGGCGCTGCTGGGCCTGGGCCAACAGGCCGCCTTCGAATTCCACGTCACGAACTGGATCGGCCCGAGCGGCGACAAACCCATCCTGCCCGAGGCGCAACGCCTGGTCGCGGCGTCGACGTTGTGCGTGTACGGGCAAGACGAAAAAGACTCGCTCTGCCCGACCCTCTCTCCCGCGCACGCCCGCTTGCTCGAATTGCCTGGGGGCCACCACTTCGGCGGCAACTACGAGGCGCTGGCCGGCCGGATACTGGACGCCATCGGGAAATGACGCCGACCCCGGGGCCATCGCCCCCGTCGGCCTCAGCCTGACTGCGCGGTGGATTTCGCGGGCTGCTTTTCGGCCGGTGCAGCCATTCGCCGTGCGTCACGCTTGGCGTCCTTCGCACGTTTTTGCTTGATCCGGCGCACGGCCCGGTCCTTGTCGGCGCTCATCGCGTCTCCTGGAAGTTGAAAGACCGCCGTTGTACCACCGACCCCATTCGAGAATGGCGACGCAACGCTCGCAAGCCCCTTAAACCCCGAGTATCGACACCGCCTTGGTGACAAGGTAGGACTCCAGCGCCTCGGGCCCGCCTTCGGAACCGTAGCCGGAGTCCTTGACCCCGCCGAAAGGCATCTCGGCCGAGGGCGTCGCCGGCTGGTTGATCCACAGCATGCCCAGCTCCAGACGCTGAGCGAGCAGGTGCGCGGTCTTGATCGACTTGGTGAACCCATAGCCAGCCAGGCCGAAGGGCAGGCGGTTGGCCTCGGTGATCGCCTCGTCGAGGGTGTCGAAGGCGCGCACCGCGGCGACCGGGCCGAACGGTTCGTTGTTGAACACGTCCGCATCGAGCGACACGTTGGTCAGCACCGTGGGGGCGAAGAAATTGCCGGTGCTGCCGACCCGCTCGCCACCGGTGGCGATGGTCGCGCCCTTGGCCCGCGCGTCTTCCATCACCTTGGCCATGGCCGACAGGCGGCGCGGATTGGCCAGGGGGCCCAGGGTGGTGCCTTCGGCCAGGCCGTCGCCCAGGCGCAAGCCCTCCGCATGCTTGACCAGCGCTTTGGAAAATTCATCGACCAGGCTGCGGTGAACCAGGAAGCGCGTCGGCGAAATGCATACCTGACCGGCATTGCGAAACTTCGCGGCGCCCGCGGCCTTGACGGCCAACGGGACGTCGGCATCCTCGGCGACGATCACGGGCGCGTGGCCGCCGAGCTCCATCGTCACGCGCTTCATGTGCTGGCCGGCCAGGGCCGCCAGCTGCTTGCCGACCGGGGTCGAGCCCGTGAAGGTGACCTTGCGGATGATCGGGCTGGCGATCAGGTAGTTCGAAATCTCGGCCGGATCACCGAACACGAGACCCACGGTGCCCGCCGGGATGCCGGCGTCGACGAAGGCCTGCAGCAGCGCGGCCGGCGAGGCCGGGGTTTCTTCCGGCGCCTTCACCAGGAACGAGCAGCCGCTGGCCAGCGCCGCGCCGAGCTTGCGCACCACCTGGTTGATGGGGAAGTTCCAGGGGGTGAACGCCGCCACCGGGCCGACCGGCTCCTTGATCACCAGCTGCTGGGCGGCCAGGTTGCGCGAGGGGACGATGCGGCCGTAGATCCGCAGCGACTCGTCGGCGAACCATTCGATGATGCCGGCCGCGGCGAGCACCTCGCCACGCGCTTCGACCAGCGGCTTGCCTTGCTCGAGCGTCATGAGGCGGCCGATCGCGTCGGCGCGTTCGCGCAGCAAGCCCGCAGCGCGCCGCATGATCGCGCCGCGCTCGTGGGCGGAAGTGAAACGCCAGGTCTCGAACCCCTTTTGCGCCGCGGCGAGCGCGCGGTCGAGGTCGACCGTGCCGGCGTGCGCCACTTTGCCGATCGGCGCGCCGGTGGCGGGGTTGCGCACCTCCAGCGTCTTGCCACTGGCGGCGTCGGTCCATTCGCCCTGGATCAGCAGGCGGGTATCGGGGTAGGAAGCTTGGGTCATGATGGTCTGGGCTCGAGGGGTGGGACGGATACGCCGAAAACTGCAGGCGCAACCACGGGCGACGCCGCGGCGACAGACCGTCGTTATACCGCGTCGGCTGCCGCGGTGGAGTGACCGCCTGGAGTGCCCGATCGCGGACCGCCCCAGCGAGAGTCGCTTGCAGGCCCGGTGTAGACTCGCCCGCTTCTCAATTGGCGACAAGGGCGCGAGTGTCACGGCGCAGAGGCTTTTCCGGTTCGGCGCTGATCCGCTACGCGACCCATTGGACCGACCTCGATCTTCCCGAGACGCGGACGGACGTGGCCGAGCAACTCGCAGGCTGGATCGCCTGGACCGACGCGATCGTCCTCGCGAGGGTTCTGGAGGCCGATCCCGCCCCGCCCACTGGCGCATCGGGCGTCCCCGTGAGCGAGCGGGCGGTGCTGGCGCAGGTGCGCGAGAGCCTCTCCGGGCCGTTCGACATTCCCGCCGGTGGCGACGAATTCGCGCCCTGGCGGCGTCTCTATCACGAACGTCAGCGCGTCATGCAAGCCCGCATCGCCCCATTGCGCGCGCGGATGCGCAACCACCTCGGCAGCGGCCCTCCCCCGTGGCGCCGGCTCGCGACGCTCGACGCACTGCTCGAGCGGGTTCTCGGGCCGCGCGAGCAGGCGCTTCTCGCCACCGTTCCGGTGCTGCTCGAAAAACAGTTCGACCACCAGCGCCGGAGCGCGCCACCGCAGCCGGAGGGCGAGGCGCCGACCGCGCCGGGGTGGTTGGCCGGTTTTTGCCGCGACATGCACGGCGTCATGTGCGCCGAGCTGGCGCTGCGCTTGCAGCCCGTCGAGGGCTTGCTGGCCGCCCTCGGCCCGCCCTGATCGCCATGGTTCATCCCCTTCGCCTGCTTCCGGAAACCGCGTTCGTCGCCGGCCTGACAGCCCTCGCCTGGGTCGGCAGCGGCTACGTCGGTGCCAGCCCCCTGGCGCTCTCCGTCGTCATCTTGATCGGCGCGTTCTATGTGGCTGGCGGGGCCGAACTGCGGCGCTTCCGCGGGGCCACCACGGGACTGGCCGCGGCCTTGGCCGACCTGCACGAGACGCCCGCTCGACTCGACGCCTGGCTCGAGCGCGTGCCTGCGGTGTTGCGACCTGCCGTGCGTCTGCGCGTCGTTGGCGAGCGTGGGTCGTTGCCGGGGCCCGCGATGGCGCCCTATCTGGCCGGCCTGCTGGTCTTGCTCGGCATGCTCGGCACCTTCATCGGCATGGTGGTCACGTTGCGCGGCACCGGCAAAGCCCTGGACGGCGCACCCGACCTGGCGACGATCCGCGCCTCGCTGTCGGCGCCGGTGCAGGGACTGGGTCTCGCGTTCGGCACCTCGATCGCCGGCGTCGCCGCCTCGGCCATGCTGGGCCTGGCCGCGGCGCTGTGCCGACGCGAGCGGCTGGTGGTGGTGGCCACGCTCGATGCGCAGATCGCCACCCGGCTGCGGGTCTTCGGCGCGGCGCACCGGCGCGACGAGTGGTGGAAGCTCCAGCAGGACCAGGCGCACGCCCTGCCGGAACTGGTCGAACGCGTGGCGGCGATGACAAGCGCCCTGGAGCAACGCAACGAAGCCTTGAACACCCGCCTGCTGACGGCCCAGGACGAGTTCCATGCCCGCGCCGCAGCGGCTTACGCCGGACTGGCCGCATCGGTCGACCGGACCCTGAAGGAAACGTTCGCCGCCAGTGCGCAAACCGCCGGCGCCGCATTGCATTCGGCGGTCGAGAGCGCGATGGCCGGTATCGCACGCGAGTCGCACGCCTTGCACCAGTCGATCGAGCAGGGGGTCGAACATCGTTTGGTGACCGTCTCGCAAGGATTCGCAGCCGACGCCGCCGCCGTCGCCGAGCACTGGCAGCGCGCGCTGAGCGCCCACCAACTCGCGGGCCAGGTCCAGGCGACGGCTCTCGGCGCAACGCTCGACCGTTTCAGCCAGGTGTTCGACGACCGCTCGCGCGCGTTGGTCGAGCGGCTGACCCACGACACGCAACAGGCCCTCGTGGCCGGCTCCGCGACTTTCCACGAGCACACCGCCGCGCTGGTGCAGCAGGTGGCGCAGCATCAGGCGCTCGCCCGGGCCGAGACCCAGCGCGCCCTCCTGGCCGCCCACGAGGCCCAGCTGCGCAGCACGATGGACGAGGTCGGACGCCTGATGCAAAGCGCCGAAGCCGCGCCGCTCGCCGCGGCCGAAGTGATCGCCGACATGCGCCAGCAGCTCGCGACCGGCCTGGCTCGCGACAACGCCGTGCTGGAAGAGCGCGCCGGACTGCTGGCCCGGCTGGACACGGTACTCGCCAAGGTCGACCAGCAAGCGAGCCTGCAACGCAGCGCACTCGACGCGACGGTCGCGGCAACGGCCGACACACTCGAGCGCGCCGGCGTGCATTTCGCCACCCGCGTCGACGCCCATGGCGAGACGATGGACGCCGTCTCGGCCCAG
>JALYHO010000265.1 GCA_030776545.1 Pseudomonadota bacterium | reverse complement strand
GCGCTGCGCTGCACGTCGGGCAGGTTGCCGAGCGCCTCGTCGAAGCCCTGGGCGCGACGCAGCGTCTGGGCATCGGCCCCGGCGACCCAACGCTCGATGCGGGTCGCAATCGGCATCTCGGGCGCCGACAGGAACGCCAGCACATGGTCCACCGGTCCCGGCACCGGGCAAGGCATGGCGAGCCCGCGGTTCAATCCGGTGGCAGCCGCGAGTCCGGCGCGGGCGAACCGGGGCGAACTGCTCACCCCATCGAGAAGGACGCAAGCCTGGGTCTGCCACGCCGCGCCGGGCAGGCCGACTCCGGGGCCGAGCCGGGTGAGGCGCGAAGCGGCTTCGAAGGCGGCGTCCGATGCCGCGTAGACGCCGTCGGCGAGCACCAGATCGGGGCCCTCGCCCGGATCGTGGCGCCAGAGCTCGATCGCACCGGAACTGGTCCCGCTGTCGCCGCAGAAAAAAACGACCACGGCCTTGAACAAGTCGCCGAAGAACGACGGGAATGCGATCGCACGCGTCAATCCGGCCGCCTTCGCGGCGGCCGCGCGCTGGAAATAGCCGCCTTGCAGGTCGTTGAGCAGCACGGGCCTCGCCTCGTCCCAGACCCGGCCGGGCAGGCCCTCGCCGCGGCCGAAGCACATCGATCGGCTGGCGTGCCCGAACCCGGGGGCTTGTGGGTAGAGACCACTGCCGAACTCGAGCAACTGGCCTTGGGCATCGGGGACCCAGATTTCGGCGGCGCGGATGAAGGTTGGCATGTCGGGGTCTCGGGAAGTGGACGTGATCGCACCGTGTGCAATATGCGGACCACTGTTGCCAATCACCTCGGGCGGTCCACCGCCCGGTCGAGGCCGCCACGCGGCGCGCTTTTCCTCTGGAGCATGCAATGAAGAAAATGAAGTTGGTGATGGTGGGCAACGGCATGGCCGGCGTTCGCACCCTGGAAGAACTGCTGAAGATCGCGCCCGATCTCTACGAGATTTCCGTCTTCGGTGCCGAGCCGCACCCAAACTACAACCGCATCCTGTTGAGCCCGGTGCTGGCCGGCGAGCAGACCCTGGACGAGATCGTTCTCAACCCGCTCAGCTGGTACGAGGAGCATGGCATCACCTTGCACCTCGGCAAGAAGGTGGTCGATGTCGATCGCGCCCGACGCGTCGTCATCGCCGCCGACGGCAGCCGCGAATCCTACGACCGCCTGTTGATCGCAACCGGCTCGAACCCGTTCATTCCGCCGCTGCCCGGCAAGGACCTGGAGGGGGTGATCGCCTTTCGCGACATCGCCGACACCCACACGATGATCGAGACCGCCCGGACGCACCGCCATGCGGTCGTCGTGGGCGGTGGCCTGCTCGGCCTCGAAGCCGCCAACGGGCTGATGGCGCGCGGCATGGACGTGACCCTGGTCCACATCGCGCCGTGGCTCATGGAACGTCAACTCGACGGCGTCGCCGGTGACATGCTGCGCAAGTCGCTCGAGCAGCGCGGCATGAAGTTCCGCGTCGAAACCCACACCGAGTCGCTCATCGGCAACGCCGAGGGGCGCGTGGCCGCGGTCCGCTTCAAGGACGGCTCGGAGGTGCCGGCCGACCTTGTCGTGATGGCGGCGGGCATTCGTCCCAACACCGAACTGGCCGAGAAGATCGGCCTGCACTGCGTGCGCGGCATCGTCGTCAACGACACCATGCAGACCATCACCGACGCGCGCATCTATTCGGTCGGCGAATGCGCGGCGCATCGCGGCATCGCCTACGGCCTGGTCGCGCCGCTGTTCGAGCAGGGCAAGGTCTGCGCGACCCACCTGGCGCAGTTCGGAATCGGCCGCTACACCGGGTCGTCGACATCCACCAAGCTCAAGGTCACCGGCATCGATTTGTTCTCGGCCGGAAATTTCATGGGCGGTCCGGACTGCGAGGAAATCGTGATGAGCGACCCCTATGGAGGGGTCTACAAGAAGCTGGTGTTGCGTGACGACAAGCTGATCGGGGCCTGCCTCTACGGCGACACCGTCGATGGGTCGTTCTACTTCAAGCTCCTGCGCGAGGGCCGGGCGATCGGCGACTTGCGCGACAAGCTCATGTTCGGCCAGTCCCATGTCGGTGATTCGGGCCACCAGGGGCAGACCAAGGCCACCGCGCTGGCCGATGGCGACGAGGTCTGCGGCTGCAACGGCGTCACCAAAGGCGCGATCTGCAAGGCCATCAAGGACAAGGGCCTGTTCACGCTCGAGGAAGTGCGCAAGGTCACCAAGGCGAGCGCGTCCTGCGGCTCCTGCACCGGCCTGGTCGAACAGATCCTCATGTTCACCGCCGGCGGCGATTACAGCGCCGCACCGAAAACAAAAGCGATGTGTGCCTGCACCGACAGCGGCCATCAGGAGGTGCGCGACACCATCAAGAGCGACCACCTGCTGACCATCGACAGCGTCTACCAGCGCCTGTCGTGGCGTACCCCCAACGGCTGCTCGAGCTGCCGCCCGGCGATCAACTACTACCTGATCAGCACCTGGCCCAAGGAGGCCCGGGACGATCCGCAGAGCCACTTCATCAACGAACGCAGTCACGCCAATATCCAGAAGGACGGCACCTATTCGGTCGTTCCCCGCATGTGGGGCGGCACCACCACCGCGGCCGAACTGCGCCGCATCGCCGACACGGTCGACAAATTCAAGATCCCGGCGGTGAAGGTCACGGGCGGCCAGCGCATCGACCTGCTGGGGGTCAAGAAGGAGGACCTGCCGGCGGTCTGGCAGAGCCTGGACATGCCTTCGGGCCACGCCTACGGCAAGACCTTGCGAACCGTCAAGACCTGCGTCGGGAGCGAGTGGTGCCGCTTCGGGACCCAGGACAGCACCCGCCTGGGCATCGAATTGGAGCGCGCGCTCTGGCGCATGTACGCGCCGCACAAGGTCAAGCTCGCGGTGAGCGGTTGTCCACGCAACTGCGCCGAATCGGGGATCAAGGACGTCGGCGTGGTCGGGGTCGATTCCGGCTGGGAGGTGTATGTCGCCGGCAACGCGGGCATCAAGACCGAAGTCGCGCATTTCTTCTGCAAGCTCAAGACCGCCGAGGAGGTGCTCGAATACGCCGGCGCCTTCTTGCAGCTCTACCGGGAGGAGGGTTGGTATCTGGAACGCACCGTGCACTACGTGGCCCGCGTCGGACTCGACCACTGCAAGGCCCGGGTGCTCGACGACGCCGTCAACCGCAAGGCCTTGTGGGCGCGACTGCAATTTTCTCTCGACGGTGAACCCGATCCCTGGTTCGAGTTCGAGAAAGCCGGCGTCGATGCGCGCCAGTTCCAACCCGTGGGGGTTCTTTGAGATGAGTGACTGGAAAGTCTTTTGCCGCCTCGACGACATTCCTCGCCTCGGCGCCCGCCGGATCGCGCGGACCGGCAGCACCGATGTCGCCGTCTTTCGGACCGCCGACGACCAGGTGTTCGCCTTGCTCGACCGCTGCCCGCACAAGGGCGGACCGCTGAGCCAGGGCATCGTGTTCGGCCAGAGCGTGGCGTGCCCGCTGCACAACTGGACCATCGAACTGAGCGATGGCTGCGCCCGGGCGCCCGACGTCGGCTGCACCCCACGGTTCCAGGTCAGGCTCGAGGACGGCGCCGTCGCGCTCGACCTCGACGAGCTCACGAGCCTGGCGCTCGGAACGACGCCGGTGGCGGCGGTCGTCGCCGTCGGTGCCGAGACCGCCGTGGCCGAGCGCCCCGCCGTCTGACCGGCTCAGCCCGTGGCCCAGACGCGTTCGACCTGTCCCTACTGCGGCGTCGGCTGCGGCGTGCTCATCGAAACCGATGGGGTCCAAATCACCGGCGTGCAGGGCGACCCCGACCACCCGGCCAACTTCGGCCGACTCTGCAGCAAGGGAAGCACCCTGCACCTGACCGCCACGGCCCACGTGACGCGCCACACCCGCTTGCTGACGCCGCAACGCCGCGCCGATCGCGGCGCACCGCTCCAACCCATCGGCTGGGACGCGGCGCTGGACCTGGCCGCCGACCGCTTCGCGGCGATCGTGCAGCGCGACGGGCCGGACGCGGTCGGGTTCTACCTCTCGGGCCAGCTGTTGACGGAGGACTACTACGTCTTCAACAAACTCGTCAAAGGCCTGGTCGGAACCAACAACATCGACACCAACTCGCGCCTGTGCATGAGCAGTGCGGTGGCGGGCTACAAGCTCACG
Source organism: Pseudomonadota bacterium (assembly GCA_030776545.1). Lineage (GTDB taxonomy): Bacteria > Pseudomonadota > Gammaproteobacteria > Burkholderiales > Burkholderiaceae_C > LMDS01. The sequence continues at coordinate 3,122 of JALYHO010000265.1, read as the reverse complement.
CTGGGCGCGGATGCGCCGCCCTGCAGCTACGAGGACCTCGACCACGCCCAGACCGTCTTCATCGTCGGCTCGAACATGGCGTTCGCGCACCCGGTGCTGTTTCGCCGTCTGGAAGACGCCAAGCGGGCCCGCCCGGGGATGAAGATCATCGTGGCCGACCCGCGCCGCACCGAGACTGCCGAGTTCGCCGACCTGTACCTGCCGCTGCTGCCGGGGTCCGACGTGGCGCTGTTCAACAGCCTGCTGCACGTGCTGCTCTGGGAAGGGCTCGTGGACAAGCCCTTCATCGATGCGCACACCAGCGGGTTCGCGCAGGCGCGCGACCGCGCTCGCGATTTCCCACCCAAGGAGACGGCCAAGCTCTGCGGCATCGCGGAGGCCGACCTGGTGCAGGCGGCGCGCTGGATGGCCGAGGGACCGACGCTCTCGCTTTATTGCCAGGGACTCAACCAGAGCAGCAGCGGCACGGCCAAGAACGCCGCGCTGATCAACCTGCACCTGGCGACCGGGCAGATCGGCAAGCCCGGCGCCGGGCCCTTCTCGCTGACCGGCCAGCCCAACGCGATGGGCGGGCGCGAAGTCGGCGGCATGGCCACCTTGCTGTCGGGCCACCGCGACCTGGCGAACCCGGCGCATCGTGCCGAAGTCGCAGCACTCTGGGGCGTGCCCTCGGTTCCGACGCGCCCCGGAAAATCGGCGGTCGAGATGTTCGAGGCCGCCGCCGACGGCAGCATCAAGGCGCTCTGGATCGCCTGCACCAACCCGGCCCAGTCCATGCCGGACCAGGCGACGGTGCGACGCGCCCTCGAACGCGCGGAATTCGTCGTCGTCCAGGAAGCGTTCTCGACCACCGCCACCTGCCGCTACGCCGACCTGTTGCTGCCCGCCACCACCTGGGGCGAGAAGGACGGCACCGTCACCAACAGCGAGCGCCGCATCAGTCGCGTGCGCCGAGCGGTCGCGGCACCGGGGCAAGCGCGGGACGACTGGAGCATCGCGGTCGAGCTCGCGCGCCGCCTCGAGACTCGCCTGCGCGACCCGGGCGCGCCGACTCTTTTCCCCTACACCGGCCCCGAAGCGATCTGGAACGAACATCGCGAAAGCACGCGCGGTCGCGACCTCGACATCACCGGCCTCGACTACGTCGCCCTGGAGGCCGCGCCGGCTCAGTGGCCCTGGCCCGAAGGGGCCGCCACCGGCCGCACCCGGCTCTACGGCGACGGCATCTTCCCGACCCCTGACGGGCGTGCGCGTTTCGCCGACGTCGGCCACGCGCCGCTCGCCGAACCGCGCGATGCCCGCTATCCGTTCTCGCTCAACACCGGCCGACTGCGCGACCAGTGGCACGGCATGAGCCGCACCGGCACCCTCGGCCGCCTGTTCGGCCACGTGCCCGAGCCTGGCATCGAGATGCATGGCAGCGACATGGCCCGCTTGCACCTGGCGAGCGGCGACCTGGTGCGCGTCAGCTCGCGGCGTGGCACCGCGTTGCTGCCGGTGGCCGAAAGCGCGGAGTCGCCGCCGACGCAGGTCTTCATCCCGATGCACTGGGGGGACGAGTTTCTCGGCGGCTACAACCCCGGCGGCTTGCATGCGGGTGGCGTCAATGCACTCACGTGCTCTGCGTTCGACCCGTTGTCACTGCAGCCCGAACTCAAGCACGCCGCCGTGAAGATCGAGAAAGCGGCGCTGCCCTGGCGCCTGGTCGCGATGGCGTGGCTCGACGCCGACCGCGCATTCGAGGCTCGCGAAGAATTGCAGGCACTGATGGACCGCTTCGCGTTCGCCGCCTGCGTGCCCTTCGGCCGGGAGCGGACCGGCGTCCTGTTTCGCGCCGCCGACGCGGTCGCGCCGCCGCTCGAATCGCTGATGCAGATCGAGGCCATCATGGGCTTGAACGGGCCGAAAGTTCTGCACTACCAGGACGAGCGTCGCGGTCAACGTCGCAGTGTCCGGCTCGAAGGCGAGGGCGCCGGTCTGCGCATCGCAGCCCTGCTGCTCGGTGGCGACACCAGCGCCGAGGCCTGGATGAAGCCGTTGATGCAAGACGATCTGCCGGCCCAGCCCTACGGCCGGCTGTTGCTGCTTCCCGGGGCCGCGCCGCCCGTCCCGGTGGTCGGCCGCGGCCAGCAGGTCTGCAGTTGCATCGACGTGTCGGCGACGCAGATCGAATCCGCGTTGGTCTCGCTGGACGGCAATCCCGACGAGCGCCTGGCCAAGCTGCAGGCCGAGCTGCGCTGCGGTACCCAATGCGGAAGCTGCGTCCCGGCACTGAAAAAATTCGTGCGCGTGGTGCAACCCCTGGCTGCCTGAGCAAAATCAGAAACCTGGTCCACCGCTCAACTGGCCAGCCACCGGACAACGTTTGGTCTAAAAGCCGGCCACATTGCGCAAGGCTGCCGGCTTCACGCAGACCGAACTGGCGGGCGAGCTGGGAGTCTCTCAGCGCATAAGGGCCAGCCGGAACGATCAGGAATGAATAGATCGACATTCCGCAAAAGGCGAGACCGATCGCTATCAGTGCTCGGATAGGGAAGCGCCCCGCGGGGGCGTCCTTTCGCAAAAGGTGCAATGCGAGGAGAACGACTAAGCCGAGCGCAACAACAGCCGAGACGGCACTTACCGCGGTCACGCCATATAGCTGGTCAGAGCTGATGTAGCTGGGCTGCCCGAAAAATGTCGCTAACGCGCCGGCCGTGAAGCCGAACGACGTCAGCGCCCAGATGAGCCCGAACAGTAGAGCAGTTCTTAGCGCAAGGATCGTGGCTTGCCCAACCCAGGTGGCGTCGGCTTAAAGTAGTCTGGCGTTGTCTCACGCGACTTGGGCCCAGCCGGTCCTTTACCAACCCCGAACCAGTCATTGATGGTGGCATTGGCCTTGCAGGTCGCCATGCACCTCGCTGCGTTGTCTGGGTACAGCGGCGTGCGCTCCGGATCGCCGCAAGCCACAGTGTTTTCGCACTGAATCTTGCAAGCTTGAATGTCGCTTTCGAACTTGTCGTATTTCTTGTACAGCTTGTAGCCACCGCAGGTGATGCCGCCGACAACAATCACGCCAGGTACCGTTAGCTGCTGCCCATTGGATCGACGTAGCTGATCGGGTTTCCCTCGACATAGGGATA
>JALYHO010000264.1 GCA_030776545.1 Pseudomonadota bacterium | reverse complement strand
GGGCGGGGCCGGGTCGAGCAGGGCGAGCATCGGGCTGCGCAGCGTGCGGGCCAGCTGGACGATCGAGCTGCCGCCATCGTAGGGGAGCTTGCGCCAAGGGTCGGCGCCGCGGGCCATGAGGAACGTCACCATGTCGGCCTGGCGCTCCGGGCGGTCGAGGAACTTCGGCATCAGCACCCTGGCCAACGGTCGCCACGCCAGCTGGTTGCCCTGGCTCGCTGGCACGAGGTTCGCGAGTTCAGGAACACGCGCCAGCCACCACTCGAGCGCGGCCCAGTTCGCGGTCCGCAAAGCGAGTTCGAAGCCGCGAGGCTGCTGACCGTCGTAGCCACCCAGACCGGCCCGGGCGGTATGGCCGCGCGCCTCCAGGGCGCGCGCGAACGGGCTGCCGAGATGGTCGGGATGGAGCGCGCCCAGGGGGCCGAAGGACACCGTGTCCAGATTCAGCGCGCCGCGCGCGAGCCAAGTCGTCAGTGCGGCGTCCAGGCCGGCCGCGACCGCGCTGGGGCAACTCAGCATGCGCATCACGTCGTGGTGCACGGCGCGCGGGTCGTCTTCGGCCAGAGACCGAAACGCGTTGCGCACGCTCTGACTTGTCGCCGCGAAGTCGGGGCACCCGGCCGCTTGGGCCAGTTCGAGCAGCGGCGGCTCGGCGCACGCATCGGCTGCGGCGCCCTTGGCCAGGAGGTCCGGCAACGTCGCCCAGAGGCGCGGATCGCGCACCGCCACCGCCAGCAAACAACCCTGCAGCCGGGTGCCGCGAACATCGTTCGCCTGCAGGCTGCCGACCACGTAGGTGCCACAGCGTGGGTTGAGCGCGCGTTCGGCGCTGTCCAGGCGGACGCAGGGCGTGGGGTCGCCCTCGGTCAGCTGGGCATGGACGTGCTTGACGATGTCCCAGGTCATGCTCGTGTCGGTCGCCACTCCGGCGGCGCTGATCAGCAGTCCCGCGGGCGAGCAGCCGCCCAGCAGGCCGCTCGAACCGAGAAGCAGCGCGACAGTCGCCCAGCGGATCCAGATACCAGCCATCGACTCCCCCCACACCACGTCCACGTCGGACGAGTTTCTTGCGGGGCAGCAATTCCCGCGCCGTCACTCCGGAGCCCTCACGCTGCCGAAGTTGCCCATCCTGGTTCTTTCGGCGCGCGTCGATCGACGCTGAAGCGACAGAGACCGGCGTATTGGTAACGGCACGTGACCGCGATGGGATCATCCGAAAACGATGGCGGGCCGTCGGCCGCCCGGCCGGATGGCGCGTTGTTGAGACAATCAGCGAACTTTTTCAGCCGACGACGCTCACTCGACGGCGTCAACTTGAAGGAACCGAACGTGAATCGTCGAGACTTTGCGGCTCAATTTGCCCTCACCGGCCTCGGTACCGCCGCGCTTGTCGCGGTCGGTACGCCCGTCCTCGCGCAGGGTGGCCCGGTCGAAGGCAAGCAATACACCCGAATCGACCCGCCCGTTGCGCCCATCATGCCGGGCAAGATCGAGGTGATCGAATTTTTCTCGTACGCCTGCCCGCACTGCAACGCCTTCGAACCGACGGTCGAAGCCTGGTCCAAAAAGCTCCCGGCCGACGTGAACTTCCATCGCGTCCCCGTGCCGTTCTTGATGAACTTCGAGAACCTCATGAAAACCTACTACGCGCTCGACAGCATGGGGCTCGTCGGGCAGATGCAGCGCAAGGTGTTTGCCGCCATCCACATCGACCACAACACCCTCGAAAAGCCCGCCGACATCACGGCACTCATGGCCAGGAACGGCGTCGACGCGGCGAAGTTCACCGCCGCGTTCAATTCGTTCTCGGTGGCCAGCAGCATCACCCGTGCCAAGAAACTGTTCGCCTCCTACAAGATCGACGGCGTTCCGACCCTCGTGGTGCAAGGCCGCTACGAGACCTCGCCAGGCCTTGCCGGCGGCTTCGACGAGACCTTCAGCGTCGTCGATTTCCTGGTGCAACGCGCTCGCAAGGGCTGAAACGTCACCGGCGGCTCTTGGCCTTGCGCGAGTCGAGCTCGGCCAGCTGCTGCTTGAGCAACAGCACCAGAACACGGGCGTTGTCCTCGCTGAGGCTCAGCACCGAGGCCGCCATCCCGGCGTCCTCGCGCGCGCTCGCCGGTTGCACCAGCGCATCGATCTGAGCGCGGATCAACCCGTTGCCGTGGGCCATGGCACGCACCTTTTGTATTTCGATGTTCCAGGTCTTCACGTGACCGCCTCCAGCAGGGTTTCTTCGGTAGTCGCCTCTTGGCGTGGCACCCATCCAAGCGTGGCGGCAACCGCGTCCGGATCGTCGAGGGTTCGGATCAGGGCGTAAGCGACGCCTGCTTCCGGGTGCCGACGTCGCAGGTAGTTGAGCCATTGCTTCAAGCGCCCGGCGCGTGCCCGAGGTTCCACCTGCGCACCCACCTGCTTCCAGAACGCCCGCAAGTGAGGCTGCAGGTCGGACCAGCCGACAGCGGCGCGGCCGGACGGGTCCGACGCGCGGATCGCCAACGCCAGCCCGGGGTCGCTCACCATGCCACGGCCGAGCATCAGCGTCTCGCAGCCGGACCGCTGGCGACAGCGCCGGGCATCGTCCACGTCCCATATCTCGCCGTTGGCGATCACCGGCACCTCGACGGCGGCGCGAATGTCGGCGATGCGTTCCCAGTACGCCGGGGGCCGATAGCCGTCGACCTTGGTGCGGGCATGCACCGCGAGCTCTTGCGCACCGCCCCCCACCAATGCCAGGGCGCAGTCCAGGGCCCGGTCGCCATTGGCGAACCCGAGCCGCATCTTGGCGGACACCGGCAGGCCGGGCGGGACGGCCCGGCGTACCGCGGCGACGATCCGATACAAGAGCTCCGGATCCTGCAGCAGCGCTGCGCCGCCGCCATGCCGGTTGACGATCTTGGCCGGACAGCCGAAATTGAGATCCACGCCGAATGGCGACAACGTGGCCACGCGGGCCGCATTCTCTGCCAGGCAGACAGGGTCCGAGCCCATCAACTGGACCCGCACCGGAACTCCCGCGGCCGTCCGCCCCCCATGGTGCAGTTCCGGCACCACCCGGTAGAAGACTCGCTCCGGCAGCAAGGTGCCGGTCACGCGGATGAATTCCGCCACGCAGCGATCGATACCGCCGATTTCCGTCAGGATGTCGCGGAGCGTGAAGTCGAGGAGGCCCTCCATGGGCGCGAGAATCAGCATCGGGCGTATTTTCGCCCATCGCGAGAAATGGCCCGGCCCGGCTTGGCGCTAGCATCGCAAGCCGCGGCCGAGCGCCGCCCATTTTCAAATCAACCTGAAGCGCCACCTCCGATGAAAAAAATCCTTTGCGCCGCGCTGGCGTCCGTCGGCCTGCACGGCATGGCCAACGCCGCCGATCCCGACCTGGCCGCCACGGCGGCGCAGGAAAAAGGGGCAGTTGTCGCGGCCAGCGGCCTCGTCTATCGCTCACTGAGAGAGGGCACCGGGGCTCGCCCGGCGGCCAGCGACGTGGTCAAGGTGAACTACCGGGGCACGTTTGCCAACGGAAGCGAGTTCGACAGCTCCTACAGCCGCAACGAACCGGCCGAATTTCCACTCAACGGGGTCATCCCCTGCTGGACCGAAGGGGTGCAGCAAATGAAGGTCGGCGGCAAGGCCAAGCTGACCTGCCCGGCCCGCCTGGCCTATGGAGAGCGCGGTGCAGGCGGCGGCAAGATACCGCCCAACACGCCCTTGCAGTTCGAGATCGAGCTGCTCCAGGTCACGAAGCGCTGAGCCCTCCCGCCCTCGGCACATTCATTGCGCGCGGGCGGGTCGGACCATCGGATAGGCGTACTCGCGTCCCATGACGGCGCGCGCGTAGAGGTAGTTGTCACGCGCGCGTTCGCTCATGGCGTCCAGGGTCACCCGGCCCTGCTCGTCACAGGGAAACGTCAAGGCCCGGCCTTCGTTGAAAAGGGACTGGAAGCGAATTTCGTAGGAAGCGTCCATACCGTGCTCCGGTTGCGTGCGCCCGGCAGACAGGCCGGCGCGTGCTCAAAGTATCGGCAGGGTCGCGGGCCTGCACAGTCAGGTCGGCTCGGTGGCGCGTGTCAGGGAAGCGCCATGCCGGGGGTCTCCCCTCGTCCACCCGGGTTCACCCGCGATAATTGCGGATGACCCGACCTGTTCCGACCGCCTTCGCTTCCCTGCCCCTGGATCCGGCGCAACTCGCCAACCTGGACACGCTCGGTCTCACCGCGATGACGCCGGTGCAGGCGGCGAGCCTGGCACGCTCGCTCGGCGGCGAAGACTTGATCGTTCAGGCCCCCACCGGCAGCGGCAAGACGGTTGCGTTCGCGCTGCCCTTGCTGGCGCGGCTGCAACTCGACAGTGCGACCTCGCCGACGCCCACGCAGGCTTTGGTGCTGTGCCCGACCCGCGAGCTGGCCGACCAAGTGGCGAGCGAAATTCGCCGCCTTGCGCGCGCCGCCGACAACGTCAAGACCTTGACGCTCTGCGGAGGCGTCCCGCTGCGCAACCAGCAAGCCAGCCTCGCGCACGGGGCCCATGTGGTCGTCGGTACGCCCGGGCGCATCATCGACCACCTCGAGCGCGGCACCTTGAACCTGGGGACGCTGCGCACGCTGGTGCTCGACGAGGCCGACCGGATGCTCGACATGGGTTTTCAGGAGGCGATCGGGACCATTGCCCGGCGCTGCCCCGGAACGCGCCAGACCTTGCTGTTCTCGGCCACCTATCCGGAAGGCGTCGCCGGGGTGGCCAAGCAGTTCATGCGCCAGCCCGGAACCGTGCAAATCCAGGCCGACAGCGCGCCTCCGCGGATCGAACAGCGCTTCTACGAAATTCGCGAAGACCAGCGCTTGCATGCGGTGGCGCAACTGCTGATGCACTTTCGGCCCGCCCGCACCCTGGCCTTTTGCAACACCCGCCAGCAGTGCCGCGATTTGACCGACGTGCTGAACGCCCAGGGCTTCGAAGCGCTGGCGCTGCACGGCGAACTCGAGCAGCGCGACCGCGACCAGGTGCTGGTGCAATTCGCCAACCGCAGCTGCTCGGTGCTGGTCGCGACCGATGTCGCGGCGCGTGGCCTGGACATCGCCGAGCTCGAGGCCATCGTCAATGTCGACATGGCTTCCGATCCGCACGCCCATCTTCACCGCATCGGCCGCACCGGTCGTGCCGATGCGAGTGGACTGGCGTTGAGCCTGGCGAGCCTGGACGAGATGGGCAGCGTCGGCCGGGTCGAGCAGCTGCTCGGCGCGGAGGTGACCTGGCACTCGATCGACGAACTCGGCGTCGCGCCCGGCGGACCCTTGGTGCCTCCGATGGCGACACTGCAGATCGTCGGGGGCCGCAAGGACAAGATCCGTGCGGGCGATGTCCTGGGGGCGTTGACCGGCGAGGGCGGACTCGATGCGACCCGCATCGGCAAGATCAACGTCAACGAGTTCTCGACCTATGTCGCGGTCGACCGGGCCATCGCCGAGCAGGCCCTGGCGGCGTTGAACCACGGCCGGGTCAAGGGCCGCAAGGTCAAGGTGCGACGCGTGCGAGAGACGGGGCCGGGCAAGACGTCCCGTGCAGGCTAGCCAAAGCGCGGTGCGCGCCCCGACTCCTCAGCTGCGCGCGTAGCGCCCCACCACCACCGCGTAGGCCGAGGCACCCCCCACGAGACTCGCGAACCCGCCCCATGCCAGGTCGACCAGCGCGAGCTTGACGGTATAGCCGCGCATCACCGCCAGGCAGGTCATGTCGTAGACCCCGAACGCCGCCAATCCGAGCACCAGGCTGCGCAACACGCCCTCCCCCAGGCTCTGCGCCGGCACCAGCGCCAGGTAGACGATCGCCAGCGGATAGAGCAGGTAGTAGAGTGCAGCCGGCACGACGCGCACCCGGTCCGCCATCAGCGGTCCCATTTCCTTCTTGTAGAAATCGATCGCCAGCCATCCGAGCCAGATCGCATCGAGCGCGCCCATGACCGCCAGGGCGACCCCGTAGGCGTAGAAGAACTGAAGCAGCGTGAGGCGGGTAGCGGGCATGCGGCAGGCGTGAGTGGCGAAGAGCTTCGATCAAACCACAAACCTCGCCGCCGTGTGCGCGACCGACTATGGAATGATCGCGCCACGTCCCTCACCCCGTGTCCCGCATGCATCCTGCCACCCCCTCCCCCGCCGCTTCGCGCCGCGCGCTTCGTCTGATCGCCGCCCTGGAGGCAGCCAAGGGCTGCATCGTTTTCGGCGCCGGCTTCGGAATGCTGTCGCTGCTGCACCGCGACGTGAGGCAATTGGCCGTCGGTCTCGTGACGCGACTCCACCTCGATCCGGAACGCCATTTCGCCGGCGTCTTCCTGAACGCCGCCACGCACCTGACGGACGCTCGCCTGTGGGGACTCGCAGGCTTGGCCCTGGCCTACTCCGCGTTGCGCGAGGTCGAGGCGTACGGGCTCTGGATGCAGCGGCGCTGGGCGTCGTGGTTGGGGGCTGCCGGCGGTGCCATCTACATCCCCGTCGAGGTCTACGAGCTGTGGGAACATCCCAGCGCCATCAAGACGCTGACCCTCACCTTCAACGTCGCCGTCGTCGCCTATCTGGTGTGGACCCTGCGCCGGGCGCCCCGGGTCGACCTTGCGTCCGCGTGATGTCGGCATCGGTCACGGGGAACGGGTACGGTAGGTCGCCAAGCTTTTTCCATACCACGTCTGGGTCCCGAGGAATTCCATTCCGAGCCGCTGCATGACTTTTGCGGAAGCCGCATTGTCGGGATCGCAGACGGCATAGAGCTCGTCCGCTCGCACGACCTCGAAGGCGAAGCCAACGATCGCTTGCGCGGCCTCGGTGGCCAGACCTTGACCCCAGCGGTCGCGACGAAGCCGCCAGCCGATCTCCAGCGGACAGGCGGGATCCGGAACCAGGGACGCTTGCCGGCGCAGGTTTTGCAGGCAACCAGCGCCGACGAGTTCGCCGCTGGCTCGGTCGAGGAGGCTCCACCATGAGTAGCCGAATTCGATCCAGCGCTGCTTGACGCGCTCGACCATCGCGCGGGTCTCGTCGACGGTTTCGGGACGGCCCGAGATATAGCGCATCACTTCCGGATCGGCGTTCATGGCGTTCAGACCCGGCACGTGGCTGTCCGTGCAGGGTTCGAGGCGCAAACGGGCAGTGGTGAGCACGGACATGGAGGTGGTCATCGGGTGGCGGCGGGTGTTGCGGCGGAGGCGTGTCGGGCAGGGCTGCGACCGCCGGACACGCGCTGGTCATTCGTTCGGGAAATCGGCGCCGAGGCTCAGCGTTCGCATGCCCTCGATTTCCGCCAGCCGCTGCTTCAACGTCGCGACGACGTTCTCGTAGCCCCAAGCGCCGAGCACCAGGTGGCGCGGCGGATGCGACATCTCGGCGAGCGTGACGATCGCGGCGGCGGCGCGCACCGGGTCGCCGGCCTGGGTTCCGCTTTTCTCCGCCGTCTGCTTCAAACGCGCAGCAGCGGTATCGGCGTAGTCGGCAATCGTGCTGGGCGTCTGCCTGAGCGAGCGTCCGGCCCAGTCGGTGCGAAACGGGCCCGGCTCCACGCAGCTGGCGCGTATGCCCAGCGGTCCGACCTCGGCGGCCAGCGAGTCGGTCCAGCCCTCGACCGCGTGCTTGCTCGCCGCGTAGTAACCGGAGCCCATGTAGCCGACCAGGCCCGCCACTGAGGTGATGCTGATGACGTGACCTTTGCGGCGCGCGCGCATGCCCGGCAGCACGGCACGGGTGAGCGCGAACAGTCCGAACACGTTGGCATCGAATTGGGCGCGAATTTGCGCCTCGTCGCCCTCCTCGATGGACGACTGGTAGCCGTAGCCGGCGTTGTTGACGAGCACGTCGACCGCGCCGAAACGATCGTGCGCTGCCTGGACCGCCGTCGCGATCTGGGCCGAATCGGTCACGTCGAGCGCCAGCGCGAGCGCCCGGTCGCCGGTGCCCTCGAGGAGATCGGCGACGCGCTCTTTGTCGCGTGCGGTGACGACGGCGCGCCAGCCGCGTTCGAGCACGAGTCGGGCGAGCTCGCGGCCGAAGCCGGTGGAGCAGCCGGTGATGAACCAGACAGGGGTCGGAGAGATGGACATGGGGTCGCGCTTTCTGTGTCTAGGGAAGAAGGAACCGGGGCCGGGCCAGTTCTACCATCGGGACAAAGCCCATGCCCGGCGCAGCGCTCGGTCAGGGCGGGCGCCCCGGGCGCAAAGTGTCGAGATCGCCCGATCGCTGCGGGGCTCCGGCGCTCATTTCGCCCGCGGTCAGGATTGCATTCATGCTTTGACAAGCGCGAGGGCGGCGGCCATCTCCGTGTCGATTCCCGCCACGGCGTCGGACCAGCGCGGCGCCACGGCCACGTCGGGCAGCACCCCCGCATCCGGAGGGTCATCCATCGCGAACGAAGCGAGCAACGGGATGTCCACACCCACGCCCGAGGCGGGCAGGTTGACCCACGCCAACTGGCCGCCGTTCAAGCCGCGCAGGTTGCCGCCGGTCGGCTGGCCCAGCAATGTCGCGGCGCCAGTGCGCTGGATGTCGCGTGCCAGCAAAAAGCCGGCAGAGCTGTTCTGCGGCCCGATGAGCACCACGGTGCGGCCCGCGTATGGCGCCGCGACCGGCTCGATCCGCGGACCCGGCTCGTCGGGCAGGAGCCAGTTGCGGCCCGGGCTCTTCCTGACCTGGCCGGTGCGGTCGAAAAAGTCGAAGTCCCAGGTATCGAGGAAGCGGGCGAGCTCATATGGCACGCGCTCGTAGGCGCTCTCCACGCGGGAGCCCGGCAGCTGGACCGGCGCGCGCACCAGGTAACTGAGCAGCTGGCGCCCGATGGCGTCCTCGCCGCCTTCGTTGCCGCGCTGGTCAATGATGAGAAACGGCACGTCGCGCAATGCATCGAAGGTCTGCCGCAGGAAATCTCCCGGTTTGAAATCGGTTTGCCAGAGCGCGAAGGTCGGCACCGTCAGGACGCCAATATCGCCGTCCAGGCGAAAGCTCCACGCCGAAGGGGGCGGTGCGAGCACCTGGTCGCGCGCCGACGTCGATGTGGCGGCCACCTGGACGTCGCGCTGTCGGCCGTTGGCGTCGCGCAGCGTCAGCATGTAGCGACCGTCACGGGGTGGGAAGCACAGCGGGAACAACCGATCCATCGAGCCACCGTTGGGCCCGCTGTCGAGTTGCGACAAGCGCTTGAGCCTCGCCCCTGCATGCTGGCCGTCGGCGCGCAGCAGCGGCAACAACGCATCACGGATCTGCGTCATCGGGCGGCTGTCGATCGCCAGGAGTTCATCCCCCGCCACCAGACCTGGAGCGGCGCTCCCGGTGACCCGCACGCGGCCTTCGATCCATCGCAGCGTCAGCGGCAATTTGTCCGCACGCTGGAACACCCCGGTGACCACATCCTTCCTCTGGTTGGCAGGGTTCACCCAGGTGTGTCCGCAGTACACCGCGGCAGCGAGCCGCGAGGCCGTCACCACCATCTGCGCGCGGCTGCAGCCCGCCGCGACCGAGGCGTCGGCGACCGCGAAGGCGGCGTCGATCTGCGTGACCGAGCGGTAGCGGGTCAGTCCGGGATGCAAATCGGTGAAGGCCCGATGCAGGATGCGCAAGTCACGCCGGGCCTCCTCGGCGCTCAGCTCGGCCTGCGCAGGAGCGACAGACTGCGCGCCGGCGACGCCTGCAGTCGAGCCGGCGAGCCCCGCGAGGGGAGCGGCCAAAAAGGACGTCAAGACCTGCCGGCGCCTGGTCATGCAAAGACTTTCTCGATCACGTACGGACAGCGTCGTTGTCGCTCACCGCGGGAGCCCAGTCTATGATGTTCGCACTGTCGGCGTTCGACCGCTCGGCAGGCGACTCGCGCGTCCGGCCGCCGCTCGATGCGCCCCCCCGGGAGAATCGCCATGACGCAGTTTTCGGGCAGCTGCACGTGCGGGCAGGTGCAGGTTTTTATCCAGGGTGAACCCCTGCGGGTCGGGATTTGTCATTGCACCGATTGCCGGCAGGAGAGCGGTTCGGCGTTCACCTTCTACGGCATTTGGTCCGCCGGATCGTTCACCCAGGCCGGCGCGACCTCCCGATTCAATGGCCGGCACTTCTGTGCGAACTGCGGCTCACGACTCTTCTCCCTCGATGACCGAGAGGCGGAAATCAAACTCGGGATCCTGTCGCTGGCCCCCACCCCTTTCGTGCCGAGCTACGAGCTCTGGGTCAAGCGCCGGGAGCCTTGGCTGCGAGCGATCGACGGGGCGAGGCAGTACGAGGAAGACCGGACCTGACCGCGACCCTGAACGTCGTCGACCCCGCCGCCCCGTCAACCGGCGGCGCCCGCCGTCTCGGGCTCGGCCTCTTCGCCGAGAAAACCGCCGCTCTGGTGCGCCCAGAGTCTCGCATACAGGCCGCCTGCGGCCAGCAGGGACTGGTGGTCGCCCTGCTCGACGATGCGTCCCTGGTCGAGCACGATCAGTCGGTCCATCGCGGCGATGGTGGACAGGCGATGCGCGATCGCGACCACGGTCTTGCCTTCCATGAGGCGGTAGAGGCTGGCCTGGATCGCGGCCTCGACTTCCGAGTCGAGTGCACTGGTGGCCTCGTCGAGCAACAGGATCGGCGCATCCTTGAGCATGACCCGGGCGATCGCGATGCGCTGGCGCTGCCCGCCGCTGAGCTTGACCCCTCGCTCGCCGACATGGGCCTCGTAGCCGGTGCGCCCGCTCAAATCGGTCAAGCCCAGGATGAACTCGTGCGCCTCGGCGCGCCGAGCGGCGAGCAGCATCTGTTCGTCGCCGGCGTCCGGCCGCCCGTAGAGAATGTTCTCGCGTACCGATCGATGCAGCAACGAGGTGTCCTGGGTGACCATGCCGACTTGCGCCCGCAGCGACTCCTGGGTCGCCAGCGCGATGTCCTGGCCATCGATCAACACCCGCCCGCCTTCCACGTCGTAGAGCCGCAGCAACAAGCTGAGGACGGTGCTCTTGCCGGCCCCGGAGCGGCCCACCAGGCCGACTTTCTCGCCCGGGCGAATGTGCATCGACAGCGCCTCGATGACGGGCCGCTTCCCGCCGTATGCGAAGCGAACCTGTTCGAACCGGATGTCACCGCGCCGCACCGTGAGCGCTTGCGCCCCCGGCGCATCGACCACCGTATGGGTGCGGCTGAGGGTGTTGATGCCGTCCTGTACCGTGCCGAGGTGTTCGAACAGCGACGCCATCTCCCACATCACCCAGTGTGAAATCCCATTGAGCCGCAGCGCCATCGCGGTGGACGCGGCGAGCGCGCCGACTCCCACCTGCCCGCGAGTCCAGAGCCAGAGGGCGGCTCCCGTGGTGGCCATGATCAGCCCGACACTGAGCGTATGGTTGACGATCTCGAAGACGGTCACCAGGCGCATCTGGTTTTGCACGGTCTGCAGGAAATCCTGCATCGCCGAGCGTGCATAGCCGGCTTCACGCTGCGAGTGCGAGAAGAGTTTGACGGTGGCGATGTTGGTGTAGGCGTCGGTGATGCGGCCGGTCATGGTGGACCGGGCATCCGCCTGCGCCTTGGCGACTTCGCCCAGGCGCGGCACGAAAAACCAGAGCGCTGCGGCATAGCACGCGACCCACACGCCGAAGGGCAGGAGCAGCCACCGATCGAAGCTGCCGAGCATCGCCATGATGGTCACGAAGTAGATCACCACGAACACCAGCAATTCCGCGAGGATCATCCAGGCGTCGCGCACCGCCAAGGCGGTTTGCATCACTTTGGCCGCGATCCGGCCGGCGAATTCGTCCTGGTAGAAGTGCAGGCTCTGCGCCAACATCAGGCGGTGGAAATTCCAGCGCAGCAGCATCGGGAAGTTTCCGGCTAGCGCCTGTTGCTTCAACAAGGATTGCAGAGCGACCAACCCCACGCTCCCGAGCAGCACGGCGCCCAGCAGCAGCAGGTGCGGACCCTGGTCGGCCCACAGGCGCGCAGGCGTGGTCGCGCCGAGCCAGTCCACGACGCGGCCGAGGAAAGCGAACAACACCGCCTCGAACACACCGATCAGCGCACTGCACAGCGTCATTGCCAGCAGGTAGGGCCGAAGTCCCTGGGTGCAGGCCCACAAGAAGGCGAAGAAGCGGCGCGGCGGGGGAACAGGATCGGTGTCCGGGTAGGGAGCGACGAGTCTCTCGAAAATCGGGAACACGGCAAAGGTCCAGTCGGTCGAAGGAATGAAGGGTAGTCGAGTCGGGGAGACGACGGGCGGCAGTGCCGAAGCACCGTTCAGGGTCGAATTCCGCACGAAAACGTGTTGTTGTCGCGGGTATTGCCCAAGACTCGTGCGCGGCTAAGGGTTTTCCCTGATAATGGCTTTCCCTTCACTCAAAAGCAAACCATGTTGTCCCTCATCCAGTCGATCAAGAGCCTGTTCCACCCGTCGGCCATGCCGACGCAGGACCGCGACGACCAGTATCTGGCCGAGGCCGCCGACATCTACGACCTCGAGCGCCGCATGCGCCAGGTGGATTCAGGTCGGCACAACGTCTACGCCATCGGCGCTCAAGGAATTTTCACGCGCTGAGCGGTGCGACGTGTCGGCACCCTCGGGCTCGACACGAAACGAAACACGACGATACGGCAGGGAAAAGACGGCGCGTCAGTCCTTGGGCACGATGGGATCGGTCTTGGAAAAGACACATGACCTTCATCCACCTCGAGGACAACCCATGAAACATTGGATCAAACGCACGCTATTTCTTGCGCTCGGCACCTCACTCGTGCTGGGCGGACTGAGCGCCTGCGAGCACGGCCCGATGCACGGCGACTTCGCGCACAGCGAAGCAGACGCCGGCAAGATGCGCGACCACATCATCGACCGGGCCGGTCGTGAACTCGCGCTCGATGAACCCCAAAAGCAAAGGCTCGGCGTCCTGCTGGACAAAGTGCACGAGCAGCGGACCGCCCTGGTGGGTGGCAGCGACCCCCGCGCGCCTTTCGCAGGATTGATCGCGGGACCGAGCTTCGATCGTGCCGGTGCCCAGGCGCTGGTCGAAAGCAAGACCGACGCCGTGCGCGCAAAGAGCCCGGCCGTGATCGCAGCGGCGGGCGATTTCTTCGATTCGCTGCGTCCGGAGCAGCAGCAAAAGGTGCGCGACTTCCTTGCCAAGCGGCACGGTGGGGACCATCGCTCCTGAGGTCCTCGCCCGCCCCGGCACCGGGCAATCCACCGACAATCGCCGCATGCGCCGCATTCTGCTGATCGACGACGACGAGTTGCTCGGCGCCCCGCTGGCCGCCTTTTTCGCCCGCTACGACTTCCGACTCGACGCGGCGCTGCGCCCCAGCGCCGGCCTCGAGCGCCTGCGGGCGGTTCACTACGAGGCCGCGATCCTCGACGTCATGCTGCCGGAGATGGACGGGTTCGAGCTCTGCCGCACGATTCGGCGCGAGAGCGACGTGCCCATCCTGATGCTCACGGCGCGTGGCGACGTGATGGACCGCGTCGTCGGCCTGGAGCTCGGCGCCGACGACTACCTGCCCAAGCCCTTCGAACCGCGCGAATTGCTGGCCCGACTGCAGACCGTGCTGCGGCGCGCCCGCGCCGCGCCTGGGGCGGCCCCCACGCAGCGCCTGTCCTTCGACGGGCTGGTGATCGACCAGGAGCGGCGCAGCGTGCTGCGAGCGGGTCAGGCCGTGGAGCTCACATCGACGGAGTTCGACCTGCTCGCCCTGCTCGCCAACGCGCCGCACAAGGTCTTCCATCGCGACGAGATCCTGAACCGGCTGCGTGGCATCGAGGCCGAACTCCACACCCGGGCGGTCGACATCCTGGTCAGCCGCCTGCGCAAGAAGCTCGAGCCCCTGGACGTGATCAAGACCTTGCGCAACGCCGGCTACATCTTCGCCGGCGCCCGGGTTTGAAGACCGCGTTGCAACGCCGCTGGCGCTGGGGCCGCCATTCGTTGCGCGCCCGGCTGGTCGGCCTGTTCCTCGCGCTGGCGCTGGCGATGACGCTGACCTTCGTCGCGGGCATGCAGGCCGTGATGCGTTACGGCTGGCAGGAAGTGGCCGAGCCGATGGTCACCGACTACGTCGATCGCCTGGCCGATGAGATCGGCACCCCTCCCGACGTCGCCCGTGCCACCGCGCTGGCGCGGCGCCTGCCACTGCGGATCCGAATCGAGGGCCCGGTGGTGAACTGGTCGTCCCTGCCAGACACCGACCGCCCGCCGCGGCGCGAGATCGACTTGCACGATGCCGGCCACGGCTGGCGTTCGCATCGCATGCTTGCCGATGGCCACCGCATCACGTTCGGGTTGCGTCACTTGCCGCGCGACGCCGCCCCCGAAGACCGCGCCCGCTGGATCGGCTGGAGCACCCTGCTGGGCATGCTGCTCCTGGTGGGAATCGTGTATGGCCGGGTGCACCGGCTGTTGGCGCCCCTTGCCGACATCCGCGCCGGCGCCATCCGCTATGGCGCGGGCGACTTCTCGCAGCCGATCCCGCGCCGCGCAAACGACGAACTGGGTGAACTGGCCCTGCAGGTCAACGGCATGGCGGATGGATTGCGGCAACTCCTCGACGCCAAGCGCGAGCTGTTGCTGGCGATCAGCCACGAACTGCGATCGCCCTTGACCCGGGCGCGGCTGAATGCCGAGCTGGTCGACCCGGGCCCGGCGCGCGACGCGCTCCTTCGCGACCTGGCCGACATGCGCGACCTGATCGCCGACCTGCTCGAAAGCGAGCGGCTCAGCGGCGGCCATTCGGCCCTGTCGACCGAAACGCTGCAACTCAATGCATTGATCGAGGAGACCCTTGGCCATCATTTCGAGGGGCGCGCCATCGCGCTGCATCTGGACCCGAACCTGCCCTGGCTACGCGCCGATGCGTCCCGCATGCGGCTCATGTTGCGCAACCTGCTGGCCAACGCCGTGCGCCACGGCGCGGTCTCCGACCGGCCTGCCGAGGTGCGGACCGCTTGCGACGGCGCCCACCTGGTGTTGACGGTGCGCGACTACGGCCCGGGGGTCGATCCCGCCGTGCTACCCCGGCTGGCCCAGGCCTTCTACCGTCCGGACAGTGCGCGCCAACGGTCCACCGGAGGGGTGGGCCTCGGCCTCTACCTATGCCGACTGGTGGCCCAGGCGCATGGCGGGACGCTCAGCTTGCAAAACGCCCGACCGGGGCTGGACGTGCAAGTGCGCTTGCCCCTCGCCACGCCTTGAAGGCGCCACGACCGGCGCTGCTACTTCTTGGTCGCTGCATCCCAGTCCCGCAGCGCTGCCAATGTGTTGGCCACGTGCTTGCTCGGATTGAGGCTTTGGTAGTTGTAGATGATCTTGTGGTCGGGCGCGATGACATACGAGATGCGATTGGCGTAGTCGGGCATGATCATCATCGACGCATCGTAGGCCTTGATCAGCTTCTTGTCGGCGTCCGACGCCACCGGAAATTTTCCCTGGCAGGCCTGGGCAGAAAACTTCACTTCGGTTTCGATGTTGTCGGTGGACACCCCGATCACCGTCGCTCCCAGCGCCGCGAACTGCTCGGTCGCCTCGGCGAAGGCATGGGCCTCGGCCGAGCAACCCGCCGTGAACGCCGCTGGAAAGAAGTAGAGCACCACGGGCCCCTTGGCGAGGGTATCGCTGAGCGAAAATGTGAACTCTTTGCCTGCCAACGCCGCCGCCGCGGTGAAATCAGGGGCTTTCTCGCCGATGTCGAGCGCCGCCCACGCCGGATTGCCATAGGACAGCGCGCCCAACAGCGCAACAAGGGCAATTTTCATGAAACGAGTCCTCCCGAAACGACAGCGACCATCCAGACGGTGGCGCCGAATTCTCTTCCCTTTCTGACTACGCCGCAGAGGGCGGCCCGGATGCACCCTCCCGAGTGGGGCCTCCCGCTACGATCGCTTCTTCCACATGCCTGACGATGACCCTTCAGATGCGCATTCCCGACCCGCGCCGCCCCGGCGACCGTGATGACTGAGCCCCCCGCCCCGCAAACGCGCAACCCCTTGCACGGCATGACGCTGGAAGCGATTCTGGTCGCTCTGGTCGATCACTACGGGTGGTCCGGACTGGGCGAGCGCATTGCGGTGAATTGCTTCAGGTCCGACCCGACCATCAAGTCGAGCCTCAAGTTCCTGCGCAAGACCCCGTGGGCACGGGAGAAGGTCGAGAGCCTTTACCTCTTCATGCGGCGGGAACGCGCGCGGACGCGGAGCACCGCCGAGCGCGGCGAAGACCGTCGCCCCGTGCGCCCGCGCGCCGCCGCACCGTTCGGCAGTTGGCCTTCCCCGATCACGGCGAAATCGCTGGCGAGCGCCACCTTGCGCTTGGGACAGATCGCCCTGCGCGGCCAGCAAACGCTCTGGACCGAGGGGCGGCCCTGGGAGCAGGGCCGCAACACACTCGTCGAGTGCGACGCGAACGGCAGCATCCGGGACCTCACGCCGGCCGCCTGCAACGTTCGCACGCTGGCCCACGAATACGGCGGCGGAGCCTTCGTGGCGCTGCCTGATGGTGCCGTGTTCAGCAACTTTCTCGACCAACAGCTCTACCGCATCGGCGCCGGTGGCCAAGTGCATCGCTTGACCAGCGAACCGGGCCACCGGTATGCCGATGCCGTTTTCGATCCTTACCGGCAAAGACTTGTCGCCGTCCGCGAAGATCATCGTCGGGAGGGGGTCGAGCCCGTCACCACGCTGGTGTCGATCGGGCTGGCAGACGGAGCGGTCGACACGCTGGCGCAAGGGCACGACTTCTTCTCGAGCCCGGTCTTGAGCCCGGACGGCGGCCATCTGGCCTGGCTGAGTTGGGACCACCCGAACATGCCGTGGGACGAAAGTTCGCTGTGGCTGGCCGAACTCGACGCCGGTGTCCCCTGCAACGCGCGCATCGTCGCGGGAGGCCCTGGCGTGTCGGTGTTCCAGCCGGCCTGGTCGCCCCGCGGCGACCTGCACTTCGTGTCCGACGCGACCGGCTGGTGGAACCTCTACCGCCTGAGCAACGACGGGGCGCGTGCCTTGCACCCGATGTCCGCCGAGTTCGGCCGGCCCCAGTGGGCCTTCGGCATGTCGACCTATGGATTCGACGCCGCCGGGCGGATCGTGTGCGTCTTCATCCAGGGGGCGGTCTCACGCCTGGCCGTGCTCGACCCGCAAGCCGGCACGTTCCAAATCCTCGAGACGCCTTTCGTCGCCATCGACGACCTGCGTGTCGGCAGCGACTTCGTCGCCTTCGTGGGCGCCACCGCGACCGAGGCCCCCGCCGTGGTGCGACTCGATCTGACGACCCATCGCCATGTCGTGTTGCGTCGCTCGAACGACATGGCGGTCGATCCGACCTTCTCGTCGCGCGCCGAAGCGATCAGCTTTCCATCCGCAGACGGCAGCACGGCGCACGCTTTTTACTACCCGCCGACGCACCCCGGCTTTCACGGGCCGGCGGGCGAGCGACCGCCGTTGCTCGTGCTGACGCACGGCGGCCCCACCGGGGCTTGCGACCCCGCGTTCAAATGGGCCCACCAGTTCTGGACCAGCCGCGGCTTTTCGGTCGTCGACGTGAACTACGGGGGGAGCAGCGGCCATGGGCGAGCCTACCGGGAGCGCCTCGATGGTCGCTGGGGGATCGTCGACGTCGACGACGCGATCCACGCGGCTCGGTACCTGATCGCCCGTGGCGACGCGCATCCGGACCGGGTCGCCATTCGCGGTTCGAGCGCAGGCGGCTACACGACCTTGTGCGCCCTGACCTTTCACCGCTTCTTCAAAGCCGGGGCGAGCCATTTCGGCATCGGCGACCTGGAAGCCTTGGTCGCCGATACGCACAAATTCGAGTCCCGCTACCTCGATCGGTTGATCGGGCCTTATCCCGAAGCCCGTGCCGTCTACCGGGCGCGCTCGCCGGTTCTCCACACCGACCGCCTGGCGAGCCCGATGATTCTGTTCCAAGGGGCCGAGGACAAGGCGGTTCCTCCTGCCCAGGCGCAAGCCATGTACGAGGCGGTGAGCGCCGCGGGGCAGCCTGTCGCCTATCTGTTGTTCGAAGGCGAGCAGCACGGCTTCCGGCGCTCGGCCACCATCGAGCGGGTGCTCGAGGCCGAGCTGTATTTCTACGGCAAGGTGTTCGGGTTCACGCCTGCCGATCCGATCGAGCCGGTGGACATCCGCAACCTCCCTGCCCCCATGGCGCGCCCGCCCGACGTTTGAGGTACCCGAACACCTCATAACGCTTGCTTGCACCTTGACGCTCATTTTGACAGCCAGGTTTCAAGCTCCGGAGTAGCGTGCGATACACAGGAGAATCGCATGAAAGCATCGTGGCGCACCGCGTGGCAAGGCCAGGACATCGTGGTTTACAGGAATGAAGCCGAGGTCGACCGCCTCTGTGCCGCGGACATCGAGCGCGTCATCCTCGTCCACCGCGGATCGGGCGCCACCCCGGGCGACCTGGTCCAGGCCATCGTGGAAGCAGGCGACAGCGTGCTCATCTTCCCGGTGGACACCGGTTTTGCCGGTCGAGTCAATTTCGAGCGGCAAGCGTTTTGGGCCGACAAGGCCTGTATCTACTGGGTCAACGAATCTCGGGCACCCTTGCCCCTGCGTCTACGCCGCGGCCGCTGGCTGCTGAGCGCCCATCCCGTGTTCACCCGCGTGCCGCGCTCGGATCTCGCAGAGATCCTGGCGCAATGGCCGGTCCAGGGGCCGCAGACGTGGGAGCAGCGCAAATGGCGCCGCATCGAACAAAGCCGACCCTTCGCGCCACCGCCTGAATCCGCCCCGGCGAGGTTGCGGGCCTGACGCAAACGTGGCTGGCAACCGATCGCAGGCTGAGCGTGCAGGGCTGAGCGAACCGCGCGCCGTGGTTTGCCCTGCACGGGCAGCCGAGAACACGCGCTCCGTGCTACGCTGACGCTCGTGAAGACCCTTCGAATTTGCCTTGTGGTGCTGCTCGCGCTGCTCCTGCCCGTCCGGGGCGCGGTGGCTGGCGCCATGATGTGCCCGGCCGGCGGCTCGGGCAGTCAGACCGAACTTCGGCCCCAGCAGGTCGCGCATTTGTCGGTGGGCGGGTCGATGGCGACGCAGGGCCACACGGGGGCGCATCACCATGCGCACGCCGCTGGCGACCGGCACGGCAACCCCGCCTTCGGCCACGGCGACAAGTGCGGCGTCTGCGCGGCTGGCGGATCATTCACCCCTCTTTGGGGCGCCATCCCCGCGGTGGCGCCCGCGCTGGAATCGGCAAGCGCCGAGTTTCCTTCTCTGTCCGCTCCCGCCCCGAGCTTCCTCTCGGACGGCCAGGAGCGGCCCCCACGACGCATTTGACCCACCAGGGCCTCCGCAGGAGGCCTGAACGGGCTCGCGCCGCCTGGCGTGGGCATGGGCGGGCCCGCCAGCCGGCCCCGGGCTTCAAATGACTTCGACATATGAAAAACGTACTTCAGCAGCAGGCGCTCGCGGTGGCGTTGTGCCTGCCATGGGCTGCCTGCGCCCAGGAACCGAGGGTGGCTCCGGCGTCGGCGCCGCCACTCACCTACCGGTCGGCGTTTGAAGGGTACAAGCCCTACCGGGACACCAAGCCCGGCGATTGGCGTGCCCTCAACGAGGCCGTCAAGGGAGGCGATTCGATGGCTGGAATGCCGGGCATGGGCGAGATGCCTGGCCACGCGATGCCACCCGTGCCCGCGGTGTCGGCATCGAGCCCCGCGGGCCGTGACAAGTCGCATGGCAAGGCCGTTTCGATGCCCGAGATGCCCGCCATGCCGGCCATGACAGACCACGCCGGGCACCACATGTCGGGGGGCAAACCATGAGGCGCCTCACGGCGGTCGCGGCATCGGCGCTCTTGCTGGCCGGGTGCGCCTCATTCTCGCCCGACGGGGGCATGGCGAAGGTGTCCGACGTGGTGAAGGAGCGCACCGGTCAATCGGCGGTGTGGCAACGCTCGCAGGCAGATGTGGACGCCGCGTCCGGTCGAACCAGCGAACTGCTGAAACAGCCACTGACGGCCGAAGGCGCCGTCGAGCTCGCGTTGCTGAACAACCAAGGCTTGCAAGCGAAATTCGCCGACCTGGGAATCGCCGAGGCCGATGTCGTCCAGGCAGGGCGACTGAAAAACCCACTGTTCGGCTACACCCGCCTCGCTGGTGCAGGAGCTCTCGAGATCGACCGCTCGGTCATGTTCGGCGTGCTCGACCTGTTGGCCATGCCAGCGGCTTCGAATGCCGCTCGGGTGCGCTTCGAGCAGGCCCAGTATCAGGCGGCATACGAAGCGGTGGGCCTGGCATCGGACACACGTCGCGCCTACTTCGACGCCATCGCGGACCAGCAATTGGTCGATTACTATCGCCAGGTCAAAAGCGCAGCCGAGGCGTCGGCGGACCTGGCCCGTCGAATGGTCGAGGCAGGAAATTTCAGCACGCTCGACCACCTGCGCCAGCAGGCGTTCTACGCTGACGCCACGTCCCAGTTGGCCCGCCTGCAACAGCAGGCCACGGCCCGGCGGGAGCGCTTGACGCGCTTGCTCGGCCTGTCTGGCCGACAGACTGCGTTCGAGCTGCCTGACCGGCTGGCGGACCTGCCCAACGAGCCAGTCGACCCGGAAGACGCAGAGCAGACGGCGATGGACAAGCGCCTGGACGTCTTGATCTCCCGGCGCAGCACCGAGGCGACTGCGAGAACACTCGGATTGACCCAGGCCACACGCGTCGTCAACGCGCTGGAGGTGGGCTACCAAAACAAGAGCCAGACGGGAACGCCGCGTGAAAACGGCTACCAGGTTCAAGTCGAGGTCCCGCTGTTCGATGTCGGCGAAGCCCGCACGGCGCGCGCAAAGGCACAGTACATGCAATCCCTCCATCGAACCGCCGAGGTCGCAGTGAACGCCCGGTCCGAAGTACGCGCCGCTTACTCGGCGTATCGAACTGCCTACGACCTGGCGAGGCATTACCGAGACGAAGTCGTTCCCCTCAGGAAGCGCATCGCCGACGAGAACTTGCGTCGCTACAACGGCATGCTCATCGGCGTGTTCGAACTCATCGCCGACGCACGCGAGCAAACGACTGGCGTGACCGGATACGTCGACGCCCTGCGGGACTACTGGGTCGCGGACGCCAACCTGCGAACGGCGCTGACGGGCCGCTCGCCTGGGCCGGATTCATCGTCGGGCGCTGAAAGCACACCATGACCCATCGCAGAAACTTCTTTCGAGCGGCCGGCGCCGTGGCGCTTGGCGCCTCCGCTGTCGGGCGCGTGGCGGCCGCCTCGCTGCCCGAGGCGGTGATACAAGGCTCAGCGGTGACGCTGCCTCCCCCACCGCCGCCCAACGGGCGCCCGTTCAACCCGGTCGTGACGCTGAACGGCTGGTCTCTTCCCTGGCGCATGAACAACGGAATCAAGGAATTCCACCTGGTCGTCGAACCCGTGGTGCGGGAATTCGCACCCGGCATGAACGTCAACATGTGGGGCTTCAATGGGTCGAGTCCCGGGCCGACCATCGAAGCGGTCGAAGGCGACCGGGTGCGCATTTTCGTGACCAACAAACTGCCCGAGCCGACCTCGATCCATTGGCACGGCATCTTGTTGCCCAGCGGCATGGATGGCGTCTCGGGCCTGACCCAACCGGGTATCCCCGTCAACAAGACGTTCGTCTACGAGTTCTTGCTGCAACGACCGGGATCTCATTTTTACCATTCGCACCTGAGCGAGCAGCAGCAGATGGCGCTCGGCGTCTACGGGTGCTTCGTCATCCATCCCAAGGACCCGCGCCAGTACCGCGTCGACAGGGACTTCATGTTCATGCTGGCCTCCTACGACGTCCAACCCGGGGCCGCCACGCCGACGACCAGCACGATGACGGACTTCAACATGTGGACGTTCAACAACCGCGTTTATCCCGGCATCGACCCGCTGGTGGCCAAGACCGGGGACAGGGTCCGCATTCGCATCGGCAACCTGACGATGACCAACCACCCCATCCACATGCACGGCCCTCACTTCGAAGTGGCCGGCACCGACGGCGGCTGGGTCCGGAAGTCGGCGCGTTGGCCCGAGGTCAGCACCGACATCGGCGTGGGCCAGTTGCGCGCCATCGAGTTCGACGCCCTTGCCGGAGACTGGGCCCTGCATTGCCACAAGTCCCATCACACGATGAACGCGATGGGCCATGCGGTTCCCACCATGATCGGCGTGGAGCAGCGCGGCGTCGCCGAGCGCCTCGGAAAACTGATTCCGGGTTACATGGCGATGGGTGAGTCGGGCATGGACAGCATGTCGAAGATGGCGATGCCGATCCCCGACAACACCTTGCCGATGATGACCGGCACCGGGCCCTTCGGTCCCATCGGCATGGGCGGCATGTTCACCGTGGTCAAGGTCCGCGACGACTTGCAAACAGGCGACTACAACGACCCGGGCTGGTATGCGCACCCTGCCGGTACGGTCGCCCATGCCTACGAAGTCGACACGACGGAGCCCGTTCGGGCGCCCTACCCGCACCCGGGCGGTGCAGGCCTGCGGGTCCGCAAGCCCGGAGGGCACGACGGCCACTGAAGAATTGCAAACTTCTGCGGGTCGGGAAGAAGCGGTGCCGTCTCCGTGCGCAACTGGCACTTCACAGGGCTGAACCCATCCCTGCCTTGCGGGTCCCCAGCCCACTGTTACCCGCGCCAATCGCGCAGGTGGTACGTCCCCGGCGATGACCTTGCTTCGCCAGGAGGCCGGACCGACCGCGTCGATCCCGGCGTTTGCCTTGCGGCACGCTGGCCCGCTATGCATTGTCCATGTATTCAAGTATTATTGAATTCATGAATACAACTTCTGCTGTTCCTGCGCTGGCCGCTCTTGCTCATCCCGTACGCCTGGAGGCCTTCCGTTCCTTGGTCGTCGCCGGCCGCGAGGGCCTGGCGCAGATGGAACTGGCCAAGACCCTGGGCGTTGGCCCCACCAACTTGGCCTTTCACCTCAAGGAATTGGCGGGCGTCGGACTGGTCACCGCGGAGCGAGCCGGTAGTCGCGTGATCTACCGCGCGGGCTACGACCGGATGGACGAGCTGCTCACTTTTCTCACCAAGAACTGCTGCAAGGGCCTGCCTGCCACTGACGGCGCCGGTGCCGCCTCCTGCGGCTGCTGACAACCCTTCACTTCAAGAGGAACCCATGTCGACCACGTTCTCCGAACTGCCCATCGCCGTCCTGGGGGCCGGACCTGTCGGCCTGGCAGCCGTCGCCTGGCTCCTCGAGCGCCAACTGCCGTTCTTCGCCATCGAAGCAGGTGATCGAGTCGGCGCGAACCTGTTGGAGTACGGGCATGTGCGGCTGTTTTCACCGTGGGAGTTCAACGTCGACCGCATGGTGGCAACGCTGCTTGCCGCGAGCGGCTGGACGCATCCTGATCCGGGCGAGCTACCACTGGCTGGCGAGGTCGTAGAGCGAGTCCTGCAGCCGTTCTCGGAGCTGCCGCAGGTCGCTGCAGCGCTGCAGCGCAACACCAGGGTCGTGTCGGTGTCCCGCGAGGGCTATGACAAGGTCAAGAGCGAGGGTCGCGAAACCGCACCGTTCGTCATTCGCGCGGTTCGCAACGGCAAAACGTTCGAGCTCCCGGCGCGCGCAGTCATCGACAGCACGGGCACGTGGAACACGGCCAATCCGGTGGGCGCAAGTGGACTGCCGGCGCTGGGTGAACGCGAGGCTGCAAAACACATCTTCTATGGCATTCCCGATGTGCTCGGCCAGCACCGGGCGCGCTACGAAGGCAAGAAGGTGCTCGTGGTGGGCGCCGGCCACAGCGCTGCGAATGCGCTCCTGTCGCTTGCTGACCTGGCCAAGCAATGTCCGTCGACCACGCTCGTCTGGAGCGTGCGCACCCCGGTTTTAACCCGCGTCTTCGGTGGCGGTGGCGCAGATGCACTGCCCGCACGGGGGGCACTTGGTTCGTCACTGCACCGGCTGCGAGATACCGGCGCACTCGAGTTCATTGCGGGTCTCCGCGTCACGGAAATCGCGCAGGAGGGGGGCAAGCTGCTGGTCATGGGCATCGATCGCCATGGGGGTGCGAAACGCGTTCGCGAGGTCGACGAAATCGTCTGCGCCACGGGCCAGAGGCCCAACCTGTCGCTGACCAGCGAGCTGCGCGTGGCGCTGGACGCAGCGCTCGAGTCCACCGAAGCGCTGGGCCCGCTGATCGACCCCAACGAACACAGCTGTGGCACGGTGCGCCCGCGCGGCCACCGCGAACTGGCGCATCCGGAGCCGGGCCTCTACACGGTGGGCGTCAAGAGCTATGGGCGGGCTCCCACGTTCCTGATGGCTACGGGTTTCGAGCAGGTGCGCTCGGTCGTCGCGGCCATCGCCGGCGACCTCAAGGCCGCAAACCGGGTGGAGCTGGAGCTTCCTGCGACGGGCGTTTGCAGCTCACGCGGAGGCGCAACCGAGGGGGCTGGCGGCGGTACCTGCTGCGCCG
Organism: Pseudomonadota bacterium; assembly: GCA_030776545.1. Taxonomy (GTDB): domain Bacteria; phylum Pseudomonadota; class Gammaproteobacteria; order Burkholderiales; family Burkholderiaceae_C; genus LMDS01. Next base: position 31,358 of record JALYHO010000264.1, on the reverse strand, counting down.
TCCCGGAACCTCTCGTCGTGGCTATGCCCTTGCTGACTTCAAGGAAGGGCTGCGGCGCGCCTGCGAAGCCCCCGCAGATTGCGTCGGCGAGAAGCTGCGGTTGCCCGACTGAAGTCGCAGCGACTCCGCCGGCGACCGTGAAGCCGACGACCTCTTGCTGCTGTTGATGGCCCTCGGACGTTCAGGGACCATTGCCGCGCTGGGGACAACCCAGACGCTGGCCTGGGCGTCCAGCTACTATCTGCCGGCCATGCTCGCCACCCCGATGGCGCGAGACCTCGGGGTGGTGCCGGCGACGGCGTTCGCGGCATTCTCTGTGGCCCTCGTGGTCTCGGCGTTTCTGGGGCCGAGGGCAGGCGCGGCGATCGACCGTTGGGGCGGCAGGCCGGTACTGGCGTTCACGAACGTGCTCTTTGCCATGGGGCTTGCCGGGCTCGGCCTGGCGCAGGGGCAAATCAGCCTGTTTGCAGCCTGGGCTCTGATAGGCGTGGGAATGGGCTGCGGCCTCTATGATGCGGCGTTCGCGGCCCTGGTGCGCCTTCACGGCACCGACTCGCGCTCAGCCATCACGGGCATCACGCTCATCGCCGGCTTTGCGAGTACCGTCGGCTGGCCACTCACGACGTTTCTGGAAACTCACGTCGGATGGCGTGGCGCCTGTTTCACCTGGGCGGCGCTGCACCTGGTGCTCGGCTTGCCTTTGAATGCGTGGCTTCCGACAACGACTTCGCCAGAGCATCGGGTTCCAAGGGCCGAGCCGTCCGGTACCCTGGCGCCTCGTGCAACCCCATTGCGGGCCACGCTCACACTGTCCTTCGTCTTCGCCGCCACCTGGTTCATCAGCACGGCTATGGCCGCGCACCTGCCTCGGTTGCTCCAGGCCGCGGGGGTGTCGCTCGGGACGGCGGTTCTGGTCGGTGCGCTGATAGGTCCTGCTCAGGTTGGTGCCCGCATTTTGGAATTCGGCTTCCTCCGAAAGGTCCACCCCCTGCTGTCGGCCCGGCTGGCCGCGGCGATGCATCCGTTGGGTGTCGTGCTCTTTGCCGTGTTCGGCGCGCCCGCTGCAGCCATGTTCGGGCTGCTGCACGGTGCCGGCAACGGCATCCTCACGATCGCCAAAGGGACGCTGCCGCTGGTCATCTTCGGGCCGCATGGCTATGGACAGCGTCAGGGCCTTCTCATGGTGCCAGCTCGCATCGCACAAGCGCTCGCCCCTTGGCTGTTCGGCCTCGCACTCGACCGCTGGGGCAGTGGTGCCCTGGCGGTGTCAGCGACCGTTGGCTCGATGGCGGTACTGGCGCTGCTCATGCTCCCCGACGCCCATGCCGGCGCCGCCTCCGGAGCTCGGCCCGCACCATGACCCTCCGCGCCGTCACCGCAGACGACGCACCGGCCCTCACCACATCTTTGCGCCCGTCGTGCGGGACACCTCCATCTCGCTCGAACTCGGCGTGCCCACAGCGGCCGAGATGCGCGCTCTTGACGCCAGGACCAAAAAAACCCGGCCGGGGCCGGGTTTTCTTGGCTTCTGAACACTCAAGCTGCGGGCTTGGCAGCCTTTTTCTTGGCGTGGTGGTGCTTCTTGTGGGTGGTCTTCTTGGCAGACATGTCGCTTGCGGCGTCCGACTTGGCGACCGGGGCCGCAGGGGCCATGGCGGCGGGAGCCGATGCCTGGGCGAAAGCGCCCACGGAAAAAGCGGAGGCGATCAGTACGGCGAGGAGTTTTTTCATGGTGGAAGTCCTGGTGGATGAAGAAAGAGCGGTTGCTCGTGTAGAAAACGCGGGGCTGAACGGCGCGGTTGACAAGAATCGGCTCGGATGAGGCCGGGCCGCCATGCTCGATTTTGGCGCGCCGCCCATCGGATCAGACGAAGCGGCCTTCGCGCAGCCACTTGGTCGCCACCCACTTTTCGCCCTGCTGCACCGGAGCGCCCCCGTGGAGCGTCCTGGTGACAGGGTGAGGCCGATCGTAGCTGAAGAAAACCGCGTTTCCGCGCACCGGCGCGACATCGAGGTGCAGGTCAGGAAAAACCGTCTCGCCGCCCGAGGCGGGGGTGTTGAGATAGCACACGAGCGACGCCACCCGCTGGCCACCCCGCTTGAGGATGACCGGGGTTCCGGAGTGCGCAGGATCGAAATAGTCGTAGTGCGGCTTGTACTCGGCCCCTGGACCGTAGCGAAGCACCTGCAGGCCCTCGCCGTTTTCCAGCGGCCAGTTCAGCAGCGCCGCCATGCGAGCCTCGATGCGCGCGACCACCGCATGCTCGCCACGCTCGAAGAACATGCCCTGGCTGGTGCGGGCGTCGTTGACCTCGCTCGCGCCGGTGTCGGTCTGGACGGTCTCGGAGCGCGCGAGACGCTTGTCGGCGAGCGCGATCATTTGCTCGCATTCCTCGTCCGACAGCAGGCCGCCGAACACCACCACGCGCGGCTGCTTCAGATTGACCAGGACCTGGACCTCACGGTCGACCGCCCACACACTGGCCTGGGTGCCGCGCGGCAGAGGCTCGGGTACGGGACTCGGCGGTGGCAGGCTGGCGGCGCGGGCGCGTTCTTCGAGGAAGCCGTTGAGCACCTCTTCCAGCGCGGCGATGGCCGAATCCTCGTCCCACCCGCTGGTCCGCATGGCCTGCAGCACCACGTCGGGCTTGTGACCGGCGGTCGCCTGTTGAATGATCCAGCTGCGCAGTTCGGGCGTGACGGGCTGCTTCGCGCTCATGGAACCATTTTGCCGGAATTCGATGGGTCAGGTCCTGCCGGCATGTTCTTCGATCTGCCGCGCCAGAAATTCGGTGACTCTCGCATCGGTGCTGAACGCGACATTGAAGCGCAGCCATCCGGTGGTGCGCGGTTCGACCAGGAAAAGGTGACCCGGGCCGAGCATCAGACCGTCGGCCGCCGCCTCCTGGCTGAGCGCAGCGCTTTCGGTCAGGTCGGGGTGGCGCGCCCACAGGTACATGCCGGCCTTGGGTTCATTGAACAACTCGAAGCCGAGCTGGGTGAGACTTTGCGATACCTTCTGGTGCGCCTGGCCGAGTCGCTCGCGCAGCGACTTGAGGTGCTTGCGCCAGCGCCCTTCCGACAGCGCGCCGAACGCCAGCCGCTCGGTCAGGTCGGACGAGGTCAGGCCCGAGAGCATCTTCAGCTGCGCGAGCTTGTCGATCAGCTCCGTGCGCGCGACCAGATAGCCGACGCGGATGTTGGGCGAAATCGTCTTCGAGTAGCTGCCGATGTAGACCACGCGCTGCAGCTGGTCGAGGCTCGCCAGCGAGGGGTGACCCTCGCTGTCGAGGTCGACGTACAGGTCGTTCTCGACCAGCGTGATGTCGTGTTGACCGGCGAGTTGCAGCAGGCGAAAGAGTTGCGCCACCGGCGTCACCGAATTGGTCGGGCTTTGCAAGCGCGGCTGGGTGAAAAAGGCCTTCGGCCTGTGCTCGGCGAGCAGCGCCGCGAGCGCCGCGAGGTCGTAGCCGTTCGGCGTGCGCGGCACCCCGATCACACGGGCGCCGAGAAACCGGAGCATGAACATCAAATTCGGATAGCCGGGGTCGTCGACCAGCACCGCGTCGCCGGGTTTGAGCAGTTGGCGCGCGACGAGATCGAGCGCCTGGCTCGAGCCTTGCGTCAGCAGCACCTGATCGGCATCGGCGGTGATCTGCTGTTCGCCCAGCAACTCGGTGATCAGCAGGCGCAGCGCCAGGTGGCCGTGCGGCAGCCCATAGCCGCCGAGTTCGGCACCGTCGCTCGCGAGGTGCCGCAGGCTGCGCCGCACGCCGTCCTCGAACAGCCAGTCGTTCGGCAGCCATCCGCAGCCAGGCTTGAGCGGCAGGCTACGGGTCTCGAAGATGTGCTGCAGGTACCAGCGTGCGTCGAAGCGCGGATCCTCGCGGGGCATCTCGCCTGGCGCCGGTAGGTCGTCGGCACGCCGTTTGACGAAAAAACCTGCGTTGGCTCGGGAGACCAGCCACCCCTGTGCGGTCAGGCGGTCGTACGCCTCCACGACCGTGAACACGCTGACGGCGTGACTGGCCGCGAACGCCCGGATCGACGGCAGCTTGGCGCCGGGCCGCAGGGTCTGCTCGGAAATCAACCGACGGACGCCGTCCACGATCTGGGTGACCAAGGGCGTGCCGGTATTGGGATGCAGCGTCAGCATGCGTCATTGTCGTGCACCGGATCCGTGCTTTCCCGTACAGGATTCGAGACCGGTACAGTACACCGGCCGGCAAGGCGTTTTGTACATGGCGCGCCGGCGGTCGTCTGCCTACAGTGCGGCATCTCTCACATAGGAGCGCGCCATGCAACGCGATGCCCACCTGAACAACGCCGGCCTGATGAGCCGCCGCCACGCGGCCGTCGCGCGCGGCGTCGGCCAAGCCCACGAGATCTTCGTGCACCGCGCCAGCAATGCCGAGGTCTGGGACGTCGAGGGCCGCCGCTACATCGACTTCGCCGGTGGCATCGCGGTGCTCAACACCGGCCACACCCGGCCCGAGATCGTCGAAGCGGTGAAGGAACAAGTCGACCGCTTCAGCCACACCTGCTTCCAGGTGCTTGCGTACGAAAGCTATGTCGAACTCGCCGAGCGATTGAACACCCTGGCGCCCGGGGCGTTCCCGAAGAAGAGCCTCTTCCTCAGCACGGGTGCCGAGGCGGTCGAGAACGCGGTGAAGATCGCACGCTCGTTCACCGGTCGGGGCGGCATCATCGCGTTCAACGGCGGCTACCACGGCCGAACGATGATGACGCTCGGGCTGACCGGCAAGGTCGCGCCGTACAAGACCGGCTTCGGCCCGTTCCCGGGCGAGGTATTTCACGCGTTGTTCCCGAACCCGCTGCATGGCGTCGGCGTCGACGCTGCGCTGCACTCGGTCGAACTGATCTTCAAGAACGACATCGAGCCGACGCGAGTCGCTGCCTTCATCGTCGAGCCGGTGCAAGGCGAAGGCGGCTTCTACGTCGCCCAGCCCGAATTCATCAGCGGGCTCAAGGCGCTGGCTGACCAGCACGGCATCCTTCTGATCGCCGACGAAGTGCAGACCGGCGCCGGCCGCACCGGAACCTGGTTCGCGAGCGAGCAGTGGCCGGTCGCACCCGACCTGATCACGACTGCCAAATCGATGGCCGGCGGCTTTCCGCTCTCCGGCGTCGTCGGGCGTGCCGACGTGATGGACGCCCCCGGTCCCGGCGGCCTCGGAGGAACCTATGCCGGCAGTCCGGTCGCCTGCGCCGCCGCGCTCGCCGTGCTGCGGGTGTTCGAGAGCGAGCGGCTGCTCGATCGCGCCAAGGCCATCGGCGCGCGCTTGACGACCGGTCTGCAGGCGCTCGCCGGCGATACCCCCGCCATCGTCGATGTGCGTGGTCTCGGGGCGATGGTCGCGGTCGAGCTGTGCAAGGACGGCGACGTCGAGCAGCCCGATGCCGACCTGACCCGGCGGGTCGTCGCCGAGGCCGCGCGGCGCGGGTTGATCCTGCTGTCGTGCGGCACTTCGGCGAACGTGATCCGCATCCTGGTGCCGCTGACGGCGGCCGACGCCTTGCTCGACGAAGGCATGGCGATCCTGGCCGAGAGCCTGGCCGCGTGCACCGCGCCGGCGGATTGACGCGATGTCCACCTCCCCTCCCGTCATCGCCGCCGCCCCCGGCGCCCGCCCGCGCCACGTGCCTGACGGCGCCGAACCGCTGGTGCGCTTCGTCGGGGTGCAAAAGACGTATGACGGCGTGCATGTGGTCGTGCGCCAGCTCGACCTCGACATCCGCCGCGGCGAGTTCCTGACCCTGCTCGGGCCCTCGGGCTCGGGCAAGACGACGACGCTGATGATGCTGGCCGGGTTCGAGTCGCCGACCGCCGGCGACGTGCTGCTCAACGGCAAGCCGATCACGCGGACCCCGCCGCACAAGCGCGACTTCGGCATGGTGTTCCAGAACTACGCCTTGTTCCCGCACCTCACGGTCGGCGCGAACGTCGCTTACCCGCTGGCTGTTCGCAAGGTCGACAAGGCCGCGCAGGCCACGCGGGTCGCGAACGCGCTCGAGATGGTGCAGCTGCGGGGCATGACCGAACGCTACCCGGCGCAGTTGTCGGGCGGACAGCAGCAGCGCGTCGCCCTCGCCCGTGCCCTGGTGTTCGAGCCGCAGCTGGTGCTGATGGACGAGCCGCTCGGTGCCCTCGACAAGCAACTGCGCGAGCACATGCAGATCGAACTGAAGGAGCTGCACCGCCAGCTCGGCGTCACCTTCGTCTACGTCACGCACGACCAGAGCGAAGCACTGACGATGTCGGACCGCGTCGCCGTCTTCAACGACGGCGCGATCCAGCAGATCGACGTGGTCGACCGCATGTACGAGACCCCGGCGAACCGCTTCGTCGCCGCCTTCATCGGCGACAGCACGATGCTCAACGGCACGGTCCGCGCGGCGGGGGTCGACAACCAGAGCGAGCGCTGCGGCATCGTGCTGACGGACGGCCGGGTGCTGACCGGGCTCAATGTCAACGGCTCGGCCGTGGGCGCGAAGGTGCAAGCGGGCATCCGCCCGGAACGCATCGTGCTGCATGCCCAGGCGCCGAGCGACCACGGCAACGTGCTGCAGGCGCGCGTGGCCAGCGTCATCTACTTCGGCGACCACCTGCGGCTGCTGTGCAGCGTTGGCGAGGGCCAAAGCGACTCGACCGTGAAGCTGCCGCTGTCCGCGCCCCGCGTGCCGGCGGTCGGCGACAGCGTCTGGCTCGAGTTCCCGCCCGACTTGACACGCATCTATGCCTAGAGCCCACCGGCCCCGATTCGATCCGATTCCCTTCCACTCCACCGGAGCACGTTCCCCCATGAAAACCCGTCTATTGACCGCCGCGTTCGTCGCCAGCCTCGCGCTGCCTGCACTGGCGCAGCAGATCACCGTCATCAACTTCGGCGGCGCCAACGCGAACGCGCAGAAGAAGGCTTACTACGAGCCCTTCGAGAAGACGGGCACCAAGGTCGTGGCTGTCGAATACAACGGCGAGCAGGCCAAGATCAAGGCCATGGTCGAGACCAAGAAGGTCACCTGGGACGTGGTCGAGGTCGAGTCTCCGGACGTGGCGCGCGGCTGCGACGAGGGTCTCTTCGAAAAACTCGACTACTCGAAGATCGGCGGCAAGAGCGACTTTCTTCCCGCGGCCGTGACGGAGTGCGGCGTCGGCATTTTCGTGTGGTCGACCGTGATGGCCTACAACGGCGACAAACTGAAAGACGGCCCCAGGACGTGGGCCGATTTCTTCGACACCAAGAAGTTCGCCGGCAAGCGCGGCATGCGCAAGGGGGCGCGCTACAACCTCGAATTCGCACTGATGGCCGACGGCGTGAAATCGGCCGACGTCTACAAGGTGCTCGCCACCAAGGATGGCGCCGACCGCGCCTTCAAGAAGCTGACCGAGCTCAAGCCCAGCATCCAGTGGTGGGAAGCCGGCGCGCAGCCGCCGCAGTTCCTCGTCGCCGGTGACGTCGCGATGAGCACGGTCTACAACGGCCGCATCGACGCCGCCAACCGCGAAGGCAAGAACCTGAAAATCACCTGGACCGGCGGCATCTACGACCTCGACTACTGGGTCATTCCCAAGGGTTCGCCGAACATGGACGCGGCACTGAAGTTCATCGCCTTCGCCAGCACGGCCGATGCACAGGCCGAGTATGCGAAGAACATCGCCTACGGCCCGACCAACACCAAGGCGCTGGCCAAGCTCGACGCCAAGGTGTTGGGCAACCTGCCCACGGCGCCGGCCAATTCGGGCGACGCCCTGCAGTTCGACCTCAAGTTCTGGGCCGACCAGGGCGAGCAGCTCGAGAAGCGCTTCGCCTCCTGGGCGGCGCAGTGATGGAGGCAGCGGCAGCCATCGGCGATTCGCGGGCGCTGCGCCAGTCGCTGGCGCGCGCGGAAAAGCAGCGCAAGCTGCGGGCGATCTCGCTGACCCTGCCGCTGCTGCTGTTTCTAGCCCTGACGTTTCTCGTGCCGATCGGCGGGCTGCTCGAGCGCGCGATCGAAAACCCCGAGGTGGCCAACGCGCTGCCGCGCACCGCCGTGGCATTGGAGGGGTGGAACCGGCAAGGCACGCCCCCAGCCGAGGCCTACGCATCGCTGACTCGAGACCTGGCCCACCTGTCCGACAGCGCCGACGCCGGCGCGCTCGCACGCCGACTCAACAGCGAGATGCCGGGGGCGCGTTCGCTGGTGATGTCGACCTACCGGGCGCTGCCCATGCCGCAGACCACGCCGACGAGTTCGGCCACCGAGCTCCAGGCCGCCCTGCTCGCGCTCGACCCGCGCTGGGGCGACGCCGCTTATTGGCAGGCGATCGCGAAGAACGGCTCGCGCTGGACCCCCGACTACCTGCTCTCCTCGGTCGACCTCCGGCGCGATGCCCACGGGGCGATCGAGCGCGTCGAACCCGAGCAGCGCGCTTTCGGCCGCATCCTGGCGCGGACCTTCGAGATCAGTCTGGTCGTCACCGTGTGGTGCCTGCTGCTGGGCTACCCGCTCGCCTACTGGCTCTCGACCCTGTCGGCACGCCGCGCCAACGTGCTGATGATCCTGGTGTTGGTGCCGTTCTGGACCTCGATTCTGGTGCGCGTGGCGGCGTGGATCGTGCTGTTGCAGTCCGAGGGCCTGGTGAACCACGCATTGCAAGACCTGCACCTGATCACCCGACCGCTCGCTTTGCTGTTCAACCGCACCGGCGTCGTGATCGCGATGGTGCACATCCTGCTGCCGTTCATGATTTTGCCGCTCTACAGCGTGATGCAGGGCGTTCCGCCCACGTACCTGCGCGCCGCGGTGTCGCTCGGCAGCTCGCCGCTGGCTGCGTTCTTTCGCATCTACGTGCCGCAAACCTACGCCGGCATCGGCGCCGGGGCGTTGCTGGTGTTCATTCTGAGCATCGGCTACTACGTGACGCCCGCGTTGCTCGGCGGCCCGGACGACCAGATGCTGAGCTACTACATCGCGCAGTACACGAACGTGAACGTGAACTGGGGCATGGCCTGCGCGTTGGGCGCCTTGCTGCTCGGCGCGACCTTGATCCTCTATGCCATCTACCGGCGTGTCACCCGCGTCGAACTGAGCCTCGGATGAGTGTGCCCTTGCCCGCCTCGATCGCGCGACTGCTGCCGACCTTCCCGGCCTACGTCACGCCGCTCGAAAAACTCGGCTGGTACGCCCTGCGCGCCGGCTGCATCGGCGTGCTCGGCTTCCTGCTGCTGCCGATCCTGGTGATCATCCCGCTCTCCTTCAGCGACAGCTCGTTTCTGGTCTACCCGATCCCGGCGTGGTCCCTCAAGTGGTACCACAACCTCTTTTCGTCGGCCGAGTGGGGCCGCGCGGCGAAGAACAGCTTCATCGTCGCGCCACTGGCGACGCTGATCGCCACCGCGCTCGGCACGATGGCCGCGGTCGGGCTCGCGCGCACGACGTTCCGCTTCAAAGGGCTGCTGATGAGCATACTCATCGCGCCGATGGTCGTGCCCATCGTCGTGGTCGGCGTCGGCACCTACCTGTTCTTCGCGAAAATCGGCCTCGGCGACACCTACACGGCGCTGATCCTGGTGCATGCAGCGCTCGGCGCGCCGTTCGTCCTCACCACCGTGCTCGCCACCTTGCAGGGCTTCAATCACAACCTGGTGCGCGCGAGTCTGGGCCTGGGAGCGGGCCCGCTGGAAACCTTTTTCCGGGTCACGCTGCAGGTGATCGCGCCGGGCGTGATCTCGGGGGCCCTGTTCGCGTTCGCGACCTCGTTCGACGAGGTGGTCGTCGCGCTCTTTCTCGCCGGTCCGGAACAGATGACGCTCCCACGTCAGATGTTCAACGGCATCCGCGAGAACATTTCCCCGACGATCGCCGCGGTCGCCACGCTCTTGATCCTGTTCACGACCAGCCTGCTGCTGGCGCTCGAATGGTTGCGTGGACGGCGGCGTTGACCGGGCCCATCGAGAATGCGGTCATGAACACGAAAAACCAGCCCATGAGCGGCAACGCGATGCCGCGCTTCGCCGGGCCCGCCACGATGATGCGGTTGCCCATGGCGACCTCACCGGTCGGCCTGGACGCCGCCTTCATCGGCGTGCCGCTCGACATCGGCACCTCGAACCGGGCCGGCGCGCGCTTCGGCCCGCGCCAGATTCGCGCCGAGTCGGCCCTGCTGCGGCCCTACAACATGGCCACCGGCGCCGCGCCCTTCGACGCGTTGCAAGTCGCCGACCTGGGTGACGTGCCCGTCAACCCCTACTCGATCGAGAAGTCGATGGACCTGATCACGTCGTTCTACGACGGGGTGCTCGCCGCGGGCTGCAAACCGCTGACGATGGGTGGCGACCACACCATCGCATTGCCGATCCTGCGCGCGCTGTGCAAGCGCCATGGCCCGGTGGCGCTGGTGCATGTCGACGCGCACGCCGACGTGAACGACAACATGTTCGGCGAGCCCATCGCGCACGGCACGCCGTTTCGCCGCGCCGTCGACGAGGGCCTGCTCCAGTGCGACAAGGTCTGGCAGATCGGCCTGCGCGGGACCGGCTATGCGGCCGACGATTTCGACTGGCCACGCCGCCAGGGCTTCACGATCGTTCCCGCCCACGAGGTCTGGTACCAGTCGCTCGCCCCGCTGATGGCGCACGTGCGCGAGCGCATCGGCCCGTCGACGCCGCTCTACATCAGCTTCGACATCGACGGGCTCGACCCGGCCTTCGCCGGCGGAACCGGCACGCCGGAAATCGGCGGTCTGAGCGTGCCGCAGGGACTCGAGGTCATCCGCGGCTGCCGTGGCTTGAACGTGGTCGGTGGCGATCTGGTCGAGGTCGCGCCGCCCTACGACCCGTCGGGCAACACGGCCCTGCTCGGCGCCAACTTGTTGTACGAGATGCTGTGCGTGCTGCCGGGCACGCCGCATCGATGACTCGAACGATCGTGCGATGAGGTCAAAACCTCGCCGTGGCCGAAGCGGCTGCGACGAAGGTGCGCCCCGGAGCGGGTTCGAAGTAGCGGCCATTGCCTTCATCGACGATCACCGAGCCGGCGTAGCGCCGCCCGAAGAGGTTGTCGCCCCGAACGAAGCCGATCAGCTCCCACCGGCCCACGACCATCGCGTAGCCGACCCGGGCCGATGTGACCGCGTAGCGTGGCGCGGCGTCGCCGTTGGTGTCGTTGGCCGGCACGCTGGTCTGATAGCGCTCTTCGATCGCACCGCGCCACCCGCCCGGGGGCGTCCAGTCGAGCGACAGATAGACCGATCCGCGCGGTACGCCGGGCAACCGGTTGCCTGCCGGGATCTGCACGTTCGCCGTTGCGCACGGCGACGTGGTGCACGTGAGAAAGGCGTCGCGGTAGTAGGCGTTGGTCCACGTCGCCGCCACTTGCGCCCGCAGGTGTCCGAACCCCCTCGCCGCAGCGCTCGCCTCGAGCCCGGTGCGCCGGGTCGCACCGGCGTTTTGATACGTGGCCCGGCCATTGAGATTGGTCTGGGTCACGATCTCGTGCGCGGTGTCGGTGCGAAACGTGGCCAGTGTCAGGTCCGCGTCAGGCGCGAGGTGGGCCTTGACCCCCGCCTCGAGACTGGTGCTGGAGGCCGCTTGCAGGTCGAAATTGAGACCGGTGAGGCCGCCGCTGCGGTAGGCCAGTTCGTTGAGCGTGGGCGTCTCGAACCCACGGCCGGCGGTGACGTAGATGTGCAGGTCGCGCGCAGGCGCATACCCGAGCCCGGCGACCGGCAGGGTGGCCGCGTACGCCGTGGCGCCGCTGTCATCCGGGTTGCTTCGAGTGATGTATCGATCGTGCGAGGAAAAGGCGATGCGGCTGTGTCGCACGCCGAGGTCGAGCGTCCACCTCGGGGCGAAGGTCCAACCCGCCTGCAGGTACTGGTCGACATTGAACACCGTGTTGTTCTCGTCGCGCCGCAGCGCGCCGGCAACGCCCAGGGCATTGCCGTCGAAGTTCTGCAGACCCTGCCGATGCTCGGCCAGGGTGTCGTACGCCAGGCCCGCCACCAGGGTCAGGGGTGCCGCCAGGAGCTGTGACCTCCAGGTCCAGCGCAGGTCCGCCCCCGCGTAGTCGCGCCCGAGCCTGATCACGCCGCCGGGGCTGAGCGGGCCGGCTTCGGCCACCTTCGGGATCGACTGGAACTGCTCGGTGCCCCGATGACCTGCGTAGAGCGTCGTCTGCACCTCGTCGTCGGCGTCCAGACGGTGCTCGTAATGCACGGCGGCCTGGGTCTGGTCCACCGTCTTGCGCGTGTCGTAGGCCAGGGCCGCGGGATCGACGGCCCTCGGGTTGGCGTCGAACTGCGCGCGGGTCAGGCCCATCGGATCCTGCGCTTCGGGAAGCGCCACGCGGTTGGCGACGAGCGTCAGCTTGCTGTCGCCGTCCGGGCGCCAGGTCAGCTTGGCATTGGCCAGCAGGCGCTCCGCCGCGCTGTGGTCCCGGTAGCCGTCGGTCTGAAAGCGACTCACGCTCACGTGGTAGCCGTAGCCGCCCGGGCTGCTCCCCTGGGCTTGCGCGCCCAGGCGCAGCAGCCCATCGCTGCCCGAGGAGAGCCCGAAGCCGATGCTTGGCCGCCCGGAGCCTTCGGCAGTGAAGACCTGGACCACGCCGCCCGAGGAGTTGCCGTAGAGCGCGGAGAACGGCCCGCGCAGGACCTCGATGTGCCCCACCGAGCCGAGTTCGACGTTCGAGATCTGGCCCTGGCCGTCGGGCAGGGTCGCGGGAATGCCGTCGACGTAGAGGCGGACCCCCCGGATGCCGAAGGTCGATCGGGCGCCGAAGCCGCGCACCGAGAGCTGGACGTCCTGAGCGTAATTCTGGCGGTCGTGTGCAATGAGGCCCGGGACACTGCCGAGGCTTTCGGAGATGTTCACCTGGGCCCCCCCGCGCAAGTCACGGGCGTCGATGCGGCTGATCGATGCGGGCACCTCGTCGGCGTTCGATTCGACCCGGGTCGCGGTCACGACCACTGCAGGAAGTTGGGGGGTCGCCAACGCCGTGTCGGTCGACTGGCCGAACGCGGACTGGGCGGAAAAAACGCCGGCCGCCACCCAGGCAAGCTGAAATCTTCTCTCCGCAACGGCCGCCGTGCGTGGTCCGAATTCAGCCGGGGGGCCGCTCACGCGATGATCCATGGGGGTCTCTTCTTCCGTCGAGGGTGGGTGCAGGTCGCGCGGGACGTTCGCCATGATGCCGAAAAATTCACGGGCTCGTCGGCCCCGATTCGGGATGTCGAACGGCGAGCCACGCGCGGCGGGCGTCTTGCCCGCGAGTGCCGCGCGTGTGAAAAATTCCGCGCGCCCGGCCGGCGGAGGTGCGGGCCGGGTGGCGGCATCGCCACAACGCTCAAGTTGCGCTTGCCCGTGGCGATAACGTCCACACTCCCAACGATGGCGCGCATCTGCTATGAGCACGGTCCAAGCTGCTTCTTTCTCCGATGTCACTTTGCTGAACGAACTCGAGCCTTGCACCAACGAGGACCTCGATGCTCTCGCCTTCGGTGTCATCGCGTTCGACGAGGCCGGCGTGGTGCAGCGTTACAACAGCTTCGAGAGCAAGGCCGCCGGCCTGTCGAAAGACCGGGTGCTCGGGCAGGCGCTCTTCACGGTGGTCGCGCCGTGCATGAACAACTTTTTGGTGGCGCAACGCTTCGAAGACGCCTTGGCCAGCGGTGACGCGCTCGACGTGACGATCGACTACGTCCTTACCCTGCGCATGCGCCCCGTCAAGGTCAAGCTGCGCTTGCTGGCCGCCCCCGGTGGCGCCAGACGCTACGTGCTCGTGCAGCGTCGGACCTGACGCCGCCGCACCGCCATGGACACTCCCCTCGAGGAAGAGTACGAGGCCCTGATTCAATTTCTCTACCTCGCGCCGATCGGCCTGTTGCAAGCGCGCATGGACGGCGACATCGTCATGGTCAACCCGCTGTGCGCTCAATTGATGGTGCCGCTGTCGCGCAACGGTGAACTCAACAACCTCTACACCTCGCTCGAGCACGTCGCTCCCGACCTCCGCAGCCGCGTCCAGAGCTACGCCGGCCCTCACGGGATGATCTGCGAAGGGTGGCAGCTGCATGTCGCCGCCGATCCGGCTCGAAAGTCCGAGCGCCGCATCCTGGCGTTGACCCTGCTGAAACTGGACGAGCACCGCCTGATGGCAGTATTGGGCGATGTCACGCAGAGCGTCCAGCGCGAACGCGAGCTGCGTCAGAACCAGGCCTGGATCAACACCATCGTCATCGGGCTGACCGACTACGCCCTCCTGACCCTGGACGGGAGCGGCAGGGCACGCGACTGGAACGCCAGCGTCGAACGCGTGACGGGACGCCGCAGCGCCGACACCATCGGCGCCCCCTACTCGATCTTCTACCCGGCCGAGTCGCTGGCGGCCAGTGTCGCGGAGGACCGTCTGCACGAAGCCAGCGCCAGCGGCTGGAGCCTGGACGAGGGCTGGCTCCAGCGCGCCGACGGCAGTCGGTTTTGGGGCAGCTGCCTGATTGCACCGCTGCAAACGGCCGACGAGGTGCATCCCGAGGACCGCGCCTACAGCCTGGTCATCCGCGACGTCACCGAGCGGCGCGAGGCCACCGAAGCGCTGCGACGCGCGGTGGCCTGCGATCACCTCACCGGCCTGGTCAACCGCCGCGCCTTCTTCGAGGCCTGCGAACTCGAACTGCTCCGCTGGCACCGTGCGCCGCGTCCGTTGTCGCTGGTGTTGATCGACGCCGATCATTTCAAGCGCATCAACGACACCTTCGGACACGCCAGCGGGGACGCCGTGTTGCGCCACCTGGCGGTGGGGCTGGCGGGGACGTTCCGTGCCATGGACGTGGTGGCCCGTCTGGGCGGCGAAGAATTCGTGGTGCTGCTGCCGGGCAGCGACGAGCTGGCCGCGACCGCCGTCGCGCAGCGACTGTGCGATGGCATTGCCGCGCGGCCGGTGACCGTGGAAGGCGTCGAAGTGCGCTACACCGTGAGCGTCGGGGTGGCGACGATGGACGCAGCCATCCCGAACGTCGAAGCATTCATCGCCCGCGCCGACCGCGCCATGTACGCGGCCAAGGCCGGCGGCCGCAATCGGGTCGAGCGCTGGACGGCCTCCCTCCAAACGGTCACGGCAGCCGATCTGGCTGCCTGAGCCGACCGAGCCCCAACACACTGCACCGATGATGCGTGATTCGAGTCGCGAGGCCCCCGAGGCCCATGAAGTGCAAGAGAGCCAGGAAGCCCATGAAGCCCTGGTTCAGTTTCTCTACCAGGCCCCGATCGGCCTGGTGCAGGCGGGGCTGGACGGGGAGATCGCGATGATCAATCCGATGGCGGCGCAGCTGCTCATGCCGCTGGCCCCGCAAGGCGACCTGAGCAACCTGTTCGACGTCCTGAACGCCACGGCGCCGCAATTGCGGGCGTGGGCCGATGCGGCGCCTTACCCCGGGGGCGAGGTCTGCGATGGCCTGCACATCCCGCTGGGGATCGCGCCGCCGAATGGCGACGTGCCCGCGACCTTGTCGCTGCGAATGCTGCGGTTGAACGCGCGCACGCTGATGTGCAGCGTGACCGACATCACCACCGCCCTGCGTCTGGAGCGCCAGCATGTGGCCGCCGAGGTGCGTGACGCCGCGCGCATCGACGGCCTGACCGCCATGCCCAACCGCACCGTGGTGCTGGAACGCATCGAGGGCGCGTTGCGCCGTGCGCAGGGCGACCCGGGCTATCGCTTCGTGGTGCTGCTGGTCAACGGTGACCGCTTCAACCGCGTCAACGTCACCCTCGGCCAGGCCGCCGGGGACGACCTGCTGCGCCTGATGGCCGCGCGCATCAAGGGAGCGTTGCGCCAGCGCCATGGGCCCGAAGGCGAACTGGAAAGCGGCCAGACCGCGGCCCGCCTCGGGGTCGACGAATTCGTGGTCGTCCTGGAGGCGGTGCGCAGCGTAGACATCGCGCGAGTGGCCGACGGTGTGGCGCAGCGCCTGGTCGATGCGCTGAGCAAGCCCTACACGATCGGTTCGGTACCGGTGCACAGCACGGCCAGCATCGGGGTGGTTCTCGGCGACGGTGGCGCCGCCGACGCGGAGGCGGTGCTGCAGGACGCCAGCCTGGCGATGCGCGAGGCCAAGCGCAGCGGCGGCGCACGCCACTGCTTTTTCGATCCGCTTTTGAAGCAGCGCGCCCACGAGCGCGCGCGCCTGGAAAGCGAACTGCGCGTCGCGATCCACGACGGGCAGCTCTTCGTCGTCTACCAACCCATCACTCATCTGCGCAATGCCGGCGTCGCCGGGGTCGAGGCCTTGGTGCGCTGGCAACACCCGCTGCGCGGTTTGGTTTCGCCGCTCGAGTTCATCGGCGTCGCCGAGGAGACCGGGCTCATCGCGCCGCTCGGGGCGTACGTGCTCAATGCCGCGTGCAAGCAGCTTGCGACGTGGCAGCACCAGTTGGGCGAGCGCGCGCCGCACATCCTTTCTGTCAACCTGTCGCGCGCCCAGTTGAGCGAGCCGACCATCGTCGAGGAGGTGCGCCATGCCCTGCAGGCCAGCGGCGTGGCGCCGGAGCACCTGCAGCTCGAGATCACGGAGAGCCTGGCCGCGGAGAATCCCCAGATCCAGTCACGCCTGCACCAGCTCAAGGCCTTGGGCGTGACGCTGGCGCTGGACGACTTCGGTACGGGCTACTCGTCGCTCTCCAGCCTGCATCTGTGGCCCGTGGACGTCATCAAGATCGACCGCTCCTTCGTCAGCCAGGTGGCGTCGAGCACCCACCACCGCGTGCTGGTGGAGGCCACGGTGCTCGTGGCCCGCAGCCTCGGGATGAGTACGGTGGCCGAAGGCGTGGAAACCGCGGAACAAGCCGATGCCTTGCAGGAGTTGCAATGCGACAAGGGGCAAGGCTACTACTATGCCAAGCCACTGAACGCCGAGGCCGCCACGTGCTGGCTGACCGAACGCGCGCGGCCTGCGGGATTGCCGACCCGCACGCCCGCGGCGTCGCGCGCCGAGACGACCGAACGGCTCATGCAGCAATTGGAGCGATCGACGATCGCGTTGGGCCTGTTTGACCCGGACGAGCGGCTGGTCTATGCCAACCGAAGTTTTCGCGACATCCACTGGCGCGGGCGCGACGGAACCCCGACCTGGGAGGAGATCATGCGCACCGCGCATGCCCGCAAAGAGGGGGTGCTGATCGACACCCAGGACATCGAGCGCTGGGTCGGCGATGTGCGTCGGCACTACCGGCAGCACCCGCGGCGGGTGTTCGAGTCCGACCTGACCGATGGCCGATGGATGCGGGTGACCGAGGAGACCGCGCCCGACGGCTGGCAACTGTGTGTCTCGAGCGAGGTGACCTCGCTGAAAGTGAGCGAGACCGAATTACGCAGCGCGCGCGACATGGCCCTGCTGGCCGCGACGACCGATCCTTTGACGCGACTGCCGAACCGCCGCCACGTCTTCGCCTGCCTGGACGCGCTGATGGTCGAAGCCTTCGAGCTGCGCCTGCCGTTGACGGTCGCGGTGATCGACCTCGACATGTTCAAGCAGATCAACGATGCCCACGGCCATGGCACCGGCGACAGCGTTCTCGTGGCGTTCGCGCAGCGTCTGGGGAGCGGTTTGCGTCCTCGGGACGTCCTCGGCCGCATCGGCGGCGAGGAGTTTCTCCTCCTGTTGATGAACACCGCCCGTTCGGGTGCCGAACGCGTGCTGGGCGAGGCGCGTACTGCCCTGCAGGCCGGGGCCCTGGACCCGCGGATACCCACGCTGAAAGTCAATTTCTCGGCCGGCATCACCGTGGCCCGACCAGGTGACAGTGGCGATGACCTGTGGCAGCGGGCCGATCGCGGCCTCTATGCGGCCAAGGCGGCCGGGCGCGGATGCGACGTTTTCGTGACCCCGCCGGAGGAACTCGGCGTTGTCGTGCAACACCGCTCCTGAAGCGCGGGTCGAACGTGCCGGATACGAGTCGGCGTGCCCTGATCGATGGCGACGAAGCGTCGGCTCAAGCGCGCGCCGACCGTGTCGATATGCCCCAAGGGGCGGCAATACCGCCGCGTCGATCGCCTGAACCCCATCCATAAGGAAGCATGAAGTGACCCTCACAGCGCCCACCTTGAACAGCATGAAGACCGTCGCATTCGGCAAAGCGGACCTCGAGAACGTCCTCGCGCGGATGAACGACACCCAGCTCAATGCGCTCGCATTCGGCGCGATCGAACTCGACAGCAGCGGTCGCATCCTCAAATACAACGCGGTCGAAGGCGCCATCACCGGCCGCGATCCCAAGACCGTCGTCGGCAAGAGTTTCTTCACCGAAGTGGCGCCCTGCACGAACCGGCCCGAGTTCAGGGGCGTTTTCGACGCCGGCGTCCGCAACAACGACCTCAACACGATGTTCGAGTACGTGTTCGACCATCAGATGAAGCCGACCAAAGTCAAGATCCACATGAAACGGGCCATCTCCGGGAGCTCATTCTGGATCTTCGTCAAACGGGTGTGACGATCACCGACCCTCTGAACCTTTCGGCGCTGCCGGCCTGGCACGCCAGGCCGGGGGTGTTGGCACGTGTCGTCGCCGACCTCATCGCCGCCGAGGTGGGGCACCTGCGCCCGGGAGGGTCTCACCTGCCCGAGCGACCGTGGCCGGACGATCTGGGCTTGGGCGAAGAGGGTCTGGGACTGGACTCGCTCGAACTCCTGGCGGTGGCGTCCGCGCTGAGCGAAGCGCTGCACCTGCACGAAAGCGGCCTCGAGGATCTGCTGCTGGCACACCGCCGGATCGGCGAATGGGTCGACATCGCCGCTCGGGGTCTGGCCGAGTTCGACGCCCTGCTGACCTTTCGGACTTCGGGAAGCACCGGCACCGCCAAGCCCTGTACCCACGCCCTGGCCACCCTGCAGCAAGAGGTCGACCATCTGCAGACTTTGACCGCCGGCACGCGGCGCGTGCTGAGCGCCGTCCCCGCTCACCACATCTACGGGTTCCTCTTCACGGTGCTGCTGCCGGCGCGTCTCGGTTGCGAAGATGTCCAGGACATCCGCCGCCAGACACCGGCAAGCCTGGCGCAGTGGTTGCGGCCCGGCGATCTGGTGGTCGGGCATCCGGCGCACTGGGCGCTCGTCGCACGGCACGCCGGGAGGCTGCCCGCGGGAGTGCGTGGCGTCACCTCGACAGCGCCTTGTCCCGATGCGCTCGCTGACGGCCTGCAGGCCATCGGACTCGAGTGCCTGACCCAAGTCTACGGAAGCTCGGAGACCGCAGGCATCGGCACCCGAAACGCGGCCGCAGCGCCTTTCCGGTTGATGCCGCATTGGTTGCGCGAGGACGGCGACAGCGGCCGTTTGCTGCGCATCGACCCGGACGGGGGGCGCCACGCGCACACCGTCCAGGATCGCCTCGAGTGGCACACCGCGCAGGAATTCACGGTGCGCGGCCGCCTCGACGACGCGGTGCAGGTCGGCGGCAACAATGTCTTCCCCTCGCATGTCCGGGAGGTGCTCGTTGCGCATCCCCTGGTGGCAGAGGCGGTGGTGCGCCTGATGACGCCCGAGGAGGGGTCGCGCCTGAAGGCGTTCGTTGTCGCCGTGCCGGGGGTCGATCCGCACACCCTGCGTGCCGAATTGTGGTCTTGGTGCGAGACCCGTCTGGGCGCGCCGTCCCGACCGAAGGCCTACACCTTTGGCGAGCACCTGCCGCTGACACCGCTAGGCAAAGCTGCCGACTGGCCCTTGAGCCCGCAGACCGCAGCTGCCTGACGTCGGCCCGCACCGGGCCCCGCCTGGGTCATCGCTTGACTTAGTGAAAATCCCGGCTCCGGTTGACCAGGCCCTGCAGCAGGCCGGAATGGTCGACCGCCTTCATCACGACCAGGTGCATCACCGCGGTATCGCCCTCCCCTTGACGCTGCCAGCGGCCGTAGAGGGTGAGCAGCCGTGCAGCGAGCAATGGCTTGCGCTGGGTCTCGACCACCGCGGGCCAGACGATGGCGTTGATGGTGCCGGTGTCGTCTTCGAGCGTGACGAACATGGTGCCTTTGGCGGTCTCGGGTCGCTGGCGGTGGGTGACCAGGCCGCTGGCGCGGGCGAGCCGGCCATCCGGGTAGTCGCGCAGCACGGCGGCGGGCTGCACCTTGAATGCAGCGAGTTGTTCGCGCAGCAAGGCGAGCGGGTGGCGCTTGAGCGTGAGGCCCAGGGCCCGGTAGTCGGCCAGCGTTTCCTCGACCTCCGGGGGCGCCGGCAGGCAGACTTCGGCTTCGTCGACGCGGGCGTCGCGCAGCAGGGGCGCGGGTCGGGTGTCGATGCCGGCCACGGCCCACGCGGCCTGATGGCGGTGACCCGTGAGCGAGTGCAGCGCGTCCGCCTGGGCCAGGCATTGCAAGTCGCGGGCGTTGAGCGCGGCGCGGCGCGCCAGGTCTTCGGCATTGGCGAAAGACGCCTCCCGGCGGGCCGCGACGATGCGCTCGGCCGCCTGCGCCGAGAGGCCCCCGATGCGGTCGAGGCCGAGCCGGACCGCTTGCAGCGCCCCCCCCGGCGCGCCGGTTTCGAGCGAGCTGGCGCAAAGGCTCAGCTGCACATCGGCCGCACGCACCTCGACCCCGTGGGCACGGGCGTCGCGCACCAGTTGGGCCGGGGCGTAGAACCCCATCGGCTGGCTGTTGAGCAGGGCAGCCAGGAAGGCATCGGGATGGTGGTGCTTGATCCAGCAACTGAAATAGGCGAGTTGGGCGAAACCGGCCGCATGGCTTTCCGGAAAGCCATATTCGCCGAAGCCCTCGATCTGTTTGAAGATGCTCTCCGCGAATGCGCGGTCGTAGCCCTTCTCGAGCATGCGGCCGACGAGCCGCTCGCGGTAGTGGCCCAGTCCCCCGCGACGCTTCCAGGCCGCCATGGCGCGGCGCAATCCGTCGGCCTCGCCGGGCGTGAAGTCGGCCGCGATCATCGCGATCTGCATGACCTGCTCCTGGAAGATCGGAACGCCCTTGGTGCGTTGCAATGCGGGGCGCAACGCGGGGGGATAGTGGATCTCGTCGTCTGAGAGTTCGCGGTTCTTCAGGTAGGGATGCACCATGCCGCCCTGGATCGGTCCCGGCCGCACGATCGCCACCTGGACCACCAGGTCGTAGTAGCACCGGGGTTTGAGGCGCGGCAACATGCTCATCTGCGCCCGGCTCTCGATCTGGAACACGCCGACCGTGTCGGCGCGGCAGATCATCTCGTAGGTGGGGGCATCCCCGGGCGGGATGTCCTGCATGCGCCAGGGTCGGCCGAGCTTGGTGCCGATGAATTCGAGCGAGCGGCGCAGCGCACTCAACATGCCGAGCGCCAGCACGTCGACCTTGATCAGACGCAGTTCGTCGAGGTCGTCCTTGTCCCACTGGACCACGCTGCGGTCTTTCATCGCGGCCATCTCGACCGGCACCAGTTGCTCGATCTGCTCGCGTGCGATCACGAAGCCGCCGGGGTGCTGGCTCAAGTGGCGCGGAAAGCCGATGAGTTGTTGGGTCAGGTCGATCCAGAGACGGGTCAATGGTGCCTGTGGATCGAGGCCGGCCTCGCCCAGTCGGGCCGTGTCGATGTGGCCGCCGTCGAACCAGTGCATGCTCTTGGTGACCAACTCGATGCGCTGCAGATCCAGGCCCAGGGCACGCCCGGCGTCGCGCAGCGCCGAACGCGGGCGGTAGCAGATGACCACCGCGGTCAGCGCCGTGCGGTGGCGGCCGTACTTGCCGTAGATGTACTGGATCACCTCCTCGCGCCGTTGATGCTCGAAGTCGACGTCGATGTCGGGCGGCTCGTTGCGTTCGGCACTGATGAAACGTTCGAACAGCAAGCGCGCCTGGGCCGGGTTCACCTCGGTGATCTCGAGGGCATAGCAGACCACCGAATTCGCGGCACTGCCGCGGCCCTGGCAAAGGATGTTGCGGGCGCGGGCCCAGCGCACGATGTCGGCGACGGTGAGGAAGTAGGCCTCGTATTCCAGCTGCTGGATCAGGGCCAGTTCCTTTTCGACCTGTGGCACCCAGTCGGCGGCCCGCTCCGGGCCGAAGCGCTTGTCGAGGCCCTGGTAGACGAGGTCGCGCAAATGGCGGGTCGGGGTCTGCCCTTCGGGAACGACCTCGCGCGGGTATTCGTATTTCAGCTCGGCCAGCGAGAATCGGCAGCGCCCGGCAAGCAAGAGCGTATTTTCCAGCCACTCGGGCTCGTAGAGATTGGCCAGGCGCATGCGCGAGCGCAAGTGCTGCTCGGCATTCGAGGCGAGCTGCAGGCCGCAGGCCGCCACCTGGGTTTTCAGGCGGGTGGCGGTGAGGACGTCCTGCAGGGGCTTGCGCGAGCGCAGGTGCATCAGCACGTCGCCGGTCGCGACGATGGCCAGGCCGGTGAACTGGGCCACCCGACGCACCACCGCCAGCAGTTCTTCGTCACCCGGCCGCCGCAGCACCGCCACCGCGATCGCCGCGCGGTCCTGGAACCAGGTCTTGAGCCACATCGCGTGGGCGAACACGGTCTCGAAGGACTGCGCCGCCGAAGGCACCAACAGAGCCAGGCAGTCCGGCAAGCCCGCCAGGGTGGGGGCATTGGGGATCTTGCCTTCGATGTCGCCCGGGTGGGCCAGATAAGCCCCCTTCGGAGCCCGGCGTCGGGCCACGGTGATCCAGTGGGCGAGGTTGCCGTAGCCCCGTCGGGTTTGGGCCAGCACCACCAGGCGGGCATGCGGCTCGGGCGCATCGACCGGCCCCTGACCCGGGCGGGCCTGGCCGCCCGGCAGGCACAAGCGCATTTCCGCCCCGATGATCAGATGCAGCCCGGCTTCACGCGCCGCGACATGGGCTCGCACCACCCCGGACAACGTGCATTCGTCGGTGATCGCCAGTGCCGAGTAGCGCAGCGCCTGGGCACGCTCGATCAGTTCGGACGGGTGGGACGCACCGGTGAGAAAACTGAAATTGCTGCGGCAGTGGAGTTCGGCGTAGCCGGGGAGCTTGGACATGGGGAGCGAACGGTGGCCCCATACTACTGTATTTTTATACAGGCCGCCGCGGGCCGCCGCGCAAACCTGCTTTCAGCGATTCGGGGCCCGCCGCCGCGCCGATTCGTGCAGGCAGATCGCCGCCGCCGCCGCGACATTGAGCGACTCCTCGCCACCGGGCTGCTCGATCCGCAACGCCGCGCGGCAGCGTTTGAGCAGGGCTTGGGTCACCCCCTGCCCTTCATGACCCAACACCCAGGCGCACGGCCAAGGCAAGGCGGCCGCGTGCAGCGCGTCGACGGCGTGGGAGCTGGTGGCCAGGAGCGGCACCTGGAGCGCGTCGAGCGCTTCAGGGCCAGGCGCTTCGATCAGTTGCAGGGCGAAATGCGCGCCCATCCCGGCACGCACGACTTTCGGAGACCAGAGCGCGGCCGTCCCCTTGAGCGCGATGACCTGCGTGAAACCGAATGCCGACGCGCTGCGCAGGATGTTCCCGACGTTGCCCGCATCTTGCAAGCGGTCGAGCACGACACTGGGCGCGGCAGGGTCGAGCGTGCCGGGTCCCGCCCAGGCCACCACGAAACCCAGCGGCGCGGGTGACTCCAAGCCGCTGAGTCCCGCCATCGCGGCATCCGGCACGACGGCGACGGCTTGCGCCCGGCCCGCGAGCGCACGCAGACCCGGCTGCTGCCAGGCCTGCTCGGTGATCACGGCCTGGAGCGGCCGGCCGCCGCGGTCGAGCAAGGCCGCGCACAGATGCTCGCCTTCGATCCAGACCTCTCCTTGCCGCCGATAGGCGCCTGGGTCGGCGTTGAGTTTGCGCAGGCGCTGCAGCAAGGGGTTGTCGCGCGAGGTGAGCGACTTGACGACCGGGGTCACGTGCTGGCCCCCCGCTCAGAGCACGTCGCGCACCGGAGCGAAGCTGCGCCGGTGGTGCGGGCAGGCGCCATGCTGCTTCAATGCGGCGAGGTGCTCGGGGGTGCAATAGCCCTTGTGTCCGGCGAACCCGTATTCGGGATGCTGGCGGTGGAGTTCTTCGCAGAGCCGGTCGCGGTGGACCTTGGCCAGGATCGACGCGGCCGAGATCGATTTGATCTTGGCATCGCCACCGATCACCGCTTCGGCCAGGATCCGCAGGGTCGGCAGGTGGTTGCCGTCGACCAGCACCTTGTTGGGCCGCAGGCGCAGCCCCTCGACCGCCCGCCGCATCGCGAGCAGGGTGGCTTGCAGGATGTTGAGGGTGTCGATTTCTTCGACGCTGGCCTGGGCGATGCTGAAGCACAGCGCTTTTTGATGGATCTCCTCGAAGAGCCGGGCGCGCTGCAGCGCCGTCAGCAATTTCGAATCGTTGAGTCCGCGGATGCGCTTGCGGTCGTCGAGGATGACCGCAGCCGCGACGACGGGGCCGGCCAGCGGGCCGCGCCCGGCCTCGTCGACCCCGGCGGTGAGGCCACGGACGTCGAACACGAGTCCGAGTTGTTCAGCGGGCGAGAACGGCTTCGATCGCATCGGTGGCTCTCAGACCGGTGTTGCAGCGCAACTGCAGATGCATGGCGTCGAAACGTTGTCGCAAGGCCTCGCAGCGGGCGGGATCGTCCAGCCACGCAAAGGCCGCGTCGGCCAGGCCGGAAGGGGTCGCGGCATTTTGCAGAAATTCCGGGACGGCGAAGTCATTCAGGAGAATATTGGGCAAGCCGACCCAAGGCAAGTAGCTCATGCGTTTCATCATCTGCCAATTCAGCGCGTGCATGACGTAGGTGATGACCATCGGGCGCTTGAAGAGTGCCGCTTCGAGGGTGGCGGTGCCGCTGGCGATGAGGGTGACGTCGCAGGCGGCGAGCACGTCGTGCGAACGGCCCTCGAGGATCTCGATCGGAACCGCGCCCGCGTGCTGCTTGCGCAGCGGCTCCACCACGTGGCGCATGCCCGGAACGACGGGCAGGAGGAAACGCAGCGCCGGGCGGCGCCGATGCATCTCGGCGGCGGCCTGCAGCAAGCGCGGTGCGATGTACTGGACCTCGGCGCGGCGGCTTCCCGGCAGCAGTGCCACCACCGTGGCGTCGGGTGCGACACCGAGCGCCGCACGTGCCGCGGCGCGTGGCACCTCCAGCGGAATGAGGTCGGCCAGCGGATGGCCGACGTAGGCGGCCGCAACCCCTTGCTTGGCGTAGATGGCCAGCTCGAAAGGGAAGAGGCAAAGCACCAGATCGGTCGAACGTCGGATCTTCTGGATGCGCTTGCCCCGCCATGCCCAGATCGACGGGCTGACGAAATGGATCGCTTTCATCCCTTGCGCTTTCAGGCGCGCTTCGAGGTCGAGGTTGAAATCGGGGGCGTCGATGCCGACGAACGCGTCGACGCGTTCGGCCGGCGGTGCCCCCAGGAGGCGTTCGCCGAGTTGCTCGCGGATCCCGGAAATCTCTCGGTAGTGGCTGAGCACTTCGACATACCCGCTGACGGCGAGTTTGTCGTGCGGCCACCAGGCCTCAAAGCCCTGGGCGGTCATCTTCGGTCCGCCGATGCCTGCAGCCGACATCCCGGGCCAGCGCGCCCGAAGACTCTCCAGCAGCAGGCCACCCAGGAGGTCGCCCGACGCTTCGCCCGCCACCATCGCGAAGCGGGGGGCAGCCGTGGGGTGCGTCGACACTAGCGCGCGATGCCTCGGGTGGCGCGCGCCAGGAAGGCACTCATCAGCGCGATGTCGGCGGCGGCTTCAGGTGGCTCGGCAACCAGCGCATCGATGCCCTGGCGGGCCGCTTCGAAGGTCAGGCCGCTGCGATAGAGCAGGCGATGCATTTGCTTGACGAGCGCGATGCGTTCGGGCCCGAACCCGCGCCGGCGCAGCCCTTCGACGTTCAGACCGCGCACCGCCAACGGGTTGCCGTCGACCATCATGTAGGGGGGCACGTCCTGGGTCACCGCGCTCGAAAAACCGATGAACGCATGCGCGCCGATCTTGACGAACTGATGCACCCCCGAAAGGCCGCCCACCGTGACCCAGTCGCCGATGTGCACGTGACCCGCCAGGGTGGTGTTGTTGGCCAGTGTGGTGTGGCTGCCGAGTTGCACGTCGTGGGCCAGGTGCACATAGGCCATGATCCAGTTGTCGTCGCCGACGCGGGTCACCGCCGTATCCTGGGCCGTCCCGAGGTTGAAGGTACAGAATTCGCGAACCAGGTTGCGGTCGCCGATTCGCAGCTCGGTCGGCTCTCCGGCGTATTTCTTGTCCTGGGGGATTGCGCCGATCGAGCTGAATTGAAAGAACCGGTTGTCACGCCCGATGGTGGTCCGACCTTCGATCACGCAATAGGGTCCGATCGAAGTCCCGGCACCGATGCGCACATGCTCGCCGATCAGCGCACCGGCGCCGACACTCACGCCCTCGTCGAGTTCGGCCCCGGGGGCCACGATCGCGGTGGGATGGATGGTCGCCATGCGCGTCCGGGCCCGTCAATCGACACGCCGCATCGTGCACATCAGGTCGGCCTGGACCGCGAGTGCGTCGCCGACCTTGGCAAAGGCAGCGAACTTGACGATGCCCGCGCGGCTGCGCTCGAGCACCGCGTGCAGCATCAACTGGTCACCGGGTTCGACCGGGCGCTTGAAGCGCGCGTTGTCGATCCCGACGAAGTAGAACACGGTCTTGTCGTCGGGGCGCACGCCGAGGTTGTCGAAGGCGAGGATGGCGCAGGCCTGGGCCAGCGCCTCGAGCATCATGACCCCCGGCATCACCGGGCGGTGCGGGAAGTGGCCGGTAAAAAACGG
Organism: Pseudomonadota bacterium; assembly: GCA_030776545.1. Lineage (GTDB taxonomy): Bacteria > Pseudomonadota > Gammaproteobacteria > Burkholderiales > Burkholderiaceae_C > LMDS01. The sequence continues at coordinate 4,641 of JALYHO010000264.1, read as the reverse complement.
CTCGTTCATGGTCACGTTCTTCAGTGCCACGATGCGCTTGCCGGAGTCGAGCTCGAGCACCCGGTCGACGAGCAGGAACGGATACCGGTGCGGCAAGCGCTTGAGGATTTCGTGGATGTCCATGCTCATGCTGACCCCGTGTCGTCGTTATTGTTCGTGGCCGCAGCGCCGGTCGGCGTTGTTTTTGTTTTCTCCAGCGCGCGAACCCGCTCGCGCAGGCTCGCGAGGTTGCGCACCACGGCGGCGTTTTTCTGCCAGGCCGCATTGTCGTCGAGAGGAAAATTGCCGCTGTAACGACCTGCCTTCATGACCGAGTGGCTCACCACCGCGGCGCCGGAAATGAAGACATGATCGGCAATTTCGAGGTGGCCCCCGATCATGGCCGCACCACCGATCATCACGTGTTTGCCGACCACCGTGCTGCCGGCGATGCCCACGCAGCCGGCGACCGCGGTGTGCTCGCCGATGCGAACGTTGTGGCCGATCTGAATCAGGTTGTCGAGCTTGACCCCGTTTCCGATCACGGTGTCGCCGAGCGCGCCGCGGTCGACGCAGCTGTTGGCGCCGATGTCGACGTCGTCGCCGATCCGAACGGCCCCGAGCTGTTCGATCTTTTCCCAGCGGCCCTCGGGCGTGGGCGCAAAGCCGAACCCGTCGGCGCCGATGACGACGCCGCCGTGGAGGGTGCCACGCGTGCCGATGACGCAGCCCTCGCCGAAGTTGACCTTGGCATGCAAGCGCGTGCCTGCGCCGATACGCGCCGAACGCCCGACGTAGCACTGCGCCCCGATGACGGCCCCGGCGCCGATCTCGGCCTCGGCCTCGATCACGCAGAGCGCCCCGATCGATGCATCGGCAGCGATTCGGGCAGTCGGATCGATGACCGCCGTGGGATGGATGGCCGCAGGTACCGGGGCCTGCCGTCGCGTCACCCACCACTGGCTCAGACGGGCGTAGTAGAGGTAAGGGTCCGGGGTGACGATGGCCGCGCCGCGCGCGAGCGCAGCGTCGCGCAGCGCGGGCGCGACGATCACGCACGCGGCTTGGCAGTCGGCGAGCCGGGCGACCAATCTTCGGTCGGCGAGAAACGCGATGGACGACGCGTCGGCGTCGTCGAAGGCGCCGATGCGGGCGATGGCAGCCGCTTCGAGCGCCGCCGGCTCGCCGATCAGTTCGCCGCCGAGCGCGGCAACGATCTCATGGAGTCCGACCGCGGCCACACCGGGTCACTTCCCGGCTTGCGCGGTCTGCGCGTTGAGCGCCTTGACCACCTTGTCGGTGATGTCGATCCGGTTGCTCGCGAAAATGACGACATCACCCTGCAGGATCAGGTCGTACTTCTCGGTCTCGTAGATGCCCTTGACGACCTTGTTGGCCCGGTCGACAACGGAGGCGAGTTCCTCGTTGCGCCGCTGGTTCAGGTCTTCCTGGAACTCGCGGCGCTTGCGCTGCAATTCGCGGTCTTGTTCGACCAGGTCACGTTGCCGCCGGTTGCGGTCGGCTTCGCTGAGCGTGGGAGCGTCCTTGTCGAGTTTGTCCGCGGCGGCCTTCAGCTTGTTGGCCGCATCCTCGCCGTCTTTCTGGCGCTTGGAAAACTCGGCCTCCAACCGGGTCTGGGCCGCTTTGGCGACCGTGGCCTCGCGCAGCACGCGGTCGCTGTTGACGAAGCCGATCTTCAAATCCTGCGCCTGCACGCCGCCGGCCGCCAGCAGCATGACCACGGCAAGCGCCAGGCGCCTGGGGAGGCCGGTCTGGAAAGAGGAGCTTTTCATTAGAACGCTGTCCCGATCTGGAATTGGAGTCGCTGAATTCTATCTTGGGGCTTCTTTCGAATCGGCGTGCCGTAACTGATCTTGAGCGGACCGACCGGCGACACCCAGGTCAGGCCCAAACCGGCCGACGCCCGCAGGCTGTCCAGGGTCATTGATTCGTTTTCGCCCCAGACGTTGCCGGCGTCGAGGTAGGTGAACCAGCGCAGGGTGCGGTCGTTGCCGGTGCCGGGTATGGGCAGGTAGAGCTCGCTGTTGGTGTTGAAGCGCCGGTTGCCGCCGATGTAGGCGCCGGTCACGTCGACCGGGCCGAGCGAATTCTGGTCGAAGCCGCGCACGCTCCCCAAGCCGCCACCGTAGAAATTCTTGAAGATCGGATAGGGGTGGCCGATGCCCCGACCCCAGCCGAAATCGGCATTGAAGCCGAACGTGAACCGCTTGGACAAGGCCAGGTATTGCTGGAACTTGGCGTTGCCGCGGAGATAGCGTGCCGTTCCGGTCGCGCCCCAGTCGAAGTTCAGGCTGGTGAGCCGGCCCGTGGTGGGAACCAGCGCACTGTCGCGGCTGTCGCGCGACCAGCCGACGGTCAAGGGAAGCGTGAAGCTGCTGTTGCCGAATTCATTGACGTAATTGCGATAGTTGACCGGCAAATTGCTGCCGTCGATGCGTGTCTGCTCCGCCCCGACCCCGAAAAAGACCGTGTCGTACTCACTGAACGGAACGCCGAACCGGACCGAGGCGCCGGGAGAGACGAGCTTGTATTCCTCGCCCTGGCTGTTGATCGGACGTTGGGTTCGGTAGTAGATGTCGAGGTAGCGCGAGATGCCGTCGACGGTGAAGTACGGATCGATGGTGCTGAGCACCAAGGTGCGGCTGTACTTGCTGGTGTTGAGTTCGAGACCGAGATAGTTGCCCGAGCCGAACACGTTTTCCTGTTTGATCGAGCCAGAGAGCGACAGCTTGTCGGCCGAAGAGAAACCGGCGCCGATCTGCAGGTTGCCGGTCTGCTTTTCCTTGACCGTGATGGTCAGATCGACCTGGTCAGCGGTCCCGGGGACCTCGTTGGTGTCGATGTTGACTTCGCTGAAGTAGCCCAGGCGGTCGACCCGGTCGCGCGAGAGCTTGATCTTGCGACCGTCGTACCAGCTCGACTCGAACTGTCGAAATTCGCGCCGCACGACTTCGTCACGCGTCTTGGTGTTGCCGGAGACATTGATGCGGCGGATATAGACCCGTCGCGCCGGCTCGGCCACGATGGCGAGCGCGACCGTGCCGTTGGTCCGGTCGATTTCGGGTCGGGCCTCGACCTTGGCGAACGCGTAGCCGAAGGTACCGAAGCGGTCGCTCATGGCGCGCGTGGTCTGCGTCACCGTCTCGGCGCGGTAGGGTTCGCCGGGCTTGATCTGCACCAGGGTGCGGAAGTCGTCTTCCTTGCCGAGGTACTCCCCCTCCAGCTTGACGCCACTCACGACATACGGCTGCCCTTCCTTGACATTGACCGTGATGGTGATGTCTTGCTTGTCGGCCGAAATGGCGACCTGGGTCGATTCGACGTTGAACTCGAGATAGCCGCGGTTGAGGTAGTAGGCGCGCAGCGTTTCCAGATCGGCATCGAGCTTGGCACGGGAATAGCGATCGGCCTTGGTGTAGAAATTGAGCCATCCGCCCGCGTTCAGGTCGAACAGACCGACCAGCGTGCTTTCGGAAAAGGCCTTGTTGCCCACGATGCGGATGTCGCTGATCTTGGCCGCCGCACCCTCGGTGATGGTGAAGCTCAGGTTGACGCGGTTGCGCTCCTGCGGGGTCACCGTCGTGACCACCTCGGCGCCGTACAGGCTGCGCGTGAGGTACTGACGCTTGAGTTCCTGTTCGGCGCGGTCGGCGAGCGCCTTGTCGAAGGGCTGGCCTTCGGAGATGCCGAAATCGCGCAGGGACTTGACCAACTGGTCCTTGTCGAATTCCTTCATGCCGACGAAATCGATGTTGGCGATGACCGGCCGTTCTTCGACGATGACGACGACGACCTGGCCATCGATGTCGATGCGAACGTCCTTGTAGAGACCGGTCGCGAACAGGGCGCGCAACGCCGCAGCGCCCTTGTCGTCGCTGTAGCTGTCGCCGACCCGAAACGGCAGCGAGGCGAACACGGTTCCGGCATCGCTGCGCTGCAGGCCCTCGACGCGGATGTCGCGGACGGTGAACGGCTCGACCGCCCAGGCCGAAGCCACCGGCAGGGCGGCGGCGATCGCGACGCAGACAACGGAAGGGCGAAACCAGGGCGAGCGGGATGTGAAAAGCATGCGATCGGTCATTGCAGGCCCAGGAGGCGGGCCACGTCGTTATAGAGAGCCAGGGACATCATCATGAGCATGATGGCCACCCCGCCACGCTGCAGCCGTTCCAGCCACCGCTCGGAGACCGGCCGCCCCGTCACACCCTCGAAAAGATAATACATCAGGTGCCCACCATCGAGGACCGGCAGCGGCAACAGGTTCAAGACCCCGAGGCCGATGCTCACCACCGCCAGGAAGCCGAGGAAAACCGCCGGTCCGAGCCGCGCCGACTGGCCGGCGTAATCGGCAATCGTGAGCGGGCCGCTGAGGTTCTTCAGCGACGCCTGCCCGATCACCATCTTGCCCAGCATCTTCAGGTTCAGCACGGCCATCTGCCAGGTCTGGCTCAAGGCTTGCGAGATGCCTTCGAAGAAACCGTAGCGGACCTTGATCATCTCCGGCGCCTGGCCCGGGTAGAGGCCGAGCCGCCCGACCGAGACGCCGCCTTCGTTCGCGACCGTCGGCGTCACGGTCAGGGTGAGCACCTGACCGCCGCGCTCGATGCGCCACTGCATCGGCCGGGCCGCACCGGTCCGGCC
>JALYHO010000263.1 GCA_030776545.1 Pseudomonadota bacterium | reverse complement strand
CCCCGTCTGCCGGCGCGCTCACGTCCCCCGGGACGGCGCCGTCCACGTCGCTCGCCTTGGTCGCTCGGCGCCGACGCACCGGCTTGGCCGGGGGGTCGCCGGCGGTCGCCGCGGGGTCGGAATCGGGCGGCAGCAAAGGATCAGGATTGACGTTCATTCGTGGGGTTCCATGGGTGCGGCATCCGCCGCAGGCTCGTCGGGACAATCGGGGGCGGGATCGGGGGCGGGGGTCGGGCCGTCGGGTGCGACTGGCGCAAGCGCAGTGGCGCCGGCAGGTGCGAGGTCGGGCGCAAGGTCGTGTGAAGAAGGGAGTGCAGCGACCGGGTCAGTTGCGGGGGCGTCGCCGGGTGACGGGTCGGCTGCCGGCGCCTCGAGCAGCGACCCTTGCTGCCCGGCGTCGGCCGCGGCGGCGTGCTCACCCGGCAGCACGACACCGGCCAGCAGCGGCAGTTGCTCCAGGCTCGCCAACCCGAGATCGTCCAGAAACTGCCGAGTCGTTGCCAACAAGGCGGGCCGGCCCGGCGCCTCCCGATACCCGATCGCCTCGACCCAGCCCCGGTCTTCGAGTTGCTTGATGATCTGGCTCGCGACCGTGACGCCGCGGATGTCCTCGATGTCGCCACGGGTGACCGGCTGGCGGTAGGCGATGATGGCCAGGGTCTCCATGACGGCGCGCGAATACTTGGGCGGCTTTTCGGGGTTCAACCGGTCCAGATAAGGACGCATCTCGGGACGGCTCTGCAGGCGCCAGCCCGAGGCCAGCGCGACCAGCTCGACGCCACGGTCGGCCCAGTCGCGAGACAGCTCGTCGAGCAAGGAGCGCAAGGTATCCGGACCGACCGCGTCGTCGAACAGCACCCCCATGTCGCGCAGGGGCAGTGGCTGACTGGCGCAGATCAAGGCGGTCTCGAGGACGCGTTTGGCATCCTGGCTATTCATGGACTTCGTTCATCCTTCGGCCGGTCCGTCCCGGCTGGCATCGGCTGACAGTTCGTGCATGGGCCGCTCGGCGCTGACGCAGGATGTCTTGAATGGACCATCGCATCTCGCGGCCGGCGCGGTTGGCAGGTGGGCGCCGCTTCTCGCGGCCGCCCGGGCACCTTGGGTGCGCAAATCGCTTTTCCGGCGGTTTTGCCGTCATCGGCGGGCCCCGTGGAGGGCCAACTGGACGCCGAGCGCCGAAAAGGAATGTGTCATTGTACCTGTTGGCGCGCCCGTGTCGCGGCAATCAACCGGAGCTGCCTGTGACGTGGTGCCAAGCCGACGCCAGATCGGCAGGAAGCGGCGCTTCGAAGGCGAGCGGATCTCCCGTCAGGGGGTGAGCGAAGGCCAGACGCGTCGCGTGCAGCGCTTGACGCGCCAGGCCGAGCGCCGAGCGGCCGCCGTAGAGCACGTCGGCCACCAGGGGATGCCCGCGGGCCGCCAGGTGAACCCGGATCTGGTGGGTGCGCCCGGTATGGAGTCGGCAATGCAGGGCGCTGTAGCCGTCGGCCCGTGCGATCACCCGCACATCCGTGCGGGCAGGCTTGCCCGACGCGACGATGGCCATCTTGATGCGGGCCTGCGGGTCGCGCCCGATCGCGGCGTCGATGCTGAACTCGCCCGCACCGACTTCGCCATGGGCGATCGCGAGGTACTCGCGCCGGACCTCGCGCGCCGCGATCGCCCGCACCAGCGCAGTGACCGCGGGCAGGTCCTTGCCGACGACCATCAGTCCCGAGGTGTCTTTGTCGAGCCGGTGGACGATGCCGGCACGCGGCAGCGCCGCCGCCCCCGGGTGATGCGCCAGCAAGGCATTGAGCAGGGTGCCCGACCAGTTGCCGGCCGCCGGATGCACCACCATGCCGGCGCGCTTGTCAACGACCAGCACGTGTGCGTCCTCGTACACGATCGACAAGGGCAGCCGTTCGGCGCGAAACGCGCGGCTTTCGGCAGTGGGAACCAGTTCGATGCCGATCGCCTGCCCGGCCAGGACCTTGCGCGAGGGGGTCGTCACGACCACGCCGTCGACCGAAGCGTGGCCGCGTTCGATCAGGCCCTGCAAATGGCTGCGCGAGAACTCGCCCGCCATGGCAACCACCGCCTTGTCGAGGCGTTGTCCGTGCAACTCGACCGGAAGCGGCGCCGTGCGGCGCTCGGGCAGGACCGACCATGGCGGGTCGAGTTCGGCGTCCAGGGCCGCGCCGAGATCGGCGAGTCTTCCCGCCTGGGGTGCAACCATATAATCGGTGTTCGTTTTTTGACAGGAAGGCGCCGCAGCGCGAGCGCCCCATGGCCCATGACCCAATCGAGTGTGCTGCGCCGGCCCATTGCCGGCGCGCTGGCCCTGCTGACCGCGGCCGCGCTGGTCGGCTGCGGAACGACCCCGAAGGAGCCGGAATCGCAATGGAGCGCCGAGCGATTGTATTCAGAGGCCAAGGAGGAGGCCTCGCAAGGCAACTACGAGCGTGCCGGCAAGCTCTACGAGCGGCTGGAAGGTCGGGCATCGGGTACGGCGCTGGCACAACAGGCGCAGATCGAGCGCGCCTACATGCTCTACAAGAGCGGCGAGAAGGCGCAGGCCCTTTCGACGCTGGAGCGCTTCATCAAGCTGCACCCGACCAGCGCTGCCATCGACTACGCCCTCTACCTGCAAGGCCTGGTGAATTTCAACGACAACCTCGGGCTGCTCGGCTCGCTGGCGCGCCAGGACCTGTCCGAGCGCGACCAGCAGGCGGCGCGCGACTCCTACCAGTCGTTCAAGCAACTGGTCGATCAATTCCCCCAGTCGCTCTACGCCGACGACTCGCGGGTGCGGATGAACTACATCGTCAATTCGCTCGCCGCCTACGAAGTCCACGTGGCGCGCTACTACTTCAGGCGGGGTGCCTACGTGGCGGCCGCGAACCGGGCGCAACAGGTCATCACCGAGTTCCAGCAATCGCCGTCGGCGCAGGAAGCGCTGTTCATCCTGTCGGAGAGCTACGGCAAGCTCGGTCTGAATGAACTGCGCGACGACGCCGACCGGGTGCTGCGGACCAATTTTCCGGACAGCACTGTCGAGGTCGGTGGCATCGTGAAAAAACCCTGGTGGCAGGTCTGGTGAGAGGTTGAGGCGCAACGCTTACGGCGCCGTCTCGATAACCGGCGCGCGTGGCGACGTCTCAAAACGGCAGCGACGCCTCGGCGAGCTCCGCCAGCCAGTCCAGTGCTTGCGCCTCGGTGGCCAGTGCGGTCATCGGGGGAAGCGCATCACGCAGGCGCTTACCGTAGTTCATGCCGGCCATGCGCGGGTCGCAAACCACCAACAGGCCGCGATCGGTCTCGCTGCGGATCAGACGCCCGGCGCCCTGCTTCAACGCCACGGCCGCTTCGGCGACGAAGTAGTCTGAAAAGGGGTTGCGGCCCTCCCCTTCGAGGCGCTTCACGCGGGCCTCGACCAGCGGGTCATTGGGCGGCGGGAAAGGCAGCTTGTCGATCACGACGCATTGCAGGGCCGCCCCCGGCACGTCGATCCCCTCCCAGAAGCTTTGCGATCCGACCAGCACCGATCGTGGCTCGGCCAGAAACTGCTGCATCAACTGGCGCTTGGGGACCACGCCCTGGATCAACACCTGCAGGGCATCGCCGTGGGCCTCGAACTCGGCCTTGAGCTGCTCGCCGATGACCTGGAGCGCGCGCAAGGTGGTCGTCAACACGAACGTCCTGCCCCCCAACACGCGCGCGCAGCGCGAAGCCAGGAGGCCGACCGAGGGCGCGTGATCGGGCTCGTTCGGCTTGGGGAAACCGCGCGGGACATAGAGCCGCGCGTGGGCGGCGTAGTCGAACGGGCTGCCCAGACGCAGCGTGCGCGCCTGGGACAAACCGGCCGCTTCGGTGAACCACGAGAGCTTCTCGTCGTCACCGAGCGTCGCGGACGTGAAGACCCAGGCCTTGGGCGACGCCGCCATCTGCGCCTGCAAGGCGGCGCGAATGTCGAGCGGCGACTCGACCAGGCGGGCCTGGTGGGGCGAGATGTCGACCCAGCGGACCTGGCCGTCCTCGACCGGCGCTCCGAAGCGCTCGGCAAGCGCCGCGAACTGCCCCGCGCGCTCGATGAGCTTCTGAAAATCCGGTGCCATCTCGGCGACGACCTTCAAGGCCTGGCCCGCTGCCTTGCAGGCACTGGCCAGGCCGACGAGCGCGGCACCGAATTCGGCGTCGCCGGCACGTTCGCTCCAGCGCAGCTTCAAGGTGCCGCGCAAGTCGCGCAGGCGCCCGGTGGCGGCGATGCGCAGATCGCGCGCGGCTTTGTCGCACCCGCCGGCGAGCTCCTGCCACGGCTGCAGGCCACGGGCCTGTTGCAGACCCGTACCGAGCAGGTCGCGCGCGAAGTCGACCACCTGGCCGGTTCCCAGGACCGTGCCGAGGAACTGCACACCGGCCTCGGGCAATTGATGCGCTTCGTCGAAAAGCGCCACGTCGACGCTCGGCAGGAGTTCGGCGACCCCGGTGTCGCGCAGATTCATGTCGGCGAAGAAGAGATGGTGGTTCACGACCACCACGTCGGCCGCCATCGCGTCGCGCCGCGCCTTGACGACGTGGCATTGGCGAAACTGGGGACACTCCTGCCCCAGGCAGTTCTCGCGCGACGACGTGACCAGAGGGATCACGCTGCTGCGTTCGTCCAGCCCCGCCAATTCGGCCAGGTCGCCGCTGACGGTGGCGTGGGACCACGCTTCCACCTTCGCGAGGGTGCGCGCGGCCCAGCGGTCCGGCAAGGTCTCGGCCTGGCGCGCCTGGTTCAGCCGATGCAGGCACAGGTAGCTGGCCCGCCCCTTGAGGAGGGCCACCGACACCGGCACGCGCAGGGCATCCCGGAGCCTGGGAATGTCGCGCAGGAAGAGTTGGTCCTGGAGACTCTTGGTGGCGGTGCTCACCAGCGCCCGCGCGCCGCTCAGCAACGTCGGCACCAAATAGGCAAAGGTCTTGCCGACACCCGTGCCGGCCTCGGCGACGAGTGCGCTGCGCTCGTCGATCGCGCGCGCCACGCCGAGAGCCATGCGCAACTGCACGTCGCGCTCCACATGGCTCGAATCGGCGCGGGCCAGCGCGCCGTCGCGGGCGAATGCCGCGGTCACGGCCTCTTCGAGGGGGGTCAAGGTCTCAGGCCGGTTCAGGAGGGTCGAGCTCGGCCTCGATCCGGGCAATCTGGTCCCGCAGCGACAGCCGCCGCTTCTTGAGTCGGCGCAAGCAGAGCTCGTCGCTCGAAGCGGCCAGGACGGCCTGGTCGATCAGGCTGTCGAGGTCGGCGTGCTCGATGCGCAGTTCGATCAGGCGGCGGGGCAGGGAATGCAGGTTCAGATCCATGGACGCGCGTCGCCGAGCGTGTTTGTGTGCGCAAATCGGCGCAGGGCTCGAATGCAAACCGATTATAGTTTTCGATCATGAGCACCGCGACCCTCGGCTACCGCCTGACCGCCACCACCGGCATCCACCGCGGCGACCGCGCCTACCAGCAAGACCAGGTCGAGATCATCGCTCATCACCGCGTGCCGGGCTGCCTGATGGCCGTGCTGGCCGATGGCATGGGCGGCAAGAGCGGTGGCCGCAAGGCCGCCGACCAGGTCCTGCTGACCGCCAACCAGTTGTTCGAGCGCTATGCGCCGAACAAGGACGACCCGGGCGAAGCGCTCAAGCAGCTGGTGCTCGAAGCCCACCTGATGATCAAGCTCACCGCGATCACGTCGGAAGAAGAGCCGCACAGCACGGTCGCGGCGTTCATCGTCAGCCCGACACGCGCGTGCGACATCGTCCATGCAGGTGATTCGCGGGTTTACCACTTCCGGGGCGCAAAACTGATGACGCGCACCATCGACCACTCCTACGTGCAGCGGCTGGTCGAAGAAGGAACGATCACCGAGGACGAGGCCAACACCCACCCCCAATCGAACCTCTTGACCGGCTGCCTCGGCACCAATGCCGAGCCGCCGTTGACCCAGACCCACCTCGACCCCCTGGAGACCGGCGACAGCGTGCTGGCCTGCAGCGATGGGCTGTGGCACTACTTCACGCCACGCGAGATCGGCGCCATCGTGCACGCGCTGCCCGCGCGCGAAGCGAGCGAAATGCTGATCAGCAAGGCGCGTCAGCGCGCTCGCGGGGGTGGCGACAACCTGTCGCTCGCGCTCGTGCGGGTCGATCCGCTCGAATAGCAGCCGGCCGGCACACGCCTCTAACGCCTGCCCGACGCGCGGCGGCGGCCGTAGCCCCCGAGCGCCGCCAACCCGACCAGCATCAAGGCCCATTCCTGCGGTTCCGGAACGGCAGCGGCGTTGTAGATGGCGCCGCTGTAGGACCCGCCGTCGGCCTCGATCTCGCCCGTGACCTGCAGGTCGTAGAGACCGCTGATCAGGGGCAGGCCGGTGCCCAGAAAGCTCTTCGACGTGAACGTGGACGCCGCGAAATCGTACGTCCCGCCGGTGAAGTCGAGCATCGAGATGCTTTCGAAACTCACGCTACCTGCGTCGGCCTGCAGGGCCACGCTGAATGTATCGCCCTCGATCAGCTGCAGGACGTAGTCATCGACGAAGGTGTCGCCGTCCACGCGGGGCGAGACCCCGGCCGCCTGATTGGTGACCGGGTAGTACTGGGCCAGCGTGCCGACGGTGTTTTCATAGACATTGGCGAGCAAGAAGGTGTTGGATTCCTGCGCCGCCTGCGCACTGCCCAGGAACGCTGCCCCGCAGGCGGCAGCCAGCATCACTTTTTTAAACGATTTCATGGTGGAAGTTCGGTGAGTTGCAAAATCGGAATCGGGTTCGAGGCCGCCGGGCTCCGCCCGGCGGCTCGGGGCAACGCGTCAGCGACCCGGCGCAGGCGCGGCCCCCAGGGTCGTCGCCAGTGCATCGACATTGAGCGATCCCAGGCCGGTGGCGGGGTTGTAGGTCGCCACCGCCGGGTAGAACTCGTTGTCACCCGCGGTGATCGCCTTGAAGGGCGAACCCGCCGCATAGCCTTGCTGCTTGAAAGCCCCGTAGAGCTGCGGCAGCGCAAATCCGATCCGGCCCTTCGGATTGGCCGGGCTGGTCGCGATGCCCTGGCTGATCAAGGTCAAGATGCCGTTGAGCTGGGGCGAGACGAAACTCGTGCCCCCTTCGCTCGTCACCTTCCCGCCCTGCAGAATCAAGTACCCGCTGTAGGGGTCCGCATTCAACGAAATGTCCGGCAGATTGCGCCCGGCCACGTGGGCCGGCAGGTCGGCCAGGTCCTGATACCCCGAGGCCGTCACCGGCGGGCCACACAGCAGGGACTGGGCCTGCGCGGTTTTCGCCAGGCCCGGCAGGCCCGATTGATAGTCCGGCACGCCGTACACCGAGCTGACACCCCCGCCCCCGCCGACCGCCAGATAGCTGCGGTTGTAGAGCGCCTGGGTGTAGTACGTCGTGATGTAGGGCTTGAGATAGTCCCACCCCCAGGCGCGCTCGGTCGGTACCGTGACCGGTCCGTAACGGTGTTGGACGGTGTTCGGAAGGGTGGTCCCGCCGGCGCCCAGGACATAGGGTTCGGAAGCCGGGAAATCGACCGACAGCAGCGCCGAGCAGTAGGGATACGGCAAGGCGCGGTTGATGTCGTAGGCGCCCGCGTCACCGGTCGCGGCGATCACCGGGATCCCTTGCGCCGCAGCCTGCTGGAAGATCTGGTGGTACTGCGCCAGAAGTTTCGGATCGAACGTGATCTCGGCGCTGCCCCAGCTCACCGACAGAACATCGACCAGGTTCTCCTCCACGGCCTGCGCGAAGACGTCCACGAACCCGGCATCGGTATTCGGCGCGATATAGACCCGCATGTTCGCGCCCGTCGCCACGCCCCCCGACTGCTGCACGTCGAGCGTCGTCTCGCCGGAGCCGGGCGAGCCCGGGCCATCCGTGCTCAGGGCGCCGCCGTCGACTGGCACGTCGGTGATCCGGCCGGGCGCGACCGGCAGGCCCAAGGCCGCCCAATAGGCGTAGGCATCGGCCTGGTCGTAGCCCGCCAGCGTGGCGATGCCGATCGTCCTGCCAGCCCCCGTATAGCCCTTGGCATAGAGCGGATTGATGTTGTAGATGGCGGCCAGATCGAGCACCGTGTAGGAGCCTGGCGCGCTTGCGGGCGCCGCGGCGCTCGGCATCGCGAAGGCCGCCGGCGCATCGCCCGCGAGGGCGTTGGTGTTGGGCGTGACCATGCGATGCGACAGCAGCACGGGCTTGTTGCTGAGACCCGCGACGCTCGCCACGACGCCTGCCAGGGCCGCCGGAATGACAGCCGGCGCCGCGGGCGCTTCATAGCTCACGCCCGCCTGGGAGTAAGCATGGATCGTCGTCCCGAATGCCGCTGCGATCTGCGCGTTGGTGGCGCTGGCGGTAATCAGCAAGTTGTTGGAATGCACCGCCTGCACGTTGAAGCCGAACGATCGCAGCGAGTCGACCACCTGTGCGACCGCGGCGGCCGACTGTCCGAACTGCGCCGCGAATTGCGCCGGTGTGAGGAAATGACGGAAATTGGCGCTGTCCGGCCGGCTCATGCTGGCAATCAATGGATCGAGCGCTGCGGCATTGCGCAATGCCAGGCCGACGGTGATGGTTTTCATCGCGCCCGGGAGGGCCACGCCCAGGTCCACGACCGCCGGCTGGACGAAGGTTCGCGTCGGCACGGTCGCGGCGCCGGCCTGACCAGCCCAGGCACAAAGGGCCAGGCTGGTCGCCACCATCATCGCAGACGGCTTCGGACCGACACGCCCGGACTCACGGATCACTTTACGCATGGATCGATACTTTGCTTCCGGGGTAGACGTCGGCTGGCTCCCCCCGCGCCAGATGCTCAGCCAAGGTGCAGTTGGCGGCGATGACACCCTTTGGCACCGCTGCAGCGCACTGTCTAAACGGTACCATGGGCCGCGGAATTCGGTACTGATTCGCACCCTTCGTTCCGGGGGGAGCCTGACGACGGTTCGCGCCAGAGGGCCGGCTTGGCGACGCCTCGTGCTGCCGTCAACGCGCCGAGGACGGCGCCGGCAGCGGCGCTGCGGTCTGGCCATGCGCTGCGCGCTCGGCATTGCGCGCCTCGACCGCGGC
>JALYHO010000262.1 GCA_030776545.1 Pseudomonadota bacterium | reverse complement strand
GCCTCGCGGCGCAGCGGCGCGGCGCGGCCGTCCGGCTCGATCACCACCGACACCCTGGCCGCGCTCGGGGCCCAAACCCGGAACTCGGTGTGGTCGTTGGACAGCAGGCGCGCGCCGAAGGGTGCGGGTGCGTCCGTGGTGTCCGGGTCCGGTGTCGGATGTGCCGCCAGACTCATGGGAGTCGGTCCCGCTTCGGCGCCGGCCACCAGCTCTCGAGGTGGGCCGCGGCCCAGTGCCGTCCGCCCAGACCGAAAGCGATCGCCAATGCCAGCATCACACCGCCCAGCACGAGCAGGAAGGCGTCGTGCACGATGGTGCCGCCGATCTCCATCTGGTCGAGCGCCATGATCACGACGAAGACGACGATCGCGTAGCGCGCCAGCCGCCCCAGGACGTCTGCATCGCGCATCCCGATGCCGTGGCAGTAGGCGACGATGGCGTTGGAGACGAAGCGCGCGAAGTAGGCCCCGAGCGCCAGGACGAGCAGCGCGATGATGAGCTTCGGGACGAACAACATCGCCCGGCTGAGCAACTCGGTCACGTGGGTCAGGCCGATGCCGTTGAACGCGACGATCAGCGCGGCCAGGATGACCACCCAATAGGTCAGCAGGCCGAGCAGCACCACGGTGTCGATGTCCGACCCCCCTTGCTGCAGGAAGCCGTCGATCCCCGCGCGCTGCGTGACGACGTTGAAATTGATGGCCCGAAGCGCCTTCTGCACCGCGAAACGCGCCGCCTTGGCGACGAGTACGCCCACCACGAGGACCACGAGGGCGATGGCCAGGCGTGGCAAAAAAGCGCCGATCTGCACGAGCAGGGCCCGTACCGGCTCGAACAGCACGTCGATTCGTTCCATGAACTTCTCCTGAGATGGAATGCGCTAGCGGGTCTGGCGCGCGGGCGCCACCAGGGCGAGAATGCCACCCAGCGGGATGTGGACCCAGTCGGGCCGGTTGCCGAGTTCATAGCGCAGTTCGTACAAGGCCTTTTGCAGTTCGAACAGGGGCAAGAGCCCCGTACCCGGATCGAACCGCCCGTCACCGACGCGTTGCATGGCCTCGGCGTAGCCGTCGAGGAATGCCTGGCGCGTGGCGGCTTCCCACGCGGCCGCCGGTGCCGAGAGCTGCGCCTCTTCGTCGGGCGTGTGGGCCGCGGTGCGCAAGGCGCTGGCGCGCGCATAGGCGAAGGAGCGCAACATCCCGGCCACGTCGCGCATCGGCGACTGCTTGGCGCGGCGCTCGGCGAAGCTGCGCGCCGGCTCGCCCTCGAAGTCGACGATCACGAAATCGTTGCGCGAGACCAGCACCTGTGCCAGGTGGTAGTCGCCATGGATGCGTGATTTGAGTGCCGACCCGGTGCCCGTGTCGGCCTGCCGCAAGCGCTCCAGCAAACGGTCGCGCTGCAGCAGCACGGCGCGCGCGTCCTCCAGGGTCGGGCCAGAGAGTTGCGCGAGCCGGGACTCGAGCATCGCCAGGGTCGCCTGCACTTCGGCGAGGGCCTGCTGCCGATAGGCCTCCACGTCGGCCGCGCTGAGCACCTCGGCGCCGAAGGCCGGGTCCGCACTCGCCGTCGCCAACGCACGGTGCATCTCGGCGGTGCGCTGCCCCAGGGTCCGGGTCAGCGCGAGGTGGCCGCCGTGCACGTCGTCCGGCAACGGATCCGTACTGCTGCGCAGCAGCTCGAAAAAGCGCGCCAGGTAGCCGGTCAGGTTGACCCAGCCGTCGCCCTGGTTGGAAACATACGCCTGCAGCAGGCAGAGCGACATCGAACGCCCGTCGTCGCCGACGTACTGGACCGCGCCCGCGACCGGCGCAATGTGGTCGAAGCCCGCCACCTCGGTGAGAAAGCTGCCGATCTCCACTTCGGGATTGACGCCTTCCCCGAGCCGACGATAGCCCTTGAGGAAGACGCTTTCGCCGAACGTGACGATGGTGTTGCTGCTCTGGGCTTGCGGCCGACTGACCGGGAGGGCGGCGAGGTCGCTGCCGACGATGTCGGCAAAGGCCCGGGTCGGTGTGAACCGGATCGTTCCGGCTCCGGCCCTGAGCTCCCGACGCTGGCCGATGGCCTCGACGACGGCACGGCAGAACTGCTCGTCCGCGAAGGCGTCGGCGAGCAGGCCGACTTCGGCTTGTTGCCGCACCCGCGCCACGGCCGCCGCCGAGAAACTCCGAAAGCGCTCTTCCTGCCGGTCTTCCCAGGCGATCGCCAAGGGCACGAAATACGTCGAATCGGCCGGGCCTTCCAAGGTGAACAAGGGCAGCAGCCAGGTGTCCGCGCCGCGCTCCCAAAGCACATGCTCGGTCATCTGGGCGCGTTTGACGGGTGTTCCCTTGGTCCCGTACCAACGTTGCGACTCGATGTGGCGCGGCAGCACGTCGGCTTCGAATTGCGCCCGGGTCTTGATCGCCATGCCGATGCGCCACGGGACGACGTGGTCGCGAAAGAGGCTGTTCCAGCCATCGAAAAGCACCAGCACGGGGCGCTCTTCCGCCGGCTGTACGGTGAGGTGCCAACTCGGCACGCTCACGTCCGTGCTCAATCGCAGCCAGTAAAAGCCGTGTGCCGCGATGGTCATCAGATAGGGCAGCTCCCCGACCGGCGGGAAAGGCGTGCGCCCGAGCATTTCCACGGGCACCCGCCCTTTGTAGGCCGCGAGATCGAGCTCGGCCGGCTGGGCCGAGCGCGCGAGGTTGACCACGCACAGGATCACCTCGTCGGCGTAGATGCGCAAATAAGCCAGGATCTTGCGGTTCCCGGGCTTGAGGAAGACCAGGTCGCCGCGTCCGAAGGCCTTGCTGGACTTGCGCACGGTCAACATGCGTCGCATCCAGTTCAGGAGCGAGGCCGGCTCGCGCTGCTGGGCCTCCACGTTCAGCGCTTCGTAGCCGTAGACCGCATCCATGATGGGCGGCAGGTAGAGCCGCTGCGGATCGGCGCGCGAGAACCCGGCGTTGCGGTCGGGGGTCCACTGCATCGGCGTGCGCACGCCGTTGCGGTCGCCGATGAAGACGTTGTCGCCCATGCCGATCTCGTCGCCGTAGTAGACGATGGGCGAGCCTCGCCTCGACAGCAGCAGGCTGTTCATGAGCTTGATGCGATCGGTGTCGTTGTCCATCAACGGCGCGAGACGCCGGCGGATGCCCAGGTTGATGCGGGCGCGCGGGTCGGCCGCGTAGGTGAGGTACATGTAGTCGCGCTCCTTGCTGGTCACCATCTCGAGCGTGAGCTCGTCGTGGTTGCGCAGGAAGATCGCCCACTGGCAGTTCGGCGGGATGTCCGGCGTCTGCTGCATGATCTCCGTCAACGGGAACCTATCCTCTTGCGCAATGGCCATGTACATGCGCGGCATCAGGGGAAAGTGGTACGCAGCGTGGCATTCATCGCCGTCACCGAAATATTCACGGACGTCTTCCGGCCATTGGTTGGCCTCCGCCAGCAAGAAGCGGTTCTTGTAGCTCGCGTCGATCGCGGCTCGCAATTGCTTGATGATCGCGTGGGTTTCGGGCAGGTTTTCGTTGTTGGTGCCTTCGCGCTCGATCAGGTAGGGGATGGCGTCCAGCCGGAAGCCGTCGACCCCCATGTCGAGCCAGAACCGCATCGTCTTGAAAATCGCTTCGAGGACTTGCGGGTTGTCGAAGTTGAGGTCGGGCTGATGACTGAAGAAGCGGTGCCAGTAGTAGGCCTTGGCCAACGGGTCGTAGGTCCAGTTCGAGGTCTCGGTGTCCGTGAAGATGATTCGGGTGCCCGCGTAGCGGGTGTCGGTCTCGCTCCAGACGTAGAAGTCGCGCTCGGGCGATCCCTTGGGTGCGCGCCGCGCCGCCTGGAACCAGGGGTGTTGGTCGGACGTGTGGTTGATGACGAGTTCGGTGATGACCTTGAGGTCTCGCCGGTGCGCCTCCTCGAGCATTTCCTTGAAGTCCGCCAGCGTGCCGTACTGCGGATGGACGTCGTGATAGTCGGAGATGTCGTAGCCGTCGTCGCGCAGCGGCGAGGGATAAAAGGGCATCAGCCAGATCGTGTTGACGCCCAGGTCCTTGACGTAGTCGAGCTTGGACGTGACGCCCTTGAAGTCGCCGACGCCGTCGCCGTTCGAGTCGTAGAAGGCCTTGACGTTGAGCTGGTAGATGATCGCTTCCTGGTACCAGAGCGCGGCGTCGTCGGCCGACACGGTGGCTCCGCCCTCGGCGGCTTCGAGTTGCGGCGTCGGGCTCGGCACCCCGGTCGCGGGCGCCTTCACGCCATCCCCCCGGCGACGTGTCCGGGGCCGGTCGGAAGGCGCAAATGCAGGAGGTGGGCAGGCATGCCGGCAGGATCCAGGGCCACGAAATTGCCGCCGGCTCGCCAGCGAAACACCTGCCCCGTCAAGAGATCGTCGACCTCGAACCCGTCCGCCCCGACGTCACCCAGCAGGGCCGCATCGAGGTGCACCCAACCCGACTGGGCATGGTGCCGGTCCAGATTGACCACCCCGACGATCACGCTCGCCCCGTCCGCGCTGCGCCGGAAGTAGGCGATCAACTGGTCGTTGTCGACCGGCAGGAACTGCAGCGTCGAGCCGGCCTGAAGGGCGCCGTGGTCGCGCCGGGCGCGATTCACGAGGGTGATGAAACCGCGCAAGGAATCGCCGCGATCGAGCTCCCAGGCTCGAATCTGGTATTTCTCGGAGTCGAGGTACTCTTCACTACGGGGTTCACGCGGCTGCGACCACATCAGCTCATAGGCCGGACCGTAGATGCCGTAGTTGCCCGACAGCGTGGCGGCCAGCAGCAGGCGCGTCATGAAGACCTGCCGCGGCGCACCGTGCAAATGCTCGTTGAGGATGTCGGGCGTGTTGGGCCAGACGTTGGGACGAAAGTAGTGGCGCCCGGGACCGTCGTGCAGTTCGGTGAAGTAGTCGATCAATTCGGCCCGCGTATTGCGCCACGTGAAGTAGGTGTAGGACTGCGAGTAGCCCAGCTTGGCCAGCCGATGCATGACCTTGGGCCGGGTGAAGGCCTCGGCCAGGAACAGCACGTCCGGGTGCTCGCGCTTGATCTCGCCCACGACCCACTCCCAGAACGGAAATGCCTTGGTGTGCGGATTGTCGACCCGAAAGATCTTCACGCCCTCCCCGATCCAGTGGTCGAACACGCCTTTGAGGGCGAGCCACAACGCCTGCCAATCCGCCGATTCGAAGTCGAAGGGATAGATGTCCTGGTACTTCTTGGGTGGGTTCTCCGCGTACTGAACGCTGCCGTCCGGCCGCCAACGAAACCACTGGGGATGCTGCTTGACCCAAGGGTGGTCGGGGGCGCATTGGAACGCGATGTCGAGTGCGATTTCGATCCCGAGCGCCGCCGCCTGCCCGACCAGCGCGCGAAAGTCTGCCGCCGTTCCCAGGGCGGGCAGGATCGCGGTGTGACCGCCTTCCTCGGCGCCGATCGCCCACGGGCTTCCGACATCGCCGGGTTCGGCCACCAGGGCATTGTTGCGACCCTTGCGCTGGATCCGCCCGATCGGATGAATCGGGGGCAGATACAGCACGTTGAAGCCAAGTTCAGCGACGTAGGGCAGCCGCGCTGCGACGTCGTCGAACGTGCCATGGCGCCCGGGTTCGAAGGAGGCGGAGCGGGGGAACATCTCGTACCAGCTGCTGAACGCAGCGCGTTCCCGGTCGACCCACACACGCAGTTCAGGACCGTCGCAGGTTTGCAATTCCGGGTCGGGGTAGCGCTGCGCGAGCGCCGCGATCGCTTCGTCGAGCGCATACGCCTGCAACGCGCCGAGCGGTTCGGCAGGGTCGGCGGCGCGCTCGCGCAAGGCGCGCGCCCACGCCGTCAATGGCGCACGGT